>JBAPZR010001139.1:0-3788 GCA_049285335.1 Xanthobacteraceae bacterium | reverse complement strand
ATCAAGGAGAGCGGCGTTGCCGTTGAATGACGCGAGCTATCTCGCCGCGGCAATCTTCATGACAAGCCGTCGCGTTCGGGTACAAGCCGAAGATTCGACTGCCCGATAAGCGCCGCTCGCTTTGCCTCAGCCGCGGCCAATTCATGCGTTGCTTCTCTCGCCGTGCTGCGGTTCGAGCCTGTCGCGACGATGCCACCGAGCACCGCTGCGACCGCGACCGCCATAACCGACGGATCGAACTGGATCGCGCCGATCAACATGGCGACGAGAACCACGCCGCCGCCCGCCACGGCGATCTGGCCGGCCAAGATGAATTTGCGGCAGCTCTCGATCCTGGCGGCGAACTCATCGATCTGCTCCTCGAGCCGCACAATCTCGTCGCGATGGTCGCCGTCGTTCGTGGTGGACGCCCCGAAGCAAGGGTTGGCGGACTTCAGGCCAGTCGAGGGTCGATATCGATGCGGCGGTACCGGGCGGCGTTGCTGAAGACGTGCGGAGGATCATTAACGAGAACTGTCAGACACTGCACTTCAATTCGTATGGCTTCGAGGAGTCGTGAGCCGGCGGCTTTGATTTGCATTCCATCAAGGCCTCGTCTTTTAACGGACGTCGCGCGCCTTACGAGATCAATTGTCACGGTACGCGCGCTTGCGCCGCTCGTGGCGCTCCTGGGCCTCAATCGACAAGGTCGCAATCGGCCGAGCTTCAAGGCGCTTGAGCTTGATCGGCTCACCGGTTTCTTCGCAATAGCCGTAAGTACCGTCTTCGATTCGCTGCAATGCAGCATCGATCTTGGCGATCAGTTTGCGTTGTCGGTCACGAGCGCGCAATTCGACGGCGCGGTCGGTTTCCGACGAGGCGCGATCGGCAAGGTCGGGGTGGTTCTGGCTCTCGTCCTGAAGATGCTGGAGCGTCTCCTTGGCTTCCCTCAGGATGTCCTCCCGCCAATCGAGCAATTTCAGCTGGAAATACTCCCGCTGCCGCTCGTTCATGAAGGGCTCTTTCTCGCTGGGCCGGTAGAATTTACCATCCGACCCAAGGTCTGGCGCGTCGGCTCTGCCGTTCCTAACCGGCCTTTCCGCTGCTCGACGGCCTCTGCTTTTGAACAGTTGCATCTGCCTTACTCCCGCACACTCTCGCGCGGCGGCTTATATCGAACGTCCATGACAGCGACAACAAAGATCGTCGCGCCTGCACCGGGCGTGAAAATATCGGTTTTTCCAAGTCGATCGTGGCGCGGTCTTGCTCAAGATCGAGGAAATATGAGCCTCTCTAGACGGTCACGATTAACATAGGTGTCCCACCACCCGTTGAGTTGTACCCGCGGCGGTCCACCTATGGTCTTCAGGTCACGACGAGCACCGACTACTTGGCCGCGCTCGCTCATCGAACTTTGAGTCACCAAATCATAGGTGTCCCACCGTCGATCGTGCGCGAACAAAGGCGGGTCACCTATGGCGAGTAGTCCCGATGGTGCCACTTCTCCGCGGCGGGAGTGACGAGTGAATAATGGGAGTAGTACGCGCGCCATATCTGGTTACTCTCGCTCTGCCGGTATGGCGAGGTCTATTCTTCGGGCGGCGCCCGCGGACCGAACAGCCTAATGTTACGTCCGGTTCGCGATGCTATGGCTTTCGTCGTTGCCAGTTTTTCGAGTATAGATTTTCCCCTCTCATAATTCGCATGCGGTAACAATTCTCGTTGGCAAGCACAAAGCCTGGCCAAGCTACGCCACAGCGGTTTGCGTCATTTTGAGCATCGGCTGTACGCTAATGATAACCGGCAATCCCGCGCGCTTTGCTGCGGAACACCCAATAGGACCAGGCCGTGTACATCAGAATGATTGGCAGCAGGAACAGCGTGCCAATCAGGAGAAAGGCTTGCGTGCTGGCGGCGCCTGCCACAGCGTATAGCGGTACGGCACGATCATCGGCCACAGACTGATCGCGATCCCGATAAACGACATCAGAAATAGCGCGATGGCGCCAAGAAACGGCGACAATTCGTGGCGGCGCCGCAGCGCTTCGCATTCCCCGACCGCAATCAAGGCGGTGACGATCGGCACCGGGGAGAGGAAGGCGATATTCGGCCAGCTGAACCAGCGTTGCGCGATGTCGGGATGCGCGAGCGGCGTCCAGATGCTCACGCCGGCGATCGCGGCGAGAACCGCAACAAGGCAAATGCCGGCGGCGTGTCGCGCCCAGTGCTGCAACTAACCTTCGGTTTTGAGGATAAGCCAACACGCGCCTAGAAGCGCATAGCCGAACATCAGCGCCAGTCCGGTGGCGAGCGGAAACGGGGCGAGCCAATCGAACGAACTGCCGGCGAATTGCCGGCCATCGACTTTAAAGCCCTGAATGAACGCACCGAGCACGATGCCTTGCGCGAAAGTTGCCACCACTGAGCCGGCGCAGAACGCGCCATCCCACAGGCGTCGCAGCGCCGCATGCTTGAAGCGGAATTCGAATGCGACGCCGCGGAAGACGAGCCGAATTCGACCCGATGAACGCTTCTTTGCCGATCTCGGTGCGATGTTTCGCGGTCCCATCGTAATTGCAGGTAATCGTGCCGGCGCGGACATTCGCATTGGCGCCGACGAACGCGTCGCCGATATAGCTCAAATGATTGGCCTTGGCGCGGGAATTATTCAATGCCGCCCGGACCACGGAGATCGGCGAATGACGAAGCATCAACGGACGTTATTGCGGTCAAGTATCCGCTTTCAGGGGTAAAGCGGACGTGCGCGAATGTGGCTTGCACCCGCGGCCAACCAAGCGGCGTGTTTCCGAAGAGCCGAATAGAAGGAAGCCAATCGCTTACGATCAGGGTCTTTCACGCAGCACAGCAAGAACGTCCCAAACTGCGATGATGGCATGACCGCGTCGCAGCCTTTCGGCCAAGCGATGTATTGCTTAAGCGCAATAGACGTGGCCTTCCGACGATGGCCGTTGTCCGAGTGCCCACTACGGATGGTCGGCATGCTTTACGGCCTGGTGCGGGGCGATACGGCGCGCGCCACGGTAATGAATTCGATCGCACCGGTCTGGGACGGCAACGAGACCTGGCTCATATTCGGCGGATTGGGCCTGCTCACGGCTTTTCCGCTCGCCTTCGCGATCATCATCCCTGCGGTTTACTTTCCGATCCTGATGATGCTGCTGGCGCGCGTTGGTTGCGCCGGTCCGGATCGGCGACGGCGCCTATATAGGCTCCGGCTCGGTGATTACACAGAACGTGCCGGCCCAGGCGCTGGCGCTCGGGCGAAGCCGCCAAACCGTTAAGGAAGGTTGGGCAACGCGCTTGCGAAGGCTTAAGACGCTCGGCAAAAAGACGGCGCAGTCGCGCGATCGAGGCCGCCGCACGGTCGCCGAAAATGTCATGGAACGAAAAGTAATGTGATTTCCGGCGTCAATCGCCGATCGATGTCGAAGTTTTGAAACTTAATCAGCCTCGGCTTAGAGGCTTCACGATTGGCGGCGAGGCGCGTAAGGGCTTAAGCGCTATTGGCTCGGCGGATTGGCGCCATCGTGCCCATCAGGAGAGCAACGAGACCGATGTGTGGAATTATTGGGATCATCGGGCAGGAGCCGGCGGCGCCTCAACTCATCGACGCGCTCAAGCGCCTCGAATACCGCGGCTACGATTCCGCGGGCGTTGCCACGCTCGAGGACGGCAGGCTCACGCGGCGCCGCGCCGAGGGCAAGCTGAAAAACCTCGAGAGCAGGCTAGCGCAAGAGCCGCTTCAAGGCACGATCGGCATCGGGCACACTCGTTGGGCGACCCATGGC
>JBAPZR010001138.1:0-13450 GCA_049285335.1 Xanthobacteraceae bacterium | reverse complement strand
ACTCGCCGGCAAGACGCTGGCCATGATTTTCGAGCGTCCCTCGACCCGCACGCGTGTGTCTTTCGAAGTCGCCATGCGCCAGCTAGGCGGAGACACCCTTCTTCTCACCGCAGAAGAAATGCAGCTCGGCCGCGGCGAGACGCTGGCGGACACCGCGCGCGTGCTGTCGCGCTATATCGACGTCATCATGATCAGGACGCTCGATCCGGCCGCCGTCATCGAGCTCGCGCGCCACGCCAGCATTCCGGTGATCAACGGTCTTACGCGCCGTTCGCATCCCTGCCAGGTCCTGGCCGACGTCATGACATTCGAGGAGCATCGCGGCCCGATCCGCGGCCGCACCGTCGCGTGGGCCGGCGACGCCAATAACGTGCTCACATCCTGGATGCACGCCGCCGAACGCTTCGAGTTCCGCTTGCGCGTGGCGACGCCGCCGGAACTGGCGCCAAAGAAGCCGCTCCTCCAGTGGATCAAATCCTCCGGCGCGGCGATCACGATCGGCAGCGATCCGGACGAAGCGGTGAAAGGCGCTGATTGCGTCGTCACCGATACCTGGGTTTCGATGGGCGACCGTAACGGCGCGCGCCGCCACAATCTGCTCAAGCGCTATCAGGTCAACGCCCGGCTGATGGCGCGCGCCAAGCCGGATGCCGTTTTCATGCACTGTCTGCCAGCGCATCGCGGCGAGGAAGTCACCGACGAGATCATCGACGGGCCGCATTCGATCGTGTTCGACGAAGCCGAAAACCGATTGCACGCCCAGAAGGGCATTTTGACGTGGTGTCTCGAAGCGAATGGCCGGTGAGGTCAGTCGCCAGTCAAATGCCGCCGCGATACTGCGCATGTGCCGCAGAATCCGTAGGAACTTCACATCCACCACACGTGTGGGCGGCTCGGCGCGGGTCTCACAATCGGCTCGACAGGACCTATATTCCGCAACAATGACCCATCCCGACTTCGCCATCCCGGTTCGTCAGCCCGCGGAAACCAGCCTCGACGACACGATACTTCCCTTCGCAGTGAAGGCGCTCGACCTGCGCGGCCGCATCGTGCGGCTCGGCGCGGCTGTCGACACCATTCTCAACAGCCACGATTATCCGGTGCCGGTGGCGAAGCTTCTCGGCGAAGCCATCGTGCTGACGGTCATGCTGGGTTCTGCACTGAAATTCGAGGGCCGATTCATCTTGCAAACACAAAGCGACGGTCCGGTTCGCATGCTGGTGGTCGATTTCACCTCGCCCGGCAACGTGCGCGCCTGCGCGCGCTTCGACGCCGCGCGCGTGGCGGCCGCCATTGCAAGCAGCGAGGCCACGCCCGGCCAGCTGCTTGGCCGCGGTCACCTCGCCATGACGATCGATCAAGGTCCGGAAATGAGCCGCTATCAGGGGCTCGTGCCGCTGGAAGGCGGCGGCCTCGAAGCGGTTGCGCATGAATATTTCACGCGTTCAGAGCAAATTCCAACCCGGGTGCGGCTCGCGGTCGGCGAAGAGTTTCGCGCGGGCGAACGCGGTCCGCGCCGTCATTGGCGCGCCGGCGGCATCTTGCTTCAGTTTTTGCCCAACTCGGCCGAGCGCGCGCGCCGCGCCGACCTTGATCCCGGCGATGCGCCGCCCGGCACCGCACCGCACGTGCTGCCGGAGGATGAAGCGTGGGTCGAGGGGCGTTCGCTCGTGGCTACCGTTGGCGACATCGAATTGCTCGATCCGGCGCTTTCCAACGAACGGCTGGCCTATCGATTGTTTCACGAGCGCGGCGTTCGCGTATTCCGTGCCGCTCACGTCGCCGCGCAGTGCTCGTGCTCGCGGCACGGTGTCGAGAACATGCTGCGTAGCTTCTCGCAACAAGATCGCGACGACATGGTGGAGGATGGCCGCATCACCGTCACCTGCGAGTTTTGCAGTTCAACCTACGTGTTTGCTCCGAGCGAGATCGCGGCCCCGAACCCGACGCCATGATGGTCGGCACATGGTCGCCTCGGTTGTTCCATAAGTTAATGAATCTATTTGTGTTTTGGTTCGCGCTGGCGCCTTGGGGCCGCAGTGGATGACGTGAGAGAGCCGTCAATCCGCGCTAGTTGATCGTGCGTTTGCCGCCGTCGACGCTGTCGAGTGAAAAAGCCGGCACGTCGATTTCAAAATGCTCCCCACTTGCGCTTACCATTCCATAGGTGCCGACCATGAAGCCCGACGGAGTCTGAAGCGGAACGCCGCTGGTATATTCGAAAACCTCGCCCGCCTTGAGCACCGGTTCCTCGCCGACCACGCCGGCGCCGCGTACTTCCTGACGCTTGCCGTGAGCATCGGTGATCCGCCAGTGGCGGGTTTTCAATTGCACAGTTTCAGTTCCCTTATTCGTGATCGAGATCGTGTACGCCCAGAAGAAGTAATTGTTCTCCGGCGACGAGCGATCGGCGACAAAGCGCGGGGTCACCACAACCTCAATGTTGCGGGTCAGGGCACGATACATGGCGAGCTATGCACCGACTTTCCTGTTGACATCGACGCCGGTCTCCAGATCGTGCCAGCTTCAGGCCGGCGCGGCGGCATGAGTGGCGTCAGATTTGCTAATGGCATAACTGTCAGGGCGGCCTTTCTCAAGCGGCCCGTGCCGGACTAGATTGGAAAACCGCCCTGATTTGGCTGAAGAGTCGGGCGATGACCCGGCCGAATCGGCCGCTCCGGCGGCGGTAAGGTTCAAAAAGATCGTGAAACCCGTCGTGAAGCCCATTGCGAAGCATTTCGTGAGGCCAAGGCTTGTCGAACCGGCGGGGACGGTTGTGTTGCCGACGGCCGGAACGACCGAACGCGATCTGCGGCTCGATTTGTTCCGGGGGATCGCGCTGTGGCTGATCTTTCTCGACCACATTCCGCAAAACATTGCCAACTGGTTCACCATTCGCAACTACGGCTTTAGCGACGCAACTGAGATCTTCATCTTCATTTCCGGCTACACAGCGGCTTTCGTCTATGGCCGCGCCATGCGCGAGCGTGGCGTCGTTATCGCGAGCGCGCGCGTGCTGCGGCGCGCCTGGCAAATCTACGTCGCGCACATTTTTTTGTTCACGATCTTCATGGCCGAAATCGCCTACGTTGCGTCGACCTTCGATAATCCGCTCTATGCCGAGGAAATGAATATCCTCGATTTCCTCAAACAACCGGACATCACGATATTCCAGGCGCTGATCTTGAAGTTCAAGCCGGTGAATATGGACGTGCTGCCGCTTTACATTGTGCTGCTGTTGTTTTTCCCGCCGATGCTTTGGCTATTGATACGCCAGCCGGCCTTGGCGCTGGCCGGGTCGGCGCTGCTCTATGTGCTGGCGTGGAATTTCGATTGGAATCTGCCAGCCTATCCGAACGGCGTTTGGTTCTTCAATCCGTTTGCCTGGCAGCTCTTGTTCGTGTTTGGCGCGTGGTGCGCGCTTGGCGGAGCGCAGCGCCTGTCCGCGGTTCTGCGTTCGCGGATCGTGCTGGCGTTGGCGATTGCATACCTCGTATTCGCTTTCGCAATCACCTTGACCTGGTACGTGGAGCCGCTCGCCCGCTTCGTCCCGGTCTGGCTCAGCGACTGGATGTACCCAATCGACAAAACCAATCTCGACGTGTTGCGGTTTGCTCATTTCCTTGCACTCGCAGCGGTGACGGTGCGTTTCGTGCCGCGCGATTGGCCGCGGCTGAAATCGCGTTATTTGCGTCCCGCGATCCTTTGCGGCCAGCACTCGCTCGAAATTTTCTGCCTTGGCGTATTCTTAGCCTTCGCCGGCCAATTCATCATCAGCGAATGGTCGGGAGGTCCGCTCATTCAGACGCTGATCAGCCTTGTTGGCATCTTGATCATGGTCGCGACAGCCAGTCTGTTGTCGTGGTACAAGCAGGTCGAAGGGCGACATCCCAGCTCGCGCACGAAGCCACCGGACGCAGACCTCGCGGGAGGCGAGGCATGAAACTGATTACCGCACTCATCGCCACAATCGCGCTCAGCGCTTTGCCGGACTGCGCCGCCTTCGCTGCGCCGCAACCGGATGAATGCGACGTTCCGGCGTCGCTCGTCGAAAGCGAAATCGATCTCACGCGCGCGACAGATGAGATGAAGGACAAGCATCGGCTGGACATCAGCGTGCTTGGCACCGGATCGTCGGCGCTGCCGGGGCCGGACGGCGCCCATTTCGCCTATCCGGCCCGGCTGGAAGATGCGCTCAAGGCGCAATTGCCCGGCATTGCGGTTAAGGTAACCGCACATATTCAGTCGAAACAAACCACGGCCAACTTACTTGACGAGCTGGACAAGGTAATCTCGGCAGACAAGCCCAGTCTCGTGGTCTGGCAGACCGGAACGTCAGATGCGATCAACGGCGTCGAACCGGACGACTTTCACGCGAGCTTGGATAGCGGCGTTGAGAAAATGCAAACGGCCGGTGCCGACGTCATTCTGATGAACATGCAATACAGTCCGCGCACTGCATCGATGCTCGACGTTTCAACTTATGCCGATGTGATGCGGCTCGTCGCTCAACAGCGCAACGCGCTGTTGTTCGACCGGCTCGGTATCATGAAATACTGGAATGACGTCGGAACGTTCGACCTCTATGCCGCCACTAAGAAGTATGATATGGCGCGTCGAGTTCATGATTGTATTGGTCGGGCGCTTGCATCGCAAATCGTCAATGCTGCACATCTCGATCCCGCAAGAATGCAAACGACGCGCTAATGAAGTTCAATAAGCAAACAAAAATCTCTTCCAAGGGGTGGACTGCGGCGGCTTCGGCGTTTTTTGTTGCACTGCAATTTGCTGCGGCGCACACTGCGCATGCGCAAGTCTCCGCGCTCGCACAGCATATCGTCTCCCAGGCCGCGCCGGGGTCGGCAGCCTCCGCGGCCAAGGCCGTTTCATCAAGCGCAGCGTCAGCGCTTGCCTGCACTGCGCCGCCAGAATTCGTCCGTTTCGATCGGCCGTTGCTCCACACCATGCGGCGTTTGGCCAGCGGCCAGCTGCTCACGATTGTTGCGATCGGTTCGTCCTCGACCGCGGGCGCCGGTGCGACCTCGCCGGAGGCGAACTATCCGAGCCGGCTTGGCGTCGAGCTGCGGGCAAAATTTCCCAGCCACGAGATCACCGTCCTCAATCGCGGCGTCAATGGCGAAGAGACCGATAACATGATGGCGCGGTTCGCCTCCGACGTAATTGCGGCGCATCCGCAGCTCGTATTGTGGCAGATTGGCACTAATTCCGTGCTGCGCGATCACCCGCTCGGCTCTCACAACGTCGAGCTTCGCGAAGGCATCGAGGAACTCAAAAATTCCGGGACCGACGTCGTCCTGATCGATCCGCAATTCGCGCCGGCGGTTCTCGCCAAGTCGGAAACCCCCGGCATGGTCGATCAGATTGCGCTCGCCGCGAAGGAGGAGAACGTCGATCTGTTCCGACGGTTCGCCGTAATGCGCGATTGGCATGACGTACAGAATCTGTCGTTCGACACTTTCGTGTCGCCGGATCACCTGCACATGAACGACTGGAGCTACGCGTGCGTCGCCAAGCTTCTCGGCACGGCGATCGCCGAAGCCGCCACGCGGCCGATCGCGGCGGCCTCGGTCCACCAGAACGTTCTGTCGACCAACGCGATCGTTCCCTAAATCCGCATTCAGACCGTCTCGAGCGCGGCAAGCACATCCTCGACGATATCGTCGGGATGTTCCAGCCCAACGGACACGCGCACCAAGCCATCGCTGATGCCGAGCTCGGCGCGCTGCGCCGGCGTGAGGCGCTGGTGCGTCGTCGTTGCCGGATGCGTGATCAGGCTCTTGGCGTCGCCGAGATTGTTGCTGATGCGAATGAGCTTGAGCGCATCCTGAAACCGAAAGGCGCCGCGCTTGCCATCCTTGACTTCGAATGCCACGAGCGTCGAGCCGCCGCGCATCTGCTTCTGCACGATCGCCGCTTGCGGATGATCGGGTCGGCCGGGATAGATCAAGCGCGAAATTTTCGGATGCTCGGAGAGCGCGACCGCAAGCGTCGCTGCGCTGTCGGTCTGCCGCCGCACCCGCACGGCTAGCGTCTCGAGGCCCTTGAGCAGCACCCAGGCATTGAACGGCGACATCGATGGGCCGGTTTGGCGAATAAGGACATGGATCTTTTCCATGATGAATTTTTGCGAGGCGAGGACGACCCCGCCGAGGCAGCGCCCTTGGCCGTCGATGTGCTTGGTCGCCGAATAAACGACGCAGTCGGCGCCGAGCGCGAGCGGGCTCTGAAACAGCGGCGTCGCGAACACGTTGTCGACGACGAGCGTCGCGCCCGCGTCGTGGGCGATCTTCGCCACGGCAGCGATGTCGATGACGTCGAGCGCCGGATTGGTCGGGCTTTCCAGGAAGAACGTCTTGGTGTTCGGCCGCACCGCATCGCTCCAGGCGGCCAGGTTGCAGCCGTCGACCAGTGTCGAGGCCACACCGAAACGCGGCAAATAATCCTCGACGACATAGCGGCACGAACCGAACATCGCCTTGGACGCGACCACGTGATCGCCGGCTTTGAGCTGGCCGACGAGCGATAAAGTCACGGCCGCCATTCCGGTTGCGGTCGCCCGCGCCGCCTCGGCGCCTTCCAGCGCCGCCATGCGCCGCTCGAACATGTCGACGGTCGGATTGGCGAAGCGGGAATATTGGTATCCGGGATCCTGGCCTTTGAAGCGGGCTTCCGCCTGGGCGGCATTGTCGTAGACATAGCCCTGGGTGAGAAAAAGCGCTTCCGACGTCTCGCCAAATGACGAACGCAACGTGCCGGAATGAACGAGGCAAGTTTCAGGGCGGTAACCCTTTTTTGCGGACGCTGACATGTGGCCCTCCTAGCCAGCAAGCATTTTGGCCGAGGCAGATCGGCCAAAACAAAAACCCGGCCGGGAGGAAAATCCTCAGGCCGGGCTCACGCGTCCCCGGCCTTTTAGCAAGTTGTTTAACGTGGCTGCAAGCCGGCCGGCTCAAATGACCACGGAATAAAGTGGTGTATACGCCGTGGCGATCTTTGCGTCAAACCGGGCACTGGATTAGATCGCTAACGGCCCTCGCATGGCTTTGACCTTCGCCCCTTCGGATCGTGGAATTCTGCCTGACCGCATGATCGCGGCACTGGCGGAAGCCGGCGGGATTCGCGCCCCCTATCCGTTCGCGCCGGACCAAATTCAACCGGCCAGTATCGACCTTCGCCTCGGCGGGGTGGCTTACCGCGTGCGCGCGAGCTTCTTGCCGGGGCCCGGCACCACTGTCGCCGAGCGCATCGGCGAACTGAAGCTTCACGAATTTTCGCTCGCGACCGGCGCGGTGCTGGAGACGGGCTGCGTCTATATCGTGCCGTTGATTGAAAGCCTCGCGCTCCCTTCCGACATCGCGGCGGCGACCAATCCGAAAAGCTCGACCGGCCGGCTCGACGTGTTTACGCGCGTCATCGCCGACGAGACGCGCGGCTTCGATCGCGTCTCCGGCGGATACCACGGACCGCTCTACGCCGAGATCAGCCCGAAGACTTTTCCCGTGCTCGTGCGCAAAGGCTCGCGGCTTTCGCAATTGCGCTTACGCCGCGGCGATGCGGCGCTTTCGCCTGAGGCCTTGAGTGAATTGCATGCGCGCGAACGGTTGGTCGATCGCACGGAGGCCGTCATGGGTGACGGCGTTGCCGTGAGCATCGATTTGGCCGGCGGCCTCGACGGCGGCATTCACGGCAACGGCATCGTCGGCTTTCGCGCCAAGCGGCATACCGCGGTCATCGAAGTCGAGCGGCGCGCCGCCTATGAGGTCGCCGATTTCTGGGAGCCGATCGGCGCGCGCGCCGATCGAAGCCTCATTCTCGATCCCGACGAATTCTATATCCTGGCGTCCACCGAGGCCGTCCAGGTGCCGCCCGACTTCGCCGCCGAGATGGTGCCGTTCGATCCTTTGGTCGGCGAATTCCGCGTCCACTATGCCGGTTTCTTCGATCCGGGTTTTGGCTATGCCGGCGCCGGCGGCTTGGGTTCTCGCGCGGTGTTGGAAGTGCGTTCGCGTGAAGTGCCGTTCATTCTCGAGCATGGACAAATCGTCGGCCGTCTCGTTTATGAAAAAATGCTGGCGCGTCCCGATCGCCTGTATGGCAGCAGCATCGGTTCCAATTATCAAGCGCAGGGGCTGAAACTATCGAAGCATTTTCGTTAAGGCTGGTATCCAAGGGAGCGGGCCGAGTAACCAGCAAGGCGCGATTGTCACAAAATTCTTGTGGTATTTCTTGAGGAAGCGGGTTCTGCTGGGGGCGGGAGCGCGACGAAAGGATCGGGAGCGTAAGAGAGCCCCCATGATCGAGTCCCCATGATCGAGTCCCCATGACGCGGGCAGCCACGATTGGCCTTGCCGCGCTCATCGCGCTGGCGCTCTTCAGCGGGACGCCGAGCTTCGCCCAAACCGGCTACGACCGGCCCGGCGGGGATTATAGCAGCGCCCCGGTGCCGACCGGGGATCCCGCGGTCTGCGCAAGCCGATGCGAGCATGAGAAAAACTGCCGCGCCTGGAGCTTTTCCTATCCATCGAGCTCGGGCTCGCCGGCGATGTGCTGGCTCAAGCGCGAAGTGGTGCCGGCTAAGGAATCCAGCTGCTGCGTATCCGGCGTCCGCGGCGCTGGCGTAATCGAGCCGCAGGCGGGCGCCGTTGAATTTTCGATCGACCGGATCGGTGGCGATTACCGCTCGTTCGAAACGCCGCCGGACGCCAGGGGCAAAGCCTGTGCCGATGCCTGTCAGGCCGACCCGCGCTGCCGCGCCTGGACCTATCGCCGTCCCGGCTATGGCTCGGCTTCCGCCCGCTGTTTCCTCAAAGAAGCGATCAAGCCGCCGCGCCGCCGGCCATGCTGCATTTCCGGCGTAGTGCGGTAGACCCTCGACAAAATCCGCGCTAGCCGGTGCCGCCGACGGTGATGCGGTCGATCCTCAGCGTCGGCTGGCCGACGCCGACCGGCACGCCCTGGCCGTTCTTGCCGCAGGTGCCGATGCCGTTATCAAGCTTGAGATCGTTCCCGATCATCGAGATGCGGTGCAGGTCGGTCGGCCCGTTGCCGATCAGCATTGCGCCTTTGATCGGCGCGCCGACTTTGCCGTTCTCGATGCGGTAGGCCTCGGTGCACTGGAAGACGTATTTGCCCGACGTGATATCGACTTGGCCGCCGCCGAAATAGGTGGCGTAGATGCCGTCCTTGACCGAAGCGATGATTTCATCCGGATCGGACGTTCCGGCGAGCATATAGGTGTTGGTCATGCGCGGCATCGGCACATGGGCGAAGCTTTCGCGCCTGCCGTTGCCGGTTGGCTTCATGCTCATCAGCCGGGCATTCTGGCGATCTTGCATATAGCCGACGAGAATGCCGTCCTCGATGAGGATAGTCCGATTGGTCGGCGTACCCTCGTCATCGATGGACAGTGAGCCGCGGCGTCGCGCCATCGTTCCGTCGTCGACGACGGTGACGCCTTTGGCGGCGACGCGCTGCCCCATGAGTCCGGCGAAAGCCGACGTTTTCTTCCGATTGAAATCGCCTTCGAGCCCGTGGCCGACGGCTTCATGGAGCATAACGCCCGGCCAGCCCGATCCGAGCACGACGTCCATTTCGCCCGCAGGGGCCGGCACGGCTTCGAGATTGATCAGCGCCTGACGCACGGCGTTGTCGACCGCGCCTTGCCAGGCCTCGGCGGTGATGAACCGCTCGTAGCTCTCGCGGCCGCCATAGCCGTCGCTACCGGTTTCCTGCCGGTTGCCGTCGCCGACAACGACGGACACGTTGACGCGGACCATGGGCCGAATGTCGCGGTAGGTCTCGCCATCGCCGCGCAGGATTTCCACCGCTTGCCACGTGGCGGCGAGGCTGGCCGTGACTTGCCGCACGCGCGGGTCCTTGGCGCGCGCATAGGCGTCAATGGTTTGCAGGAGCCGCGCCTTGACCTCGAAGGAGGGGCTGCTCAGCGGGCTTTCTTCCCCATAGAGTTTGACATTGCTGCGCGGCGGTGGCGCGGCGTAGTGCCCGGAATAGCCGCCGTTGACCGCCCGCACTGCATCGGCGGCACGCTCTATGGCGGATTCCGAAACGTCGGACGCGTGCGCGTAGCCGACCGCCTCATCCTTAACGGCACGCAAGCCAAAACCCTGCGACGTATCGTAGGTCGCCTGCTTCAGCCGCCCATTGTCGAAAGTCGCCACCTCGGCCTGCCGATATTCGAGGAAGAGTTCGCCGTCGTCGGCGCCATCAAGACCGCGCGAGATGAGCTTTCCCAAACGCTGCCGGTCGAGGCCGGCGCGGTCGACGAGCGAGGTGGAAATATCGGTCATTGCAATGTCCTTGCCTGATGCATGCAGCCTCTAGATAGGGGTTTTCGGGCGGCGCGAGGAGGGGGCTAGTCGCGCTTGGCGATGCCGGCCTTTTCGATTACCGCGCCCCATTTGGCGATATCGGCCTTCATTCGGGCGGTCATCTCCTCAGGCGTGCTCCAACGCATGGTCATGCCCATTATGGCCGCCTTGCTCTGGATGTCCGGACTGGGAATGACATCCTCCATGGCGTGGTTGAGCGAAGCGATGATCGCGGGCGGTGTGCCTGCCGGCGCCGAAAGCCCATTCCAGCTCGTCACCTCGTAGTCCTTGAGGCCGCTTTCGATGACGGTCGGGACATTGGGCAGATAGGCGGCGCGTGTCAGTCCGGCCGAGGCAATCGCTGTCAATTTGCCGTCGGCAAGAAGACCATCGATGGCCGCATAGAATTCGAAGGCGACATCGATGTCGCCGCGGAGGACGGCGCTCGCCATATCCGGCGAGGTGCGAAACGGCACGACCGCGGCTTTGATGTCTGCCGTGCTGGTGAAGAGCTCCGCGGCGAGGTTCTGTGTGCTGCCGGGATTGATCGTGCCGATATTGAGTTTTCCGGGATTGGCGCGCGCGGCGGCGATCACGTCTTGCACCGACCGCAGCGGCGATCCAGCGCGCGTGACCAACAACATATTGAAGAAGGCCGCTGTCGAAACCGATGCAAAATCGGTCAGAACGTCATAGGGCAACGACTTGAACAAAGCGGCCGCAATGGCGGTGTTATTGCCTGTCATCAAAAGCGCATAGCCGTCGGGTGCCGCGGCTGCCGCGGCTTGAGCGGCCACGATGCCGGCGGCGCCCGGACGGTTCTCGATGACGAATTGCTGATGAAGCCGCGCCGAGAGCTTTTCGCCCAAGAGCCGCATGCCGACATCCGCCACGCCGCCAGGAGCATAAGGAACGATCAAAGTCACCGGGTGATTGGGATAGCCGCCCTGCGCTTGCACCCGCGTTGCTGCCGCAACGCCTGTGGCAAAGAGCGCCGCGACGATCACCGCGCGAATGCGATCGGCTCGCATGCTTTGATTCCTTTGCCGCGCAATCTTCTACCGGGCAGTTTGGCAAAAACCGGCGGCCCGGTGCAATCCGGCGGCTTCGGCTTGCGCTTAGAAATTACGGCAACTGATCGTAGCCTTCGCCAAAGCCTTTGAGGCTCATGGGAAAGCCGATGCCTTCCTCCGGCGTCTGAAAAATAATGAAGGTCGAGGTTTGGCCGGTGCGCAGTTGTTTGATCAGGTTGTCGTCCATTACGACTTCGGCGACGCAGCCATTCGGCAGGCAACGCACGAAGCCGGCGCGGCCTACATCTTGATTGTCGATCTTCAGCCCAAGCCCCGACGGCAGCAGCACCCCGAGCGGCGCGACGACGCGCATCAGGCGGCTCTTCTGGTCGGACGTTTTGAGCACGATGACGGTAAGACCAATATTGGGCCGATCCTCCGCCGTCACGCTCTGCATGAGCGCGCATTGCTCACCTTGCGCGCCAGGGGGCGTGTCGCAGCGGATCTGCCAATCACCGTGGACGGATTTGACGGCGCCCTGCGCCAAGCTGGGGTTGGGCCAGATCATGGCCGCCATCATGAAAACACCGACGCCGAGCAGCGCACCGGCTAAGCCAAACGGTGCGGCGGTCCACGACCGGATCCGCAATCTGCGGTCAAATATCACCATAAGCGGTTCCCCTGACCAACCTGCCAAGCCGCGCCCGGAAGGCACAACCATGACGAATCATCAGCGCCAGCCGGTCGGCGCGCGAGCCTGCGTACATCGTGAGCCCTCCGTGTCAAGAACATCACAATCAAGCCATTGTGGCCACGCCAAGGTCGATGAAACGGCCCTTGCCAACGGGCAAGCGGCGCGTGTGCGGTTATGGCCCGCGGCATTGCGCGCTCTGATGAGGAGTGCATTGCAGCAGTCATCGATTTGTGGTTTGGAGGAACCGGAATTCCCCTATCCGATGAGGCCTGCCGGAGACATAGCGCCGCGGGACAAAACCCGTCACAGCAGACGGCGTCACCGTGGTGGTCGGTCAACATCGGGGGTCAGCCCATCGCCGGTGGCCGTGACCGAGATCACAAACAGGGAGCACAACGAGGCATGAGAGTTTTCTCACGTTTGGCCGCCTTCGCAGGAGGCGCGGGTGCGACGGCTTTAGGCGCTGGAGCGGCCTGGGCTGGGCTGGGGCAGCCGACGCCGTGGCAGATCGGGCTCCAGGACTCGGCGTCGCCGATCATGGACCAGATCTCGCGTTTTAATACGTTTCTGTTTTGGCTTACGACCGCGATTGCGCTGTTCGTTCTGATCCTGCTCGCGATTATCATTGTGCGGTTCAATGGGCGGGCCAATCCGATTCCCTCGCGCACGACGCACAATACGCCCATCGAGATCATTTGGACGATTGTTCCGGTCATCATCCTGGCAACGATCGCCGTTCCGTCATTCCGGCTTCTGTTCTCACAGCTTGAGGTTCCTTCCCATCCCGACCTCACGGTGAAGGCGACCGGGAAACAGTGGTTTTGGAGCTACAATTATCCCGACAACGGCAATTTCGAATTTGATTCGATGATGGTCGCTGACAAGGATCTGAAACCCGGTCAACTGCGCCTGCTCACTGTCGACAATGAGATGGTGGTGCCGGTGAATAAGGTCGTGCATGTGCTGGTGACTGGCGCCGACGTGATCCATTCGTTCGCGGTGCCGTCGTTCGGCATCCGCATCGACGCAGTTCCAGGCCGCATGAACGAGACCTGGTTTAAGGCGACCACCGAAGGTGTGTTCTACGGGCAGTGTTCCGAATTGTGCGGCAAGGATCATTCTTTCATGCCGATTGTGGTTCGTGTCGTGAACGAGAGCGATTTCAATAAGTGGCTCGACGACGCCAAAAAGAAATACGCCGCGGACGACAGCGCTGCGCATGATGCGGTGGCCGCGGCGCAAATCCCGGCGGTCCGGTAAGATAGCAGGCAATACCAAGCGGCCGAATGGTCTAACGCAGGAGCTGGCAATGGATGCGATGGCACACGCGGCGCACGGCGACGAGGGAGCGCACGAGATTCCGCACGGCTGGCGGCGCTTTCTTTATTCGACGA
>JBAPZR010001137.1:0-2186 GCA_049285335.1 Xanthobacteraceae bacterium | reverse complement strand
TGCTTGGCGATTGCGGCGCAAGGGCAAACCGCTCCCATCGCAATCCGGCACCGCCATTCTTGTCACTCCTGACAATTTCAATCGCGCCGAAACCGACATGTACTTCGAGATGTTCGCAAAACAGGGTGGCTTCGGGAAGTTCGCCCACTTGCGCGACCTTCCGCTTGAGAACACGGGCGTGCGGCCAAACCGCGACACGCTCTATTCGTTAGGCGTTTTCGATCTCGATGCAGGTCCGGTGACCATCACGCTGCCCGATGCGGGGCAACGGTTCATGACGATGCTGGTGATCGATGAGGACCATTACGCCTACGGGACGGTCTATGGCGCGGGTAGCCACACCTATACGCGGCAGCAAATCGGCACCCGCTATGTGTTCATGGCCGTACGCACTCTGGTCGATCCCAATAGCGCCGAGGATCTACAGCGTGTTCGCGCGCTCCAGGACGCGATCGAGGTCGAACAACCAGGCGGTCCTGGTCGGCTGGAAGTTCCCAACTGGGATCAGGCCAGCCAGAAGAAGGTGCGCGGTGCGTTGCTCGTGCTGAATGAGACACTTCCCGATCTAAGGCACGCAGGCGGCCGCAAAGATCAAGTTGATCCCGTGCGCCACTTGATCGCAACTGCAGCCGGCTGGGGACTCAATCCCGATAAGGATGCGATTTACCTCACCATCACGCCCAGCAAGAACGACGGTAGCGGTGTCTATAGGCTGTCGGTGAAGGACGTGCCGGTTGATGGCTTCTGGTCGAATGTTCGAGCACGTTCGTTGATTAGTCAGCCCGGTCATCATTGCGGTTGTTCGTCCATCTACGCACGCCCGACCAGACCAAACCAATGATCAGGACGCCGAGCCCAGCATCGAGCAAGTATTTCAAGTAATTGTTCATCGCCCCCGACGGCTAATGCCGCTGTTGCCACGAAAAAAATGTACAACAGGAATGCGCCGAGCACGACGACGGCGATCACCAAAAGTGCAGTGGGCAAAACAAGACCAGCCACGACAACGCTTCCTCCGCGCGGTCGTGGTCAGGACCATAAGTTGACGAGAGAAATCTTGGCTTTCGACGCCAAAGCGCTGTTCGATTACGCCTGCAAGCGGACGGTACTAGAAGGTGTGGCCCAGGCCGTTGCGTCGGAAACCTGGGCCACGTGACCGAGACAAGAGGTTACCTCGGCCGAGCGCGATCGGCGGCGGCCGCGCCTCGTCATCGACAACTCCAAATAGGCGTCGATCCCACCGCTGCAGAGCCTTCAAAATTTCCGATTGAAAGCAACAACATTGACTTTAGCCAATGCTCGAAGGCGGGGTAACAGCGGTACGTTGCCCGGAAGTCCGATTTTCTTAGCGAGATCTAAAATCTGATTGACCGAATTGTCCGGATTTTTGTGGCGCTGCCACTCTTCAAGGGTAGCCTCATCCGAAGGAACAAATGCACCCCCGCATTCGACAAACTCCGGGAGCTCTTTTGGGATGTCGTATCGAGCCATGGTCGGCGCTCATGCATCAATCCAGTGAACCCAACCCTCTTCATTCTCACACTTCTCACACTCACCACTCTCGCGCGGCTCGCACAGGATGCGGCAGCAAGGACAGACCATCAGCCTATGCTCGACAAACTCTGGAAGCTCTTTTGGGATGTCGTATCGAGCCATGGTCGGCGAAGAATAACTGAGTCGCGCCCGAGCCTCAGAAGGTTTTAGCGTCGATCCATGCCCGCGCAAAAATGTATGCAAAATTTAAAGTCGCTCACGGCGGGAGCGACGCTGCATAGGCCGCGAGCGCCACCATGTCGTCGAGCGTCAGCTTGATGACATTGGGTGCCATCTGCGTACTCCCAGGACCGGCCCGCGTGCCGTGTTGAAAATCGTAAAGTTGCCGCACCAAGTAGCTCGGCGACCGCCCGGCGATGCCGGGGACCAATCCGACGCCGTTCATTTTAATCCCATGACAGGTCGTGCATGGTGTGCTCTTTCCATTGCCGCCGGTGGTTGCGAGTTGCCGACCCTGTTCGACGCTCCCGGGTGGCACGTAAGCGATGAACTGCGATCGCGCGTCGCGCATCTCAAAGCGTTCCAGATCCTCTGGAACCTCGACGATGCGACCGGCGATCGGCTCAGTCTCGCCGCCTGGCAGTGCCGCGAGAAACCACCCAGCGACACTGATCTTCGGCACTGTCGCGGAT
>JBAPZR010001136.1:0-1573 GCA_049285335.1 Xanthobacteraceae bacterium | reverse complement strand
TCGAAATCTGCTGTCTGAGCGGCCGGCTGATGCTATTCGATCAGGTGTTCAGACTGGGTGCGAGTAGTGGTGAGTGCTGCCCCGTCAAAGATGGGGAATGTCCTGCGTAGAGTCTGAGTAAAGTCATGCGTAGAGATCTGTTCACATCATTGGCTGTTGCGGTCATTGCCCTGCTTGCAAGTGCTCTGCTTGCAAGCGCCCTACTTCCCAGTCAGGCATCGGCGGCAGACCTGTATCAGCCAGTCTACAAGGCTCTGCCGCCGCAGGCGCCGCCGCCCAACGGTTTCTATGCCGGTATCGAATTTGGTGGCGGCTGGAGCGACCAAGCAGTTAATTATTCAGGCAATGATCCTATCGCTGCGGAACTGCTGAGCGGCGCGTTCGGGATACCAGGCCAGCAGCCTTTGGCGAATGGTTATCGAATCTCGCAATCCGGATTGGTGGGTGGGCTTGAGGGTGGCTACAACTGGCAACCGAATTCACATTGGTTATTGGGACTGGAGACCGATTTTAGTTTTTCGGGCATGAGCGGTCAGGCGAGCGGCACGTCCACTGTATTCTCATCAAGCGGAACCACCTTGACCCAAGCGACCACCGCCCAACAGGACACCGACTGGTATGGCACTGCCCGTGGCCGCGCGGGCTTCCTCGCAACAGCAAACTTGCTGCTGTTCGGCACTGGCGGCTTTGCTTACGGCAGGGTGGCTAGCTCGGTGAACTACGCATCGCAATTCCCTTTTGGTGAAGTTCTCTTACCGAATAACATTGCGATCGTTTGTCCGGCTAACGCGCCGTGTCTTACCGGAGCTTCATCTGCAATCAGGACGGGCTGGACTGCAGGCGGCGGGGCCGAATGGCTGCTTGACCAGCATTGGAGTGCGAAGATCGAATATCAATTTGTCGACTTGGGCACGCAAACAGTGCGAGTCACAGCTCTTGTTGCGCCTCCGACGGCGCCTGCGTCGTTCAACGCTGCCTTTCGCGATCGATTCAACGTCGTTCGGCTGGGCTTGAACTACCGATTTTGAGTTGACGAATAGTTCGGGCAGCTGCGTAGCGCGGATTTGGACGCTGAAAATATCTGAAGCAGGTTTGTGAGGCGTGGGAGGGTGCTATGACTCAGAGAACCGTTATCCCGTATGCTCCGAAGGAGAAAATGACCGGATCGGAACCCGATACGATGGACCGGGCAGGAAACGCTATTCTTGAGTTTATTAAGCACGCGGGAGAGACGACGGAGACTGACCTTCAAGAGGCACGACAGGCCGCGGAATATCTCGCGGATCAGCTTCGAGCCGCTCACGATCAGATAAACGATCTCAAGGCCGAGGTCAGACGCCATCAAGTTCGGGCAGATCGTACCGAGAAATGGCTGCGTCAAATTTCGTCGGAGATCGAGCAAAGATCTTTGGGCGCGAACGATGGTCGCTCCGCCCGACGGCTCAGTTTTTTGCGAAAGACCAGCTGATCGGGGATCATCTCGAGTGTTCCTTTGGCCTCGCGTCTCACCGCCGCATGGCACAAAATGATAACGGGGATGGGATATGAACAGACTCATCGGCAGCATCGCAAC
>JBAPZR010001135.1:0-1571 GCA_049285335.1 Xanthobacteraceae bacterium | reverse complement strand
CCCAGCACCGATGACGAGGCGAAAGCCCTCATCGAACGATTTAGCGTTGATCCATCCCAGTTGCCGATCGTGCTTTGTCCGGGTGGCCAAATGCTGCGTAATCCGAGCGAGCAGCAGCTTGCGCGCTGTCTTGGCTTCGTCCGGCCCATCGATCCAGAGCGTGTCTACGATGTTGCCGTGGTAGGAGCAGGGCCGGCCGGCCTTGCCACCGCCGTCTATGCCGCATCGGAAGGACTCTCCGTGCTGGTGCTCGATGGCCGCGCCTTTGGCGGCCAGGCTGGCGCATCGGCCAGGATTGAAAATTATCTCGGCTTTCCAACTGGGATCACCGGCATTGCCTTGATGGCGCGCGCCTACAATCAGGCAGAGAAGTTCGGCGCCGAAATGGCAATCCCCGACGAAGTGAGCGCATTGAGCGCGCAAACAGACGCCGCTGGCAACTTCGTTTTACGATTGTCCAACGATGAGCAGGTCAGAACCCATTCGGTCGTCATTGCCAGCGGGGTCCGTTATCGCCGGCCCGCCGTGGAAAAGCTCCACGCATTCGAGGGCTCCAGCGTGCATTACTGGGCAACGCCGCTCGAAGGGAAACTGTGCGCCAAACAGGAAATCGTCCTCATCGGGGGTGGCAATTCTGCGGGCCAGGCCGCGGTTTATCTCGCAAGCCAGAGCGCGAAAGTCTGGATGCTGATACGCGGTGACGACATCGGCGCGTCGATGTCGCGCTACCTGATCGATCGTATCGAGGGGCATGCCAACATCGGACTACTGACACGCGCACAAGTGACCGGTCTCGAAGGTCACGATGGCATTCTCGAAGCCGTGCGCTGGCGTGTTGGCCCAAATGGCCAAGAAGTGCGTCGGGCGATTCGCCACTTGTTTTTGTTTATCGGTGCGGATCCGAATACGGATTGGCTTGCCGGCTCCGATGTCGGGCTCGATGCCAAGGGATTTGTGCTGACCGGCGAGGACGCGGGCGGGGATCGCGATGTACTGGAGACCAGCAGGCGTGGCATCTTCGCCATCGGAGATGTCCGCTCGAAATCCATCAAGCGCGTTGCCGCGGCTGTCGGGGAAGGCGCGCAGGTCGTCGCCGCGCTGCACTCCTATTTGGCGACAATCAAGTCGGTCCCCAACGTTGAAATTTCGCTGAACGCCAAGCTGGTATGATCGCAGCGTCTACGTGGGTGGCCTCCAGACACCACAGACATTATGTGTCAAGGACTCTGGAAAGCTGTGTGGGCGACACGCAAGGCTCAATTCGGCAATTATATGCGCCGAGATTAACCGAGTAAGAGTCCGGGGCGATCTGATCGGAGATCGACCGATGGCTGCGAATCATATTTTCAGGCCTACGGTGATTGCGATTTTAGCAATTTCCGCCGTTTTGTGCTTCCGCTTTTAACTGCATCATATCTGGTGGTTGTATCTGCGCAGACACGTCCTTCAAAATCATTAGCAGCGACAAGCATAAGATCCAGACATTTTGCGAAATGGCTGATTTGGGTAATCAACTCGACCAGGCTGATCGCGCGCATGACACTAAGAAAGTTGAGGAGCTGTCCCAGAAG
>JBAPZR010001134.1:0-4887 GCA_049285335.1 Xanthobacteraceae bacterium | reverse complement strand
ATGAAAATCATCAGCGCCAGCGTGATTGCTACACTGATGCAAAAGCCCAGAACGAGTTCACCGCGTAGATAGAGCGGCCCGATTTGCAGGGAGGTGCCGCCGAACAGTGGCGGAACGTCACGAAGGTCCGCCGTCATGATGACCAGCGCCAGATTCTGCATCAGGATCGAAAGGCCCATCGTCGCGAAAACTACGATCAGATGCGGTTTGTCGATCGCGGAGCGGATGATAAGCAGGTATATTGCAGCGCCAAATCCAAACAGTATCGGGACTACCAGCAGTATGGCCGTGTAGGCACTCAAACCCGTTGCAGTCACGATCGCCCAGCCGACGTACATAGCGAGCATCAAAAACTCACCATGGGCGAAGTTGACGATTTTAAGCACTCCGAAGATCAGCGTCAGGCCGATCGCCATGATGGCATAGATGCTGCCAAGCATCACACCTGAGACGATGAGTTGCGCAATCGTATTCATTGACAGTCCGGATCTATCGAAATCCAAACGCGCTTAACGCTGCGACCACTCCGGCAACGGCACCGAGATGATTTCGTCGGTCGCGAGCTTCTTCGGATAGACTTGGCGCGCAGCTTCATTCTGCCACTGCCACACACCGATTGCCGACCGAATATTTTGCCCGGCGTCTTTGGGGTCGTTCGGCAAGTCGAAGTTAGAGAACTTTAGGCCGCTGCCGTTAATAAGGCTTCCGTCCGGCAGGTCCATGGACAGCGCCGCGGCTCGAACATCCTCGGGGTCCATCGACTTAGCCTTCGGCAAAACGTCCGTGTACAAGGCCCAAAGCGCTGCGAACGAGGCCACGGCGTGGCCTGCTGGCACGCGGTGCTGGATGCTTTCGTACCGTTTGTTGAATTCTTCTGAAGCTGCCTCAACATCGGGCTGCAGCGCCTTGGGATTGACCAGCACTGGAAGGTCGCTAACAAAAATTCCGTTGACCGCAGTACCTAACGAATCCTTGAGATCCGGCACGGAATGTCCGGCACTCACGCCAATGACCGCAGGAACGTAGAAGTTCAATTCCTTCGCTTTGCGGTGCAGCAAGATCGTGTCGTTGATGAACGAAATGGCGATCAGGACGTCGGGTTTGGCGTCTTTAAGCTTTTGCACCAGCGGCGTCATGTCGGTCATAAACTGATCGTAGCCTTCATCGAAAATCAGGTTGACGCCGAATTCCTTGGCGCGCGCGCGAACGCCCGTACCGACGGCCGTGCCAAACGCGCGGTTTTCCCAAAGAAGCGCAATCCGCAGGTCTTCGAACTTCCTGCCAAGTCGTTGAGCGAGGTCCTCCTTAGTAAAATCCATTGCTGCTATGCCGTAACGGCTAGCCGCCGGGCCAACTTGAAAAACGTGCTTAAATCCGCGCTTGGTGATGATGTCAGCCGATGCGATCGTCTCCCAATGCACGACGCCAAGCCTTTCAGCCTCGGCGCTGATTGAAATGCCGAGTGGAGAGGCGTACGTGCCGGTGATTAGCTTGACATCGTTTTGCGTAATAACACGCTCAGCTTCGGTCTTGCCTGCGCTCGGATCTGGCGCGTCACCGCGAATGTAGGCGATCCTCTTGCCATGGACGCCGCCGCGTTCGTTGATCATGTCGCGCGCGATTTCCATCGCTACGTAGGATTCGTTGCCGTTCTTCGCCCACGGGCCAGTAAATGGCTCCAGCACTCCGATGTTGATTGTGTCCTCAGACAATGCTGGCGTTGACGGCAATCCAATCCCGCAAAGTGAGATGAAACTCCAAAGAACTACGCGCGATAGATGCCCATAGTGTGCCACCGAAGGTCCTCCCTATTCAGAACCGCAGTCTAGGTCAGAGTTTCTTGAGAAAAATGGCTTATCACAGTGGTCGAGTGCCTTAAAGTCAAACGATTGTCGCGCAATGCACTGAAAGCGAAGCCATGCAGTCAATCGCAACTCACCGGGCCGCGTTCAATGGCCGGATGCGAGTTTTGGCGCAAAGTCGGACGTCGTCTTTCGCGCTCGGCGAGTAGAAAATTCCAAGGCTCGGGACCGGTGGCTTTGTACGACAGTTTATCAGCGTGACCCTTGACGCTCGGCCCTATGGGCTTGCGTCAATCCCGATGGTGCGCCATCGACGGCGGTCCATCCACCATCCACAAGAAGCGCAGTGCGGGTGATGTAGCTTGCCGCATCGGAAGCCAGGAACGCCACTGCCGCCGCCACCTCGTCCGGCAGCGCCCATCGGTTGAAAACCGTGTGTGAAGCGGCCAAATTTTTCACGCCGCGTGAACCCATGTCTCCATCATCACCGTCGCCCCCGGCATCGGCAGCGGTCCTGGCACCTCAACCGCTGAAAATGGCACCGGACGAGCGCGGAGACGACGCTCCCAGACTTTGTAGACCGTGTAAAACTCGCGAATGTCAGTATGGAACAGCAGCAGACGCACCACGTTGGCGAGCGAGGTCTCCGCGGCTTCGCAGAGGCGTTCGATGCTGTCGATGATCACTTCGGCCTGTGCCTCCGGTGACGATGAGAAATGCGGTTGTCGCGGGTTCACGGCGGCCCGCGGCACCAGCCCATCATGATTGGTCGCCATCAATGCCGGTATAAATAAAAGATCACCCGCTTTCACAGCTTGGGGGTGATGACGAAAAGCCGTTGCTACGTCAGCACCGATATGCCTCTTGCTGGCGGAGCTGCCGGGTTTCGCTGCGATCACGTTGATCTCGATCTTGCCGTCATAGGGAGCAAGCCCGTGCTCAATGCACGGAATAATCGACACGGTTGGACCCGCCTCTCCAAAGTGCCGCCTCCAAGCTTCGTTGAAGGCCGAATAGTCCTCGCGATCGGTGAGATAGACCTGCGCATGCACTACGTCCTCGAGTTTGGCGCCAGCCAACGCGAGCGAGGCCACTATTCGCTTGGTGATGATGAAGTCAGTCTCGAGTTTGATCGGCTGACCACCCCATTGCGCGCCCTCAGTCATCAGCGCGTCTGCGGCAACCCCGTTGCGCCGCGGCTCGTCACCGACCGCAAGCGACGTTATACCCGGAAGGAAAATGAACTGGCCAACTGTGACTGCGGGCGAGTACCCAGAGGTGGGACGCCCCTTGAGTTGGTCGTGCTTGAGGTGTTCGACCTCAAATCCCTTCCCGGGGATGGCAGCCATGGCCTGGATATTCATATCGGCATCCGGCAGCAGAAGCTTTCGCTGCGCAATCGACGTTGAGGGCGGGATACGTCCCTGGAGAAATTCGCGGCGGATCTGCTGATAAGGTGGAACCGCCTTAACAGTCGTGTAGTACTGGTCAGTACGTACCAGGTTGCTTCGATCGGTGCCGGCGGCGCGCAGCACGGCGTCGAGATTCTCAAAGATGCGGAGCGCTTCCTTCTCGCGCTTGGGAATTCCTGCATGGGGCGCTCTTTCCGCTAGCACGTCCGGCGCGATGCCGTTGATAAAGTCCTGAGCCATCACCCCGGTCGCGAAGACCCATCGGCCGGCCTTAATGCCCTGCGCAAATTTGATTTTGCCAGGACCAAGCTCAACTGGGAGCAGGGGCTCTACAACGGAGGTGCCGTTCTTATTCATCGAGTCTCTTTCACAATGCTATGATGGTTGTGGCCTAAGCGGCCGGGACTTTGGCATTGCGGCGCGAAGCTGGAAAGATGCACAGGAACACAGATGGCCAATCCATCCCGATTTGGACTACTGCGGGTCAGCCTTATACTGGTCGGGGTGGTTGTGACCGAGACACTCTTGTCGGTGGACGTGCCGGCGCAGAACTATCCAAATCGCCCGATCACCGTAATCGTGCCGTTCGCTGTTGGTGGGTTGACCGATGTCCCCGTGCGCGTGCTTACCGCCATGCTCCAGGAGCGCATCGGCCAGACCGTTGTGGTTGAGAACAAGCCGGGAGGATCCGGCACGCTGGGCGGGGCTTATGCAGCGCGGGCCGCGCCCGATGGATACACGCTGTTCGCCAATTCGATCGCCGACACTCAGAATTTGTATTTTCTTCCTGTGCCATATAACGCGATCGACGATTTCGCGATGATCGGAATGGTCGTTGAAGGGCCGGCACTGGTGCTCGTCATTGATGCAACGCTGCCTTACACGTCGCTTGCTGAATTGCTCGCCGATGCCAGGGCTAATCCGAATAAAATCAGTTTTGGAACGTCCGGACCGGCTACGTCGCCGGCAATGGCGCTTTCGCAACTTAATGCTCTCGCTAAGACCGAGATCGCAGGCGTGCCCTATGCCGGCTCGGGTGAGGCGGCCCGCAACGTGTCGCCAAGTGGAGTCCAGGGCGCATTTGCGTTCTACGCCCAGGCTAAACCGTTAGCGGATGGCGGCAAAGTACGTGCACTCGCTATTGCGATGGCCCAACGCATTGCGACTTGGCCCGAGGTACCGACGATGCAGGAATTGGGTTTTTCAAATTTTGATTATCGCGGCTTTGTCGGTCTCGCGGCGCCTGTAAAGACCCCTGCGCCGATCATCGCTTACCTCAACAGGGAGCTTAACCAAGTGGTGCAATCGTCTGAGTTCCGCAGCCGCATGGAGGCGCTCGGTATGATAGTGCCCGCCGAGAATACCCCGCAGCTACTGGCTGACTATATGCGACAGGAGACAAAGCGCCAGGGCGAGTTAGCCGCCCTCACCGGAATCAAGCTAACAGTTCCGAAGTAGTAAGAGCCTGCTTAGCACATAGAAAATTGCATAATGGCATAGGATGATTGCCACATTTCCCGAACTTGCCTGGCTCGAAGCTTTTCGAGATCGTGTAAATCGCGATCCGGAGATGAGGTTGATCGGCCATTGGTTTACCTCATCGATCTCGCTCAGCTTCGGTGATGACCGTTACGTGCTACATATCGATAAGGGTCGCATCGACAGCATAGTGG
>JBAPZR010001133.1:0-1546 GCA_049285335.1 Xanthobacteraceae bacterium | reverse complement strand
CCGCAAGGTTGACCTTTGACCCGCTACCTTCTCGACACGAACATAATTAGCAATATAACGAAGCCAGACCCGTCTGAAGCGTTGTTGGAATGGATGGGTGTGCAATCTGATGGCGATTTGTTCATCTCCGCCCTGACGATCGCTGAAATCCGCCGCGGCATACTGGATAAACCAAAGGGCAAGAAACGCGAACGACTCGACGCGTGGTTTGCCGGACCGGAGGGTCCACAGTCGCTATTTAAAGGGAGGATATTGCCATTTGACGAGAAGGCGGCACTGATCTGGGCTCGTCTCATGTCTGAAGGTCGGGCCGCCGGGAAACCCAGAGGCGATCTGGATATGATCGTTGCTGCCGTCGCCGAAACGAACGAGTGCGTGATTGTAACGGACAACGAAAAACATTTTTTGGGACTCGAGGTCCTCAATCCTTTGCGAACACCCCGGTGAATCCGTAAGTCGATCGAGGTCGTCTACCTCCGCGTGAGTCACGGGTTTCGACCCGGTGCCGCCGGCGGCGAACGACCGGTATCAAGAATTCTAAACGCTGTGGGGAAGCCGCACCCTTGCTACTCTAGGCCATAGTGCCCGGAAAGAGATTGCTGAGGAGTACAGCCGATGATCACCTGTGTAGTGGACCATGTCATCGACCCGAAGAAGATCGACGCTTTTGAGCAATTTGCTAAGCGGTGGATTGAACTGGTTAATCGATACGGCGACGACCACCATGGGTATTTTCTGCCCTCAGAAGGGGCCAGTGACCGCGCATTGGCGCTTTTTAGCTTTCCAAGCTTGGCTGACTACGAAGCCTATCGCCGTCACTTTGGCGTCAATACGGAGTTTATAGAGGCAGATCGCATTCGAGATGAAAGCGGTTGTGTTCTTAGACACAAACAAGTTCATGCGACCCCTACTCAACGCGAATAGCATATAGCCCGGCAATAGCTGGCCGACGGCCCATCTCGACCCCAAAGCCGTCGGTGTTGAGAGGCCGCTATGCAGAATCGCAAGATCCGCGGCCTGCGTCAGTCAGACTTGGCAGCTTTCGCTTTCGCTTTTACGGCATCCAAATGCGCATTTGCCTCGTCTCTGCACGATTTTTGAGCGTCACCCCCCAGCGCCTGGCACTTCGCTAGAGCGATTTCTGTTTCGCCCTCAGCTTGAGTAACGGCAGAGTCTGCTACAGCGTCGACATTCTTGTCAGCCACCTTGGCTAACGCATCCGCACGGTCTTTAGCGGCCTCGGCCTCGACTTGTTTCACTTTCTCGTCCGCCTTGGCGTTCTCATCGGCCGCTTTGCTCAGGGCCTTGGCGACGTCCTCTTGGACCTTCTCGGGAGATTCGGCCTTGTTGCAGGCTGACAGGCACAGTAGTGCGCTGGCGAGCAACGCGCAGCTTAACGCTAGTTTCATTTGATCCTCCGCTTTTCCACTCGATTGGGGAATGTTAATGGTGAGCATACGCAGCGCCCACCCCGTAAAGCTCGACTTGCTGTAGGACAAACGGTATACCACCCGCCAATTTGAGTGGTCAGTGCGGTGGAGCACCA
>JBAPZR010001132.1:0-2516 GCA_049285335.1 Xanthobacteraceae bacterium | reverse complement strand
CAACAGTGGGGCATCCTTTTCCTGACCCCGTGCATTGACGATGAGACGCAAGCTGGGTCTTGGATTTGAGTGTCAACCGTGTTATCGCGAGGGCGATGAATTCGTTGAACGCTCTTGCGCTCGCGTTCGCAGCGTCTATCGCGGGCTCGCCGGTTAGTGGCGCGGCCCAAGGCCCGCTGCATCCTTATACCGACCAGCGCCATATGCACCTTCACCGACGAGCGGCGGTGGCGCCTCGGTTAGGGCCGACGCAAACGCCATCCCATGGCACGCCCACGCTTCAGCGATCTACTGCTCGCCCGCAGGTACCGAACGACAGCGACGGCCTAAGCCGCAGCCCAGAGGACTGCAACAAAGGCTGCCTCGACAGTAGCCCATAAATGCAGGCACGCGGTCCACCTCAGAATCGGATTCGCAGGCCGATGGTGGGGTCGATGTTTTGGGACTTGAAGTAGCCGCTCGCGAGACCGCCATAGACGTTCGTGATCATCACGCCGCCGTAGAGGTCCGCGCGAGGCACGAGTTTGTAATCCATCAGGAACGAAACTGCGGACTGACTGCCCGCGCATCTCGGACTGCTGGTATTGACGCCGGAGCCGGTGCAGGTCGCGGGCGCCGGTAGGAAGTCATTCTGGCGCTGATAGGCAAAGCTCATGGCGACGCTGAGGTCGGCCCGGACATCGTATTTCGCGCCGGTCCAGATTGTGTGCAAGATCTCGTTGACATCATAGAAGGTGGCGTTCACCTCGCCGGGCGGAACGAAGATGCCGGGCGCAATCGTCGCAAAGCCGTTCGGGAAGGCGTCGGACGGGTTGGCCAACCGGGCGTAGGTATAGCCGCCGTAAATTTCCCACTTGTCCCACTTGTATCTGGCGGCCGCGAGGAATGTGGCGATATTCGCGAGCGTCGCCTGCAGGACCGAAGCCGGATTGGATCCAGCCGGCAGATCGCTTCCGCTGAAGGTTTGGAGAGATACCGCGTCTTTCGCATAGCGAACGACGGCGTCGGCCGAGAACCCGCCGAAGGTAGCGCCAATCTGGGCCTCGTATTCCCCCATTGAACCGTTGCCTAGCGCGTAGCCGTTTCCAATCTGAGCGAGGCCGGCCACGCGATAGTTTCCGTACTCCAGCCGATATTGAAGCCCGGTATTAACGCGCACGAGCTCAGGGTACCCGTAGCGGGGAAAGGGTCCGGAATTGCCGATCAGTGAGAACGCATTCGATAGGGTCGGGTCGTAGGCTACAGCAACTTCGTTTGAGAGCGAAATCAAGCGTCCGCCGGTCAGCGTGCCATAGGTCGCGTTGCTGACGCCTAGAAATCCCAGCGAATTGTCCCATTGGCCGGCGCGGCTTGAGTCGCCGTTCGCGGTCTGCTGGCTCGGCGGATTGAGATTGTTGTCGACGAGGGACTTGGGACCGTTGTCAGGCAACAGTGAAAAAGGATTATAGGCCATTTCGGCCGCGCCGATCAGAAGCCAGTCGCCGACAAGCGGCTCCTCCATCTTCACGCCGACCGTTGAAGCGCTCAATGCGTCGGGAGACCAGGCCCACCGCGGCCCTACGCTGGTCTTCTGGATCGTGTAGAAGACGCCCTTGTCGTACCACTTCCCGAACTTGACCCCGGCGGTGTCGTAACCGTAGCCAACGTCCAGCGTGCCGTAGAGGGTGAAACCGGCGTAGCTGAGCGGACAATCGGAGGCCGACGCGTTCCACCAGTTCCACAGACTTGCGAGGCAGCTCGCTTCCGCGGCCGATTGCTGCGGACCGTGTGTCGACGGCAGATCAGCCGCCTCGGCGCAACGCGCGACGCAGACCGTCACGAATAAGACACCCGCCCAGCAGTTGGTCCGCGCTCTCGCCACGATTCTTGCTCTCAGGGCATAGCGGCGAGATTCCGCCAGAAGTTCTCGAGGCTGTCTGTGCCGCCGAAGAGTGTGGTGAAGTTCGTAGAGTCGACAAGCACGATATTTCCTGCGCGCTGCTGATTTGGTGGCATCCAAAGCAGGCAGTTAAATTCCGTGTTGCCGGCCGCGGTGAAGGGATGCGGTCGGTCGGGATCGATAGGCTGGCGCGCCAGGAGATGGATCGACTTGCCGTTCTTTTCGGTAATTTCATAGTGCGGCAAGTGTGGATGGAAATTCAACGTGGGAACGTTCTTGAGCAGACCAAGCCTGTCAAAATCGCGGAACGCCGTGAGCGGTGCGATTTCCTTCGTGCCTTTGACGAGCGCCGGGCGGAGTCCGTAGGTGTTGTGCACTGGTACGTCGAGCGCCTTCATCAGTGAGCGGGTATATTGCCCGAAGCGCTGTTGGCGTGGAACGAGTGCGTCGCCGTGATGGAGGTATTCTATCTGACGTTGTTTGAGGTCGTCGGTGAAGCCGACATCATGGTGCGGCGCCAGCAAAAGGCAGGTGTCTTCACGCTTAAGCCACTCACGAATGGCTGCGATCTCATCCGGCGCAGCCTCTTGCTCGGAAAGAATGTGGTCAAGCCCGAACACTAAGAGTGTGTCAGTGT
>JBAPZR010001131.1:0-24596 GCA_049285335.1 Xanthobacteraceae bacterium | reverse complement strand
CTGATAGAGCGATCCAGCGGGATTTGATCACATGCTGACCGTCGACGCCCAGGTGCATTCCTATGAGCGCGATCACCCCCGCCGGCCGTGGCACGCGGCATTGACCGGGCCGCCCGAGGTCACCGGTGATCAGATGGTGGCGGCGATGGACACCGCCGGCGTCGACGGCGCGATCCTGGTGTCGGCGTTCACGATGTATCGTTATGACGCGAGCTATGCGCTCGATGTGCGCAAAAGTCATCCCGACCGTTTCGCCGTCGTCAAACCCGTCGATCCTGCCGACCCATCGGTCGCCGACGTCATCGCCGACTGGAAGCGCACGCCGGGAACGGTCGGCGTTCGCATGTTGCTCGTTCGCGGCGGCTATGCCGAGGACCCTGCCGATCCCGGACTCAATCGCGTGCTGGCCACGGCCGGACGTTTGTCAATGCCGGTCAACCTGCATATTGCCGGGCGGCTCGACCAGGGGCTCGAGCTCATCCGCCGCAATCCCGATACGCAGATCGTCGTCGATCACCTCGGCCTCGTTCAGCCGCACAAGCCGCCGGTGCCGGCGGAGCCCTGGACGGACCTGCCGAAGGTGCTGGCGCTCGCAAAGCTTAAGAACGTGGCGATTAAGATCAGCGGCGCCTGTACGCTGTCCCGTGAGCCCTTCCCTTATCAGGACATCTGGGATCCCGTCGGTCGCATCATCGACGCGTTCGGGATCGACCGATGCATGTGGGGCACGGACTGGACGCGCGCGGTCAAGTTTCTCAGCTACGCGCAAGGCGTCGATGCCTTCCGCCTTACCGACCGCATATCGCATAGCGACAAGGCCAAGCTCATGGGGGGCACGCTGGCGCGCATCTATGGCTGGTCGCCGCAGCAACATGCTTCGCCGGCCTAACGCCCGACGCTGCCAAAATTGGCGCGGGCGACCTATTTAACCGAGTTCTGCGTGTTATTGAGCGTTTGGTCTTGCGTTCTAGGCCAATCGCAAGGCTTTGAGGCGGCGCATGTTCTCAACCGCGGCTGCACGCCGCGTTTCCTCGAGCCTAAGCGCTTCGCTTGGCGCCCTCTCTCCCGTCTCGTCGCGCTGGAAGACGGTATCTGCGAGGGCGCGTTGGCTACTATCAGTCATAGCACTCCTTCCGACATGAAGGTGTCGGACTCTTCGTTGTGATGGAGATAACTAACAACGCCTTGAACGCTTAGACGTTCCTTACAACGACTCGGCGTTTCTTCTTAGCGCAGATTTGGTAAAAGCTACCCAAACACGGCTAGTGTCTTAGCTGCGCTACGCTACCGGACGTTGACAACAGTTTCGTGATTGCTTCGAGCAATTGCCGCTCGCTAACCGGTTTGTCGAGCGTCTGCGCTTGCCGGAACGAAAGCGGCAAATTTTCCCGTCCATAACCTGTAATAAAGATAAACGGCATGCCGTGACGGGTAAGAGCCGCGGCAATTCCATCGACCGATCGACCGTGCAGATTGGCGTCGAGCAGCACGCAATCGAAGTCGTCATTTTCGATGACCTGTAGCGCTTCTTCCTCGGTGCCCACCGACCTGACCCTGTCGGCGCCTGCTGTCTCCAGGCTGCCGACGAGCTCAAGCGCGATAAGCGGCTCATCCTCGACCACCAAGAGCCTCGCCCCTTTCAGGAGCGCGGAGTTCCGAACCACCTTGACGTAGCTTTCCTTTCTCTCCGATTTCAATTGATCCCGCTTGAGCAAATGGGAGTCTTTTTGAGGCTCGGAGCGGGGCAGCCTCAGGCACAGATTCCAAGTGATGCCCTTAGTCTCGCACAACATCTCGGCGCTGCCGCCCGCACTCCTCACGCTTTGCTCGATAAGGAGGGTACCGAAGCCGCGCTTGGTCGGTCTCGCGACGATGGGGCCGCCACGCTCGACCCATTGTAGATGCAGGAACATCGTCCTTGACCGACCAATCGACTGCTACGCGCCCGCCGCTCGACGAAAGCGCACCGTACTTGGCCGAGTTTGTCCCGAGTTCATGCAGCATCAAGGCAAGCAGGACGACGGGTTGCGGATCGAGATGCACCGCCGGCCCCGATGCCGCGAGCCGCGCTTCATCGACCGGCCCTTGCATCACCTGATCGCGAATGAGTTCATGCAGGCCGGCGCCGCGCCAAGTCCTGTCGGTCAAAAGAGAATGCACCCGCGACAACGTTTGGATGCGCCCCGAAAAGCGCGATGCAAAGTCGGCCGGATCTCTGGTGTGACGCAGGGTTTGTTGCGCGATCGCGCATACGTTCGCGAGCGTATTCTTGACGCGATGGTTGAGCTCGCCGAGCAAGAGCTGCCTGGTGTTTTCCGCTTGCACGCGCTCGGTGATATCGGTCGCAGCGCCGAACCATTCGACGATCTCTCCATCCGCGTCGAAAAGCGGCACGGCGCGGGAAAGCGTCCATCCCAGCGAGCCATCGACGCGCCGCACCCGGTGCTCAAGCTCGAAAATCATCTTTTTTGCGATCGCTTGCTTGATTGCCGCCATAACCTGCGGTCGGTCATCGGAATAAATATATTCTTCGAGCCATGAGCGGCTCGGCGTCTGCATGTCGGCGATGAAGCCCTGTCCTTCGAGTTCAAGCATCTGCGTCCAGTCGGAATTCATCCGGTAAACCGCATACGAGGTCGCATTGACCAGGGCGCGAAGGCGCTCTTCGCTTTTTCTTACGACCGACTCGGCCTCCCGGCGCACGCGCGCAAATCCCAGCGAGGCCTGGACGCGGGCCAGCAATTCGCGGCCGCTAAACGGTTTGACCAAATAATCGGTGGCGCCCGCCTGCATTCCCTCAACGCGCGCTCCGTCGCCGGCGCGCGCCGACAAAACGATGACCGGTACGGTGGCGAAGTGCGAGTCGGCTCTCAATTCGCGCAGCAGGCCGAAGCCGTCGAGCCCGGGCATCATCACATCCGTAACAACAAGATCGGGTCTATTTTCCCGCGCCGCCTGGAGCGCTTCTCTCCCGTCGGCAGCGACCGTTACGACGTAACCGGATTGCGTCAGGAGCCGCTCGAGATAGTGGCGCATGTCAGCGTTGTCGTCAGCGAGCAGAATGTGCTCTGCCGGACCGTCGCGCGGCTCCATGACATCCGCGACGGGAATATCTGGCGATGCCACATCGGAAATAGATTTTTGAGCCTTGCCGTCTTGGCGCAGCCATTGCGACAACTCCTCGACGACGGCGCCGACGCGGACCCCGGTCGACGCAAGGGTACGCGGCGCGCCGATGCGATGTTCGGGAAGATGAGAGGTTCCGAACGGCACGGAAACGATGAAGCGACTCCCACGATCGACTTCGCTTTCGACCCTCACGCTGCCGCCATGAAGTTTGGTCAGTTCCTGTATAAGCGCAAGCCCGATGCCGCTGCCTTCAAACGAGCGTCCGCGCGCGCCCCGCACGCGATGAAAGCGTTCGAATAAATGCGGAATTTCTTCGGCGGGGATGCCAATGCCGCTGTCGCCGACCGTCAACTGAACATTGGAGCCCGCTTGCCGTAGTGAAACTTCGATTTGTCCGGCAAAAGTGAATTTGAAAGCGTTGGAAATCAGATTGAGAACGATCTTCTCCCACATTTCGCGATCGACATAGACCGGCTCCGCTAAAGGCGGACAGTCGACGAGAAGTTTCATGTCGGCGCGCTCGATTGTGGAGCGGAACACGCTGGCGAGATCCGTGGTCAAAGCGGCCAAGTCGGTGGATTCGTAGGAAGCCTCGATGCGCCCAGCCTCGATGCGCGAGAGGTCCAGCAGCGTATTAACGAGTTTGAGAAGGCGAAGCGAATTGCGATGCGCCGTGTCGAGGCGTTCTCGGTCCGCAGGCCGCAGGTTTTCGGATTTGGCCATTGTGTCTTCCAGAGGGCCGAGCATCAGGGTCAGCGGTGTGCGAAATTCGTGACTCACATTGGAGAAAAAATCGGTTTTGGCGCGATCGAGTTCAGCGAGCGCTTCGGCGCGCTCGCGCTCTTCTTCGTAGGCTCGGGCATTGGCGATAGCGAGCGCAACCTGGTTGGCAACGAGGCCGTAGAAATCGCGGTAGGCGTCGTTTAATTCCAGGCGCGCGCTCACGCCGGCAACGAGAAATCCAGCGGCTGGATGCGCAATGCTCGCTCGCAACGGCAGAATCAAGGCCTGTCGCGGTGGTTCCGACCACGGCCCTTTTGGAACGTCCTCGCCGAACCGTTCGGCCAAATTTTCGACCAACACGGTCGTTGCGCCAAGCGTTTCGGGCAGCGGCCAGGAGCGTTGTTGATCCGAGCTGGCGTCGAGCTCGATGGTTGCGGGACAAATACGGGTGCCGTGCTCGATTCCGGCGACGCCGGCGTTTTGGCCTGTTTCCCATCGGGCGTGTTCAGATAAAGGAGCGCAAATGGAACCTCGCGTTCATGCCTGGCAAGGGTGCTGGCCGCGAACCGGCACGCCTCTTCAGCCGTCGCTTTTGTTTCGATCGTAGCGGCGCCCAAATCGCGCAATGCGCCGACGCGCCGCTCGCTTACCACTTTGTCGGTGATCTCATGCACGGTCGCCAACACCCCACCGATGCCAGTGGGCGTGCTCTCGTCAGGGACCGGACTGTAGGCAATGGTGAAATGCGTCTCCTCGACAAAGCCGTGGCGATTGATCTCCAAAAGAAGGTCGTCGTTCCACGTGGATGCTCCACCGTGAAAAGGCGTATCAACCAGCGGCCGCAGGATGTGCCAGATTTCTTTCCAGCACTCGCTTAAGGGTTGGCCTAAAGACCATGGATGTTTGGTACCGAGGATTGGACGATAAGCGTCGTTGTAGATCGATACGTAGTCGGGACCCCACCAGAGCAGCAGCGGGAAACGATTGGCGAGTAGAAAGCGGACCATCATCCGCAAGGCAGGCGACCACGCTTCAACCGGCCCGATCCCGGTCTTCGACCAGTCGAATGCGTAAATTAGCTCACTCATCTCGCCGTCGCCGGCGAGCGACTGGGGAAACCGATTTAGGCCTGACACTTGACAACCCCGCCAATACTAAAACTGCCAACGCCAGGACCCAGGTAAGGTTCCGCTTCTGTCTCCCCTTGGCGGCTGCGGCGAGCGATCAAGGGTCAGACCGCTGCCGGGCCGATCGATGCGTATGACTCGCGTCACGTTCGGCCTGGCGGGGGCGGCGAAAACCTGAATAGCGAATGAATGAGAAGAGTTCCTAATCTTCATGAAACTACATACAATTATCGTCGATGTGCCTTAATCTCGCAGTATTCCGATACGACTTTCGCTCAACAGAAACGATACAATCCTAAAAGGGGATGGGTATGCGGCGCTTTTTGTCCATTATTTGGTTTTCGTTGATGCTGGCCGGGCTTGCAATTCCGGCGAGCGCGCAGGCGCAAGTTATTTGTACCGGCAACGCAAGTCCTCCACCGGAATTGCCGGTCTACGACCAACCTCCAATTCCCGGACCGGGCTATATTTGGACGCCCGGATATTGGGGGGGCGGCCCCAGCGGTTACTTTTGGGTTCCCGGCACGTGGGTGCAACCGCCTTCCGTCGGATTGCTTTGGACCCCAGGGTACTGGGGTTGGCACGACGGAATCTATGTGTGGAACGCGGGCTATTGGGGCCCGCACATCGGTTTCTACGGCGGCATCAATTACGGCTTCGGTTACGCCGGTGTCGGTTACGAAGGCGGCCGCTGGGCAAACGGCGTGTTCGCCTACAATCGGACCGTCAACAATTTCGGCGGCGTCTCGATCACCAACGTCTATCAGAAGACCGTCGTCGTTGCGCCGGGCGCATCGAGAGTAAGCTTCAATGGCGGCTCCGGCGGAATCGTGTTGAAGGCAACGGTGGAAGAAGAAGCGACCGCTCACGAGCAGCACGTTGCCGCAATTCCCTCGCAGCTCGAGCAGGAGCGAACGGCCGGCAACAACCGCGCGCTATTGGCATCCGAAAATCGCGGCCAGCCGCCAATCGCAGCGACCAGCAAACCCGGCGAGTTCACCGGCAAGGGTGTCGTGGCGGCGCGGACCGTAGAACCCGGCATGTCGCCGACGACAAAACCGGCCGGGGCCGCGGCAATCAATCCCGGTGTGACGCCGTCTGGCACGCTCGAAAAAAAGGAAATGACTGGCAAGAGCGAACCGCCGCTGAAGGGCGAAACGCCGTTCAAGCCAATGAACACCGAGACCAAGCCTTTGAATACGGAAGCGAAGCTTCCGAACAATGGCAAGTCCGAGCCGCTCAACACACAGGGCAAGCCCCTGACCACCGAAGGCAAGCCTCTGAACACGGAGGGTAGGCTCCCGAACAACGGCAAACCCGCCTCGCTCAATACCGAGGCGAAGCCGCCGTCCACCGAAGCGAAGCTTCCGAACAACAGCGGCAAGCCCGAACAGTTCAACACCGGGATGAAGCCGTCGAATACGGAAGCGAAGCTGCCGAACAACGGCAAACCCGAGCCACTCAACACTGGGGCGAAGCCGCAAACGGCGATGCCGCCCAAAGGGTCCAATTCGCCGCCGCAGGTTACGGGATCGAATGCGCATCCCAAGCCGGCGCCGAATTCCAAGGACAAGAAGCCGCCGCCCGGCTAGATCCAATTCGGATCAACAGAACGCAAATCATCGCGAGCGTGCGCCCTGAGGCCACGCTCGCCGTTCATTCGCACCGCACGGCGCATCTCCGGTGTGAGCCCAAAAGAATGATGGCGCCCGTCGCAACGACGGGCGCCATTGTGAAGGCTCGAAGAGCAAAATCCCCAACTGCTTATATGCCGTAGTGATCGTGCTCGTACCACTTATGAGGCGGCTTGTTCCTTTCCCTGAATTCCTTAAACCAACGGACCAGTCGGAATTTCGTTTGCTTCGCAAGACCCACCATCGGAACCTCCTCGCATTGCCCTTGGTCTGAAAGCAAACTAGCGTGGTCCGGTAAGTGGCGCGGTGACGGCGATCACACTTTGTCGCTTGGCCGCTAATGCATTGAATTTCATATAAAACAGACGCAAGTCCCGCACATTTGTTGGGGGCGCAATGGCAAGGCGCCAACGAGTGGCAGCTCAAGGCGGCGTCCGGCCAGACATCAATTTTGCTCAGCTACGGAGGTTGCTCATGAGGCGCGAAGTCACTGTGAAATCCGGCGCCGCTCCGGTCGCCAACCTTTTGGCATTGGCGCTCGGGGCCGCAGCCGTCGGCGCGGTTGCGATTGGCGCGCTCGCTATCGGCCGCTTGGCCGTCGGCCGAATAGAAGTCAAGCGGGCGCGGATCGGCAAACTGGAAGTCGATCAATTGACGGTTCGTCGATTGCACGTTGTCGAGAGTTCGGGGTCGACCCGGTAACGGCGCCCTCTGCCGCGGAACTCCAGGCCGACGAGCGCGTTTGCCAAGACGGGAGGGGTATGGGAACGTCGCGGGGAGACTAGCCATGAGGTATCTCGCCTCAGATACCGTCACATTGCAGTCGATGGTTGCGCGTCTCAACATCGAGCTCTTCTGCAAAAAATTGTCGGAAGAGATGAACGAAGCAAAACGGCGGACCCTTCTTCAACTCGTTGCCGAGGAAAAAGCGAAACTGTCCGCGTTGCTGCCATCGGCGGCGGCGTAATCGATCGGCTTCGTCCGGATGGCGACAGCACTATCCGCAATCGAGGCGTTCTAAAAGCAGGTGATCCAGGGGTTTTCGCGATTGTCGTCGCGCGGCCATCGCAGCACCGCCAAAAGCTGAACTCCTGCCCATTTAGGCCAAGAGACCGCCATGGTTTGACCGGCGCAACGCGGAAATCAGACAGACGAGAGGCGTGATGGCTGACGACGAGCGCGCGATCCGAAACCTGGTCGCAACGTGGATGAAGGCGAGCGAGGCCGGCGATGTAAACACCGTACTAAACCTGATGGCGGACGGCGCGATCTTCACGGTGCCAGGCCGTGAGCCGTTCGGCAAAGATGCATTCCGCGCCGCTTCCGAAGCGATGAAAAACGTTTCTTTGAGAGGGACGAGCGACATCCGCGAAATTAAGGTGCTCGGCGATTGGGCTTATATCCGCAACTACATTGAGATCACTGTCACGCCCGCCGGCGGCGGCGATGCGGTGCGGCGAAAGGGATACACGCTCTCCATTCTTCGCAAGCAAACCGATGGAAAATGGGTGCTGTGGCGGGACGCGAATCTGGTTGTTTGATGCGGCAGCTAGCCGCCCGATGGGCGCACCAGTCCCGTCAGCCGTGCGGGCATTCACTCCATTTTATCCCTTCGCGTGCGGACGAAATTTGCGCAGCTCCGCGATGCCGAGCCAAATGAAAAGCACGAGCAAGATCACCTGCGCGATCACAAACGGCGGCTCGGTTTGCGTCGGCGCCAGGGTTTCCAAGAAGGGCACCTTTTCAAAGGCCTGAACGACGGCCACGAAGCAGTTCAAATACAGCGCCATCGTTGCAGTGACTACATAGACCCAGCGCCACGTTCCGGCGTGATGGAAGGCATAGAACGCGCAGACCGCGATGGCGAGCAGCACGAGCGAGAGCGTGCCGACGGCGCGCGGCGGATCGAAACCGAATGGCGGAATGGGAAATCCGGTGACGCTGGTCAAAATCGTCGTGGCGAGAAACAGCGCGGTCCAGCCGGGATACGCGATTCCGTTCAACAGACCGTACAAGACGAGGAGACCCGACACGATACCGATCGAGCTTAAGGCGACGTGTATTTCAAGAAACAGATGAGATGGAATTCCCCAAGTCATTGCACCCTCCTTTTTCGAAGTGCGGTCTTCGATCGCTCCTCGTCGTGACCATCCTAGAACGATAACGACACTATTTTCCGTTCGATGAAATAGACGACGAACGCGTCGTCAGTGCGGAGCTTGCGGCGTCGATGGTTCGCCCGTCAGCTCCCGGCGGCCTCGTGGAGCAAGTTTTCGATCTTTGCATCGAGATTGCGGGCGATCGCGAGCGCCTCGGCATTCGCATAGGGTCTCAAAAGGCTCGCCATTGTGTCGTAGCACAAATGCACGCCGTCCGATCGCTCGTACGCCAGTACGGTCACGGGAGCATAGGATGCGACATCGGCAACATGCTTGGCCATTTCCTTCATGATCAGCGGATTGCCGATCAAAAAGCGCATGATTTTCGGTGCATCGCGGCCGCTCTCTTTGCGCAGGACTGCTCCAGCGTCAAGTTGCATGAACAGCATCAGCTCGGTCTTGCCAAGACTCTGACGAACTGCAGTGTCCAGCTCGGAAAAATTAGCGGCGTTTTCAATGACCTTCGAGAGTTTCGCCATGTCGGGATTGCCGATAGCAGCCTTTAGACTAGCGACAACGGCATCGAAGGACGCGACGACCTGACACTCATTCGCTCGATCTCAATTTTTCTCCGATCCATGAAATCCGCTCTCTATTGCCAAAACGCGAGACCAGCTTAACGAACGTCGGAGACGCGCTATTCAAGAAGCTGTGATCGGCGTGGGCACGACGGGCCCGAGGATCAGCAGCCGCGAAGCGATGCCAAGAGCCTTGAATGAGTCCTCCAGGTCCTTGGCGTTTTGCGCGAAATGCGCCCAGCCGTCGCGATGGATCGGGACAATCAGTGTGTCGGGAAAGACGTGCGCCGTCTCGATCGCATCGTTGGCGTCCATCGTGAGATTGAACGGACCTCGTGTGCGCGCCGAGCCGGCAAAGAGAAGGATCGCACCGGGATGCCGGCCGGGCCATGCCGCGCCGGAGTTGCGGTTATTTGCGCCATAGCCCCGCCCGGCTTGCTGATGGTCATACTCTGCCGCGGCGCCAATCCTTCGGCCGGCGCGGCGCCGACAAGGCGCAAGTCTTGCCGGAGCGATCGAATTATCGGCATGCTGGTCGTGACTGACGAGGACCGCATCGACCGACCCGACTTGGGTGGCCGTGAGCGCAGGTCCGACGACCTTTTTCAGCGTGACATAGGATAGCTTGTATTCGCCCAGCGGGTCGAAGGTCGGATCGGTCAGGCCGGGAACCCGTCGGCCCGCGTTGAGTTGGCTTGCAGGAGCCGAGGCGGGCATGGCCGAAGCTTCAGGCCGGAACCTCAAGAGAAAACATGGGCCGCAACACCCCGCGGCGCAGAGGGTGTTGTTTTTTGTTCTTAAACTCGACCGCGAACTTGTGGGACCGCGCCATCGCAGGACGCGATGGATGATCGAGCCAGAGCTATCTTTCCAATCGCCTTTGCTCATTCACAGACGCCCACTACAGGACGACAACACTCACTCACAAAAAGGTGCTCTAAAGGGCATATTTAAAACTGCTCCAAAGGCATATTTGTTTGATCTCGGGCCGGCGGGCCAAATCCATGTTGAAGTTGCACGTAGAAATAGCGCGTAGATGAGCTGAGCAGCAGCATGGGTATCGTTCGTTTTGCTCTGAGACTGCCGCATACCTTCTATGTCCTCGCCGTTCTGGTGCTCTTCCTCGGCTTGACCGCGGTGCTGTCGATGCCGACGGATATCTTCCCGGAGATCGATATCCCCGTCGTCACCATCATCTGGCAATATACCGGGCTCAGCACGCCGGAGATGGAGCAGCGGGTTACGACTTACAGCGAGTATGCGCTGTCATCGAGCGTGAATGGGATCCGGGACATCGAAGCACAGACGCTTAACGGCATCTCGATTCAAAAAGTCTTCTTTCAGCCCGACGTCAACGTGGACCTGGCGATTGCTCAAATCGTCGCTGGAACGAACTCTATCCGCGCCTTGATGCCGACCGGGATTCAGCCCCCCATCGTGGTGCAGTACAATGCCTCAAGCGTGCCGGTTCTACAGATCGGGCTAAGCTCTGATACGCTCAACGAGCAGCAACTCTATGATTACGGCATCTACCGGTTGCGACAGCAGCTTGCGCCTATCAACGGCATCACCCTTCCTACTCCGGCGGGCGGCAAGTATCGCCAGATCATGGTGGATATCGATCCCTTGAAACTGCAGGCCAAGGGATTGACACCCTTGGATGTCGTCAATGCCGTCAACGCACAGAATCTGACCATCCCCTCCGGCTCGGCCAAGATCGGCGATACGCAGTTTACGGTGCGCACCAACTCGCTCCCGGCCACGATCGACGACCTCAACAACATCCCCGTGAAATTCGTCAACGGCGCCACCGTATTCGTCAAAGATATTGGACAAGTTCACGATGGGTCCGCCGTGCAGCAAAATATCGTTCGGACGGACGGACATCGTTCGGTACTCTTAAGCATCATCAAGAATGGCAATGCATCGACGCTCGCCGTCGTCAAAGCCGTCAAGGCGGCGCTCAACGTGTCGCGGGCGGCAGCGCCGCCGGGTATGCATATCAAAGAGCTGTTCGATCAGTCGGTATTCGTGCGGTCTTCAATTGAGGGTCTATTAAAAGAAGGCGCGATTGCGGCCTGTCTCACCGCGCTGATGATCGTTCTGTTCCTCGGCTCGTGGCGCTCGACGCTCGTGGTGATGATTTCGATCCCGCTCGCGATCTTAAGCTCGCTCGTCGTCCTTTATTTCCTTGGCGATACGATTAACACCATGACGCTCGGTGGGCTGGCGCTGGCGATCGGAATTCTGGTCGACGACTCGACTGTCACGATCGAAAATACCCACCGCCTGCTCAACGAAGAGCGTATGCCATTGCCTGCGGCGACGCTCGAAGGCGCCGCAGGCATTGCCGTACCGACGCTGGTATCGACGCTTGCGATCAGCTGCGTGTTCGTTTCCGTGGTCTTCCTGCACGGACCGGCGAAGTATCTCTTCACCCCGCTCGGACTCGCAGTGGTGTTTGCGATGCTTGCGTCCTACGGGTTCTCGCGGACCTTAACGCCGATCACTATCGGGCTTTTGCTCAAGGGCGAGCAGCATGGCGGCGAGGGCTGGTTCGACCGCCTCTATGCGCGGTTCAACCGAGGCTTCGAGTCCATGCGTAACGGTTACACGGAACTCCTCGGCACGCTGATGAAGCGTCGATTCATCGTGCCTGGGGCCGCGGCGATCGTGCTGGCGCTCGGCGGCACGCTGTTCCTGTTCGTTGGCCGCGATTTCTTCCCGATTATCGACGGCGGCCAGATTCAATTGCACGTTCGCGCCCCGGCCGGTACCCGCATCGAGAAGACCGAACAGATCTTTCAGGCGATCGAGGTCAGAATTCGCGATGTCATTCCGCAGAGCGAGCGTGACCTGATCTTGGACAATATCGGTTTGCCGGCCCGTTCATACAATTATGCTTTCGGCGACGGCACCGCGACGGGTCTAAACGACGGCGTTATTCTGGTTGCGTTGAAGGAGGGCCACGCGCCAACGGCAAAGTACATTCGAAAACTTCGCCAGGTGCTGCCGGCCACTTTCCCAGACACGATATTCTACTTTCAGCCCGCCGATATGGTGACGCAAATCCTCAATTTCGGCATTCCGGCGCAGATCGACGTGCGTACTGTCGGCTACGACCGGGCGAATAATCTGCGCATCGCGCGAGAACTGAAGCACAAGATTGCCGCCATCCCGGGCTTGGCCGACGTCCATTTGCAGCAGGAGGTCAATGCGCCAGAATTGTTCGCCCAGATCGACCGCGCCCGCGCGACCCAGTTCGGGCTTACCGCAAACAGCATTGCGTTGAACCTGAACACCAGCTTGAGCTCGTCCGAGCAGGTGTCACCCAATTTCTGGACAGATCCGACGAACGGCACGCCGTATTATTTGGCCGTCCAGACGCCCGAGTACCGCATGGATACGCTCAACGAGCTCAAGAACACGCCAATCACCACATTCACGGCCGCGGGCGGCAATCCAGTACCGGGACTACTGAGCAACGTCGCCACCATCAAGCGCGATTCGGTGCAGACCAACGCCAATCAAGCCAATGTTCAGCCGGTCTATGAGATCTATGCCAATGCCGAAGGTCGCGATCTCGGATCCATTTCCGGCGACATCAACAGGGTCATCGCGCAATATCAGAAGCAGCTTTCGCCGGGCAATCGGATCGAGGTGACCGGTCAGATCGCGAGCATGAACGGTGCGTTTCGCGATCTGGCAATCGGAATAATGTTCGCTGCGGTTTTTGTCTATCTGCTGATGGTCGTCAATTATCAGACTTGGGGCGATCCGTTTGTGGTCATTTTAGCTCTGCCGGCGACATTCTGCGGCATCGTCACGATGCTCTACATCACCAATACTACGCTCAGCGTTCCCTCGCTGATGGGCGCCATCATGGCCATTGGCGTGGCATCGGCCAATTCGATCCTGCTCGTGACCTTTGCGCGCGAGCAACAACTCGCCGGTATGCCGGCGCATGACGCGGCAATCGCGGCCGGCCGCACCCGAATCCGTCCGGTGTTGATGACGGCGGCGGCGATGATCGTCGGCATGATCCCCATGGCGATCGGCGGTGCGGGCGAGGAGCAGAACGCAGCGCTCGCGCGCGCGGTGATCGGCGGCCTTTTGTTTGCCACGCCGACCACGCTGCTCGTCGTGCCCTACCTCTTCGCGTTGCTACGCAAGGGCAATGACGGCAGGCCGGCACATGGCGTATTCGAGGAGGGCTTGCCGTGAACAAGATGGAGCGGTCGCCGGCGCCCGATGCCGAGACCAAACGACCGGATACACCGGATACGAAAGTGGCGGTACGACACGGCAAGGGCCGCCTTCTCGCCGCTGGCGCTCTCCTTTTGCTGGGAGGGGCCTTGGCGGTCAGCGTCTGGCGACATTACAACGCGCATGCGCAGGTCATGGCAGCGGCCGAGCAGCGCCGCGACTTCGTCCCGACGGTGACGACGGCGACGGTCAACGCCAGCGGCAAGACGATGTCGGTGACCTGGCCGGGCACCACCGAAGCGTTCGCTCAAGCAAACATCTATGCGCGGGCCAGCGGTTATATCTCCAAGCGCGAGGTCGATATCGGCAGCCGCGTAAAAGCGGGCCAATTGCTTCTGGAGATCAGCGCACCCGAGCTCGATCATCAGATAGCGCAGGCAGAGGCGACGCTCACCCAGATGCAGGCTGCGCTGCAACAGGCTCAAGCCACGCGCGATCTCGGTCAGGTCACCTGGAACCGCGACAGCACTCTTGTGCAAAAGGGTTGGGTTACCCAGCAACAGGGCGATACCGATCGCCTGAACCTCAAGGCGCAGGACGCCGCAGTGGCCGTCGCCCAGGCGAACATCAAGGCGCAAACCGCGCAGGTCGCCGTATTGCATCAGCAGAAAGACTATCAGAGCGTGACCGCGCCGTTCGACGGCGTCATCACTGCGCGCAACGTGGACGTCGGCAGTCTGGTGCAGGCGGACGCAACCACTGGCACGTTTTTATTCACGCTGATGCAGAGCGATACGCTCCGCATCCAGCTCTATGTGCCGCAGGACGAAGCCTTCGGGATCGGCCCGGGCGTCGATGCCGTAATCCGCGTGCCGGAACTGCCAGGGCGCGATTTTCCGGGGAAGGTGACGCGCATCGCCGACGCGCTGCAACCAGGGACGCGAACGCTGTTGACTGAAATAGACGTGCCTAATCCTGACCATGCTTTGTCGCCGGGAGTCTATTGCACCGTCGAGTTGAAGATTCCGCGCAAGACGCCGTCGCTTGTGCTGCCGTCCGAAGCGATCATCTTCAACGCCAAGGGACTTAGCGTTGCGGTCGTCGAAGATGGCACGGCACATATGCACAACGTCAACGTGGTTCGTGACTTCGGCACGACCATCGAGGTGAATTCGGGTGTCAAGGATGGCGACCAGGTGATCCTGGCGCCGCCGGTCGATCTCGCCGACGGCCAGAAAGTTCAGGTTCGGCCCAAGCCGCCGACGTAGTGCATCTTTTTCGCGGTCGCCCCGGCGCCGCGTTGACCTGGCGACGGTGCATACTTGAACCACAATGTCGTGCGTTGCTAGCCTTGTCGTGCAAGTGCGGAAGGAAGACCTGAAAGGCGTCCACATGCGTATCATTGCGGCAATCATCCTATCGTCGTCTTTGACTGCCTCTGGTTTGGCGCCGGTCATTGCCAAGGCGCAAAGTCATCTGACGCCATGCCCGTCCGACCGAAATGCGCCGCGAACCAATTGCGCCGGTGTTTACAGCTATCCCGGCGGAAATACGTACACTGGTGAATTCAGAGACAACAAAGAAAACGGCCAAGGCACGCTCGCCTTTGCCAACGGCAACAAATACATCGGCGATTGGAAGGACGGCAAACAGAATGGACAGGGAACGCTGACTTTTGCCGATGGCGACAAATACGCCGGCCAATGGAAAGACGGCGAGCAAAATGGACAGGGCGCCTACACTTTCCAGAATGGCGACAAATATGTCGGCGATTGGAGTGACGGCGAAAGAAACGGACAAGGCACGCAAACCTATTCCGATGGAAGTCAATATCTCGGCGCGTTCAAGGACGACCTGAGGAACGGACAGGGTGCCTTCACCTGGCCCAATGGAGACAAGTATGTCGGCCAATGGAAGGATAATAAAGAAAACGGCCAGGGCGCTTATACGTATCACGGCGGCGACAAATATGTCGGTCAAGTCAGTGACGGCAAAAGAAACGGAAAAGGCACCCAAACCTACGTGGATGGGCGCCAATACGTCGGCGATTGGAAAAACGACAAAAAAAATGGCCAGGGCACGCTGGCGTGGCCTAACGGACAAAAATACGTCGGTGAATTCAAGGACGACGTCCAAAATGGGCGAGGCACGTATTCGTTTCCCAGCGGCGGAAAATACGTCGGCGAAATCAAAGACGGCTCATACGATGGGCAAGGAACCTACACGTCCGCGGACGGCAGGACGGAATCGGGCCTCTGGAAAAGAGGTACGTTCGTGAACGCCGACTCCGACGCCGGCGGAAATCCCCGTCAGAACTGAAGGAATGGCGCCGCAACCTCGCCAAGCCAGGCTTGCTGTTGTGGAGCACCCCTTGGACGAATGTCCGTTCGCACACAAAGCGCATGATGGCATGCACATAATCGATGCGTATCTGCGTAGACTGCTTGTTGCTCTTGGCATTATCGCTCTGGCGACCTTAGCGCAGGCGCAAGCGGCCCCTCCAAATTCCGAAACCAACGTGGTTCAGACGCCGGTCATTCCCAAAGGGAGGGAAAGTGACGTCAAATTATACGAGGCGAACGGGGGCGCCACGATCATCGGCGGCGAGGCACTCGAACAAATGCCGAAAGCCGGCTTGATCTTGTGGCTTGCCGGCAATCAGTTTTTTGCCATGGACGACGTCATTGGCGCTTTCCAGAAAAAGGAGCCGGCAATCGGCGTGGGCCTCATCACACTGCCACCGGGGCTATTGTTGCAGGCTATCCAGGCCGGCGGTTGGATCTATGAGGACAAGGACTACCGCGGACGCCCGGACATCTATGCCTCGGTTAATCTCGGCCATCTCCGCGAGCTCAAGGCGTCCGGGATGATGGATAGCTACATGGTCTACATGCACAACGAGTTGCAGATCATGGTGGCGAAGGGCAACCCCAAGAAAATCGCTGGCGTGCAAGATTTGGCGCGCCCGGACGTGCGCACCTCCATGCCCAATCCTGTCAACGAAGGCATCATGCAGTTCTACATTCGAAAGGTGTTGGAACGGCACGGCATCTGGCAGACGATCTCCGGCGGCAAGGAGTGCGTGCATTGCCAGACCACCGCCAATAATTGGTTCACTGCGGTCCATCATCGCGAGACGCCCGACCGGATTGTGGCGAACCAATCGGACGCGGGAATGGTGTGGAAGACCGAAGTACTTGCGGCATTAGGCCGTGGCGCTCAGGTCGAAGCAGTCGCGCTTCCGGATGAGGACAGTTTACGGACCGAAGTCTCTTACGCAATCGGCACGCTGACGAGTTCCAAGCATCGCCAAGGGGCGGAAGCGTTCTTGAACTTCCTGCGATCAGCCGAAGGTCAAGATGCTTACGCCAAATTCGGTTTTGTGCGGGCAAGCGACGCCGAGCTGCAACTAAGGCCAATTCCCTGAAAGACTGAACGCCGCTCGCTGGCTCACGCCTGCGCGCTCGCAAGTGTGACTCGTCCCCGAGCCTTCGCTGTCTCTGTTCGCTTTACAAGGCGGGAGCCGGTATCCTAGCATTTGGTGACAATGCCAACCCTGCTGGGCCGGATCTGTGAAGACATATCAAGGAACGCGGCAGATCGACGGGCTTCGCGTGACGGTTGATGGGCGTCCGTTGCGCGAGCATTACGACATCAAACAGTTCACAAAATGGGGCTTCGAGTGGACCTACGAGGGTGCGAGCCCGCAGCAGCTCGCACTCGCTATCCTTTACGATCATCTCGGCGATAAAACCATTGCGATTAGGCTGTCCGAACCATTCATGAAAAAGGTGATTGCCGATCTCGATAACGATTGGACATTAACAGAAGAGGACATCGACCGCGTCATCAAAGACATGCACTGACGTCCCTACTCTACCGCTGCAAGAGGAACGAAATAACGCGACCCAATTCGACACCCGTCAGGAGAACACCATGATTACCGAGCGACAAAAAGCCTTTCGTCAGGATTATCGCTCACGCATTGTCGGGTGGTATGACGGTTACGCGCATATTCTCATCATCTACGCGATGGGCGCCGCGGCGTTTTATATTTACGTCCAACACATCAGGAACGTGAGCTGGCTGGAATGGCTTACCGTCCCGATCGCGTTTTTGTTCACCAATATTTTCGAATGGGCGGTACACAAATTCATCATGCATCGGCCGATCAATATCAAGGGATTGCGCGCCATCTACGAACGTCACACGCTCAATCATCATCAGTTCTTTACTGACAGCGAAATGCGATTTCGGGACAATAAGGATTGGCGTGTAACTGTATTTCCTCCCTATGCCCTCGTCGTCTTCATCTTGATGTCGATCCCGATGGCGGCCGTGCTTGGCCTCATTTTGACGCCAAACGTCGGCTGGTTGTTCATGTGCGTGACGACGGGCATGTATCTGATCTACGAGTTCATGCATTTCTGCTGCCATGTCGACGAAAACTCGTTCGTGCGCCATTGCCCTTTCGTCAACACGCTGCGCCGACATCACACCGCCCATCACAACGCGCGGCTGATGATGGAAGTCAATATGAACTTGACCTTCCCGATTGCCGATTGGTTGTTTGGTACGTCCGACCTCGACCGCGGCATGGTCGGGCATCTGCTCAATGGCTATGACACGCGGTATCTGAAGAAAAAACTGCGCGGCAAACCAACATTGCCCGATGAGGCCGCAGCGCTCCCAGTAGGGGATTATTGAGATAGGTCCCGATCGCGACGTGCACGGCCGGCGAGAAGCACTATGCCAAACGATGTCAAAGCCTATGTCTCCGCCGCGGTCGCCGTCGTCGCAATCATCTTGGCGCGTTGGAGCGGCTCACCGGTCCGGCCTGAGTTCGGAAATTTCGTACTGGCGACGGCGGCCTTCATGATCCTCGCGATGTGGATTTTTCCGGAGGCTGGAGGAAAGAAAAAATTGCCGAAAAACGGCAACGATGCGGCGAGCGGATAGCTGCCGATGACTGCGGTGGACGGCTGGCTCCCGGCGGAACAAGGCCTTCCCCTTTTCATGATGTCCTCTCGGCTGTTAATAAAATTGCGGCCGACCCCCTGATTAGAGTTTGTGCGCTGCACAAAATATGCTCGCGGCGCACATAAAGCGCGCAGTTGAGCCGATCAACCAATAAAAATCGCCGATTTAGCGAAGCCATGCGGTTGGCACAGGCTTTGCGATGCTTGCACGTGGGGACTCTCCCCGCGCGTCGAGGCCATCCTTGGCCCGAAAAAGAAAGCCTTTTCATGAGCGAGCGGAACACCACCTGGATTTCGGACTGGAGGCCGGAGGACGAGGCATTTTGGGAAGCGAAGGGCAAGTTCATCGCCCGGCGCAATCTCATTTGGTCCATCTTCGCCGAGCATCTTGGCTTTTCGATCTGGCTGATCTGGAGCATCGTCGCGACGAAGCTGCCGCAGGCCGGTTTCCATTACACGACAGATCAACTCTTTCAGCTGGTCGCGCTGCCCGGTCTGGTCGGTTCGCTGATGCGGTTTCCCTACACATTCGCGGTGACGACGTTCGGTGGCCGCAACTGGACGATCTTCAGCGCGTCGGTGTTGCTCATCCCGACGATCGCGCTCGCCTATTTCGTCACTCGGCCCGATACGCCGTTCTGGCTGATGCTCGTGGTCTCCGCGACGGCAGGACTGGGCGGCGGCAACTTCGCCTCGAGCATGGCGAATATCTCTTTCTTCTATCCGGACCGCATGAAGGGCTGGGCGCTCGGACTCAACGCGGCGGGCGGCAATATCGGTGTCAGCAGTGTGCAATTGGTGACGCCGATCCTGCTCGGTGCCGGTCTCATCAATCTCTATCAGGCAACACCTGGACCCGGCGGCGTCTACCTCGAGAATGCCGGCTTGATGTGGCTCCTGCCGCTGGTCGTCGCCGTGTTCGGCGCCGCCTTCTTTATGAACAATCTCAGTTCGGCGCGCTCGACGTTCAAGGACCAGCTCGCCATCGTTGGGCGAAAACACACCTGGGTGATGTCGTACATCTATACCGGGACGTTCGGATCATTCATCGGTTATTCGGCCGCGTTCCCATTGCTGCTGAAAAGCCAATTCCCGGCAGTCACGGTGGGGATCGCCTTTCTTGGGCCGCTGGTCGGCTCGCTGTCGCGCCCGCTCGGCGGCCTGCTCGCCGACAAAGTCGGCGGCGCCATCGTGACGTTCTGGAATTTCATCGCCATGGGCGCCGCGACGATCGGGGTCATGCACTTCGTGAACGTCAAGGACTTCACCGGCTTCGTCTCGATGTTCCTCATTCTCTTCGTCACGACGGGCTTAGGCAACGGCTCGACCTACCGCATGATCCCCTCGATCTTCCGCGAAGAGAAACTTCGCGAGGCGAAGGGTGCCAGCGCGGCGGGGACCGCGGCTGCCCTGAGGGCGGCCGGTATCGAGAGCGCCGCCGCGCTCGGCTTTATCGGCGCGATCGGCGCCTGCGGCGGTTATCTCATTCCGCGCGGCTTCGGCCTATCGATCGCGGCCACGGGCGGTCCGCATTTGGCGCTCGAAATCTATCTCGCGTTCTACGCAACCTGCCTGGTTTTGACGTGGTGCTACTACCTGCGCCGGAGCGATTCGACGCAGCGCGCCGGTAGCCTCGCCGAGACGCGCGTGTGAGACGGCGATGAGCAACGACGGCCGCCGTCGGTCGCGACTCGTCGTTGTTGGCAACGGGATGGCGGGCGTACGGACAGTGGAGGAGCTATTGTCGCACGCTCACGACCGCTTCGACATTACCGTCATCGGCGCTGAGCCGCATCCAAACTACAACCGCATCCTGCTCTCTTCGGTCCTTTCCGGAGAAAGGACACTCGACGAAATCGTGATCAATCCGCATCGTTGGTACGAGGAGCACCGCATTCGTCTGATCGCCGGCAAGCCGGTGACTGCGATCGATCGCTCGGCGCGGCAGGTCACCCTCATCGACGGGCGCGCGATTTCCTACGACAAATTGGTGCTCGCGACCGGGTCGAAGCCGCTGGCGCCGCCAATTCCGGGTCTCAGCCTGCCCAATGTGCGCGCCTTCCGGGACATCGCAGATGCCGAGGCGATGATTGAGGCGGCGCGGCGCTATCGGTGCGCGGTCGTGATCGGCGGCGGCCTGCTCGGTCTCGAAGCCGCGTGGGGATTAAAGCGCCGCGGGATGTCGGTTGCGGTTGTCCATCTGATGCCGACCCTCATGGACCGCCAACTCGACACCGCCGCCGGCGAATTGTTGCGCCGCGATCTCGATGCACGCGGCATCGCCTTCTTCACCGGCAGCCAAGCCGAAGAAATCATCGGTAGCGACCGAGCGGAAGCCGTCGGACTGGCCGAGGGCCGCCGTATCGCGGCCGACCTTGTCGTGCTGGCGGTTGGGATCCAGCCGAATATCGATCTGGCATGCGCGGCGGAACTCGACGTCAATCGGGGGATTCTGGTCGGCGACGATATGGCGACGAGCGATCCGGATGTCTACGCGGTCGGCGAATGCATCGAGCATAACGGCCGAGTCTTCGGCCTGGTCGCGCCAATCTGGGAACAGGCAAAGGTGTGTGGCGCACGGCTCGCCGGAGATACCGTGGCGGCCTATGTTCCGCCGCCCGTGTTCACCAGTCTCAAGATTACCGGCGTCGATGTATTTTCGGCCGGGGCGCTCGCTGCGGACGACGAGGGCTGCGAGGAGATCACGCTACACGACGCCCAATGCGGCTTGTACAAAAAAGTAATCTTGCGCGACGACAGGGTCGTCGGTTGCACGCTCTACGGCGCCGTGACCGACGGCTCGTGGTACGTGCAACTGATGCGCGACAAGGTTGATGTCGCACGGTTCCGGGATCAGATCGTGTTTGGCCGGGGCTTTGCCGAGCAAGCCGGCGCTGCGCCGCAATTTTATCCGGCGGCTCTCCCAGGGGCGGATTCCTCCGCGGATATTGAGGGCCTGCCGTGGCAAGCGACGTAACGCTCACGACTTGCCCCTATTGCGGCGTTGGATGCGGGCTGCGCGTCGGGGGCGACGGAGACGTTTCAGGAGATCCCGAGCATCCCGCGAATCGCGGCCGTCTCTGCTCGAAGGGAGCGGCGCTCGGCGAAACACTCGCCGCCGAGGGCCGGCTGCTCCATCCCCAGATCGGCGGACGCAAGGCCAGCTGGGATGAAGCACTCGATCGTATCGCAGCCGTTTTCATGGAGACTGTCGCCGAGTACGGACCCGACGCGGTGGCGCTCTACGTCTCCGGCCAATTTCTCACCGAGGATTATTACGTCGCCAACAAGCTGATGAAGGGTTTCATTGGCAGCGCCAATATCGACACAAATTCGCGGCTGTGCATGGCGTCGTCCGTCGCCGGACATATGCGGGCTTTCGGTGAGGACATCGTTCCCGGCAGCTACGACGATATCGAGGCGGCCAATCTGGCTGTTCTCACCGGCAGCAATTTGGCGTGGTGCCATCCGGTTCTTCATCAACGTCTTGTTGCCGCGCGAGAAGCGCGTGGGATCAAGGTGGTTGCGATCGATCCGCGGCGCACTTCGACCACCGATACCGCTGATCTTCATCTGGCGATACGGCCCGGGTCGGATGTGGCGGTGTTTGCCGGTCTGCTCGCGCATCTCGCGGACAGCAGTGCCTGCGACGAGGCGTGGACAAGAGACTTCACGACCGGTTTCGCTTCGGCGTTAGAGGCCGCCCGGCGCTCGGCGTCATCGCTCGCAGCCGTCGCCGCTATTGCAGGCGTGCCGGAGCGAGACCTTGGCCGGTTCTATGATTGGTTTGCCGCCATCGAACGCACCGTCACCCTCTATTCGCAGGGGGTCAATCAATCCTCATGCGGGACCGACAAGGTGAACGCGATCATCAATTGCCACTTAGCCACTGGACGGTTGGGGCGCCCTGGCATGGGGCCGTTCTCCCTGACGGGCCAGCCAAATGCGATGGGTGGCCGCGAAGTCGTCGGCCTTGCCAATCAGCTTGCCGCGCACATGAGTTTCGCCGATCCGGCGGCGATCGACCGCGTGCGTCGATTCTGGAACGCCCCGCGAATGGCGACCCGCCCCGGCCTCAAGGCCGTCGATCTGTTCGATGCGGCGTTCGACGGCAAGATCAAAGCCATTTGGATACTCAACACCAATCCCGCCGCCAGCATGCCGCGCGCCGGGCGCGTTCGCGCGTCGCTTGGTGCTTGTCCCTTCGTCGTCGTCAGCGATTGCTGGCCAACCGATACGACGTGTCTTGCCGATATCATCCTACCGGCAGCGGCCTGGAGCGAGAAGGACGGTACCGTCACCAATTCGGAGCGTTGCATTTCGCGGCAGCGTGCATTCCGGCCGCCGCCTGGTGAAGCGTGGCCGGATTGGCGGATGTTGAGTGAGGTCGCCAAGCGCATGGGCTGGCAATCGGCGTTCGACTATCGCCGGCCGGTAGAGATTTTCCGCGAGCACGCGGCCTTATCGGCTTTCGAGAATGAAGGTGCCGGGCGGCGGATATTCGATATCGGCGCGCTTTGCGATCTAAGCGACGAAGGGTACGACCGGCTAGCGCCGCTCCGCTGGCCGTTACCGCGCGGCAGCACCCAATCGCCGCTGCGGCTATTCGGTGACGGCAAAGACTTTGCCACGGCGGACGGCCGCGCCCGCTTTGTACCGACGGCCCATAAGCCGCCGGCCGTCGCGCCCGACGGCCAGTTTCCCCTGGTGCTTAACACCGGACGCGTGCGCGATCAGTGGCACACGATGACTCGGACCGGTAGATCGCCGCGGCTCATGGCGCATCAGGACGAGCCGTTGCTCGATGTTCATCCCGCCGACGCCGAGCAGCTGCGGCTTGTCGCTCACGGTCTTGCCCAAGTCGAGAGTCCGCACGGCATGACCGTGTTGCCGATCCGCGTGACGAGCGGGCAGCGCCGCGGCGAGGTCTTCGCGCCGATGCACTGGACCGACCGGTTCACGTCCGCCGGCCCGATCGGCCGGGTCGTTGGCGCAACGACCGATCCCGTTTCGGGCCAGCCGGAAATGAAAGCGACACCGGTGGCCGTCACTCCAGTCGTGGCACGGTGGCAGGGTCTGCTGTTGCGCGGCTCCGAGCGGGTTCCGAATGGACCTTATTATTGGGCGCGGGTGCCGCTCGAGAGAGGACATGCTTTTATGCTCCGCGGATGGGAGCCCTTGCCGAGCGGCACTGACACACAATCGTGGATTTCCGCGCTGCTCGACGCTCCGGCGGCGGATCTTGTGATCTACGCCGATCCGAGCCGCGGTACATTCCGATACGCGAGCGTGATTGGGCAAAGGCTGGATGCATGCCTGTTCATCGCCGGCAGAGCGGCGGCCTTGCCGTCGCGCGAAGCCTTGGCGGCGTCGCTGGGAACCCAGATCGAACCCGCCATGCGCATGTCGGTTCTGGCCGCTGGCCGCGCGGCTTCGAATGCCGCCGGCCGCACCATCTGCGCATGCTTCGGCGTTGGGCTGCAAACTCTGCACGAAATTATTGTTCGCAGGCAGTTGACAAGTATCGCCGAAATCGGCGCCGCATTACGCGCCGGCACCAATTGCGGGTCATGCATTCCGGAACTCAGGGCGGTTCTCAAGGACGTCGACGGAGCCCGTGCGTCCGTTTAGCGCCGCGAAATACGCGGCGAACATTTCGTAGCGGAGATCGTTGACCAACGAAGCAATCCGCGGATCAAAGCGCAATCATGGAACAAACGCCTCTGATCGTCGGTGCCGGACCGACCGGCCTTTCCGCGGCGCTGTTCCTCGCCGAGGGAGGCGTGCAGTGCCGGATTGTCGATAAGGCATTGGCGCCGAGCACCAATTCGAGGGCGCAGGTGATCAATCCGCGCAGTTTGGAGCTCTTGCAACAAACCGGAATCACCGACGCGATCCTGAATGAGGCCCGTCCGATCCATCGCGCCGTTTTCTACGAAGACTGGCGCCCGCTGGCCGAGCTCGAATTCGGTCATGCGCACCCCGATTTTCCGATGTCGGTCCTACCGCAGGCCCGCACCGAAGCCTTGCTGGCGGATGCGCTCGCTGTGTTCGGCGTCGTGCCGGAACGCGGCACTGCGCTCGGTTCTTTTCAGCAAGACAATGACGGCGTCGATGCCGT
>JBAPZR010001130.1:0-10760 GCA_049285335.1 Xanthobacteraceae bacterium | reverse complement strand
ATCAGCGCCCCCAATCCTCTCCTGCCTCGCACATCGCAGGGCGAGTGCTTGGTGAGTAGGCTATTCGCAGACCCTGATGGGAGGATACCTCCACACACCCCGGTACTCATCCCATACCGGTTGTCCCTGCGTCCAATAGCAGGTCGGCCCTACGTATACCGGTGGCGGAGGTGGTGGCGCATAATAGCGCGGCCCGGCGACAGCCGCTCCGATGATGGTTCCTGCAGCCAGGCCACCTATGAGTCCAGCCGCTACACCCCCGCCGTCGCCGGCACGCACTGGCGTGGTGGCAGCACTGGAGAAAGCGAGCGCTGCCACTGCGGCTCGCATGATCGACAAGCTCTTCATTTTCTGACCCCGTAGTCCGAATATCCCCCGCTGACGGTAGACCAAATTTCTAATTGAGAGATTAGCGGTGGGAAGCGGCGTTGACGTGCTAGGTGTGACCTTAGTCTACACGGATTGTGGGTTTTGCGTTGCGGGTACGGCATGGAAAGTTGGGAATTCCCCTGTGAAATCAGCTTGACCAGAGGAAAGAGCCTCGCGATGAAACCGAGGTTCATGCATTGATGCGCGAGCCCGCCTTTTGGTGGCGACCGCGGACGGGCGCGTTGTTGACGCCATTGAGTGCCCTCTACGGCGCCGTCGCGGCGTTGCGCATGCGATCACGAGGCAGCCGAGCCGGCCTGCCGGTCATTTGTCTCGGCAATCTGACCGTCGGCGGCGCCGGCAAAACGCCGGCGGCGCTCGCGGTGGCGCAAATTCTTCACGGCGCCCACGAACGGCCGTTCTTCTTGACGCGCGGCTATGGCGGACGGCTGCCCGGCCCGATCCGCGTCAATCCGGACTTGCATCGCGCGGTCGATGTCGGAGACGAGCCGATGCTGCTGTCGCGGCACGCCCCGACGATCGTCTCGCGCGACCGACTTGCCGGAGCAAAGTTTGCGCGCTTCGCCGGCGCCAGTGTGATCGTGATGGATGATGGATTTCAGAATCCATCGCTCGTCAAGGATCTCTCGATCGTCCTCGTCGACGGCCGCCGCGGCATCGGCAACGCTCACATGATTCCCGCAGGGCCGATGCGCGCGCCGCTTCGGGTCCAGCTCAACCGCGCCCAGGCGCTGATCGTGGTCGGACGACCCGACGCTGCCGGCGCAGTGGTCGATCGCGCTCATCGCCGCGGCATTTCGATTTTCCACGGCCGACTCGAGCCGGATCGCGCGGTGGTGACCGCGATCGGGCGGCGAAAAGTGCTAGCCTTTGCCGGCATCGCCGATCCTGAGAAATTTTTCATGACGCTGACTGCCGCCGGAATCGAAATTGGCGAGCGCGCGGCGTTTCCCGACCACCATCGCTTTACCGCCGCGCAGGCGCAGGATTTGATGGCCCGTGCTCAAGCCAAGACTCTGATGCTGGTGACGACCGAAAAGGACTATACGCGGCTGTCGGGCGAACCGGGGCTGGAGCGGCTCGCCGTGCGCTCAAGCGCACTGCCGGTAAGGCTCGTCATCGAGGAGGAAGACCAATTACGTCAGATGTTGCTTAGCGTCGTTTTGAAAGAGAGCCCAAGCCTCGTTCCCGAACGGCTCGGCTCGGAATGAGCGATCAATTTTTCCGTCCGTAGCGCGACCCCAGCCGCTGCAAGACCGCTTCCGGTGTTGCATAGGCTTCCTGCAGATCGACGCTCCAATAGCGCAGCTCTTCGAGCGGAATCGGCACGCCGGTCACCGCGCAGCGCACGAATGTCCCCGGCCGGACGACGCGAAAATCGCCGTCGAGATATTTGACATCCGCCTCGCCGGGTATGGGCGCGGGACGATCCGTTCGATTGAGCAATCTCACCTCCAGCTCTTTGGTCAAAACGGGACGGCGCGCGCTCCAGGAAACCGCGACAGGTCCGCAACATAAACACTCAATCCCTGCGGCACCAGCTTGTGATGGCGAACGCCCTGCGCGTTGGGCCTGAAACATGATAGTTTGCGGACCGGCGAGGATTTAAGGCGGCAAGAGTTGCGAAAACATGGCCTTGCGGATATTCGCCTTCGCGATTGCCATCGCCATGACGTCGTCGGCGGCGATTGCCGGTCCCGAACCGGTCGACATCCCCGAGGGCGATTTGTCGCTGCATGCGACGCTCTATAGGCCGGACGGGCCGGGGCCCTTCCCGGCCGTGGTGGCATTGCACGATTGCGGCGGCCTGGCGCAGCGGCCGAACACCCAAGCCAAGCTCTATTCGGTCTGGGCGAACAAGCTCGTCGCCGACGGCTTCGTGGTGCTGTTTCCGGATTCATTCGGTTCGCGGGGCCTCGGCTCGCAATGCCGCGAGCGCCATCGCAGCATTCACGCCTCGCGCGAACGCGTCGCCGACGCCAATGCGGCGCGGGTATGGCTGCAACAGCAAAGCTATGTCCGGCCCGATCACGTCTCGCTTCTGGGCTGGTCGAATGGCGCGGCGGCCGTCTTGTGGACGGTGCGGCTGACGACGCCGCCCCACACCCAAATTGCCGACTTCCGCTCGGCGGTCGCTTTCTATCCGAGTTGCGGTCGCCTGCGGGAGGCGGCCTGGAGCGCGCGCATTCCCACCCTGATCCTCATCGGTCAGTCCGACGATTGGACGCCCGCCGCAGCCTGCGAGCAGATGGTCGCCGGTGCGCGGGGCCGCAGTGCGCGCGTACAGATCGTCGTCTATCCGGAAGCGCATCACGAATTCGACCGCGCCGATTCGCCAATCAGGCTGCGAACCGGCCTCGTCAACACTGTCGATCCTTCCGGCAGAGCACACGGCGGCACAAATCCCGCCGCGCGCAGCGATGCGTTTACGCGCGTTCCGAAATGGCTGGCGCGATGATGTCGTAAAAACGCCGCGCCGAAAACGATCGGCGCGGCGTCAGATAACGATATCGAATCGGACGCAACACTTACCAGCAGTGCAAGTGGCCCCACCGCCCGCGCCAGCAATGACGACGATGATGCCACCACACCTTCGTCACGGAGCCGCTCTGGGCAGCAGAGGCACTCGCCACCGGCGCAATCGGCGCGGCTTGCGAAGTCCCGGAAACGGCGGTCAGTAACAATACAGCGACCGCAATCGCAAAAGCAGTTCGTATCATTATCGCTCTCCTTCGGCGCGAACCAGCGCCAGCACATAACGCGCAAAAACTATGGCAGTTCCACGACAGCGCTGATTCGATATGATGAACAGATAGTCAGAATCGTTTTCGATTCATCGATCGCGCAGATTGGACAAATCAAAGCAGCGAAAAATTCTTTCTATGAATTTTGCCGCGCAATATTTTATTCGCACCTGCCGCCAACATCGTAGATCGCGGACATCACGTCGCAAAATCTTTAGAACAAATCGCCCTGACCGGAGCCGCCCGCCGGTCGGCCACGTGGCTTGACAGGCGGATTCGATGGCCGCGCCACGACAGCACCCGTTTCGGCGCGCGCCCCAACGCGACCGTCGGAAAATTCGATATCGAGCGCCATGCCGGCGGCAACCACTGTTGCGGTGCGTAATGGCTGACCTTTGTCATCGCGAACGAGCGCGAAACCGCGCGCCAAAACACCGCGATAAGAGAGTGCCGCCAAAAGCTCGCCGCCGCGTTCGGTCCGCGCCGCGCGGGCGGCAATGAGTTGCCCCACGGCGCGCCTGATGCGTTCGCCGAAGGCGCGAACGCGTTCGTTCTGTTGCCCGATCCGGGTGCGATGGACGGCGACGTTAGCGGCCACGCCGGCGCGCAGCCGCAATGACAGGCTGTCATAACGCTCGCGGCGCCGTTCAATATTGCTGCGCAGCAATCGCGCGCTCAATCGGCCACCGACGCGCGAGAAATCGACGTGATGCACATGGGCGTTGGTGCGCAGCCCGCGGCGCAAGCCGAGCGCGGCATGATCGAGCCGCTGGCGCGGCAATGCCAGAAGCTCGTCCGCCTTGGGCAATGCGCGGGCGGCGGAGCGCAATTCGGCGCGCCTTCCTTCCTGATTGCGCCGCCAGCAGGCGAGCATGCGACGCGCCAACGAATCGACGTCAAGCAGAAGCTCGGCCCGCACCGGGACAGCCATTTCGGCGGCCGCCGTCGGCGTCGGCGCGCGGCGATCGGCGGCAAAATCGATCAGCGTCACGTCGGTCTCGTGGCCGACACCGGAGATCAGCGGGATGAGGCTTGCGGCCGCGGCGCGCACCACAATCTCCTCGTTGAACGACCAGAGGTCCTCGAGCGAGCCGCCGCCGCGCGCGACAATGATCAGGTCGGGCCGCGGCGGCAGCAGTGCCGTGGCGCTGACCGAGAGCGCGTTGAAACCTTCGATCGCGGTGGCGATCTCCGCGGCCGAACCCTCGCCCTGCACCTTGACCGGCCAGAGCACGACCCGTCGCGGGAAGCGGTCGGCGAGCCGATGCAGAATATCGCGGATGACGGCGCCGCTCGGCGACGTAACGACGCCGACGATCGTCGGCAGAAACGGCAACAGCTGCTTTCTCGCTTCGGCGAACAACCCTTCCGCGGTGAGCTTCTGCTTGCGCTCCTCCAACAACGCCATCAGCGCGCCGATGCCGGCGGGCTCCAGCGTCTCGACGATAATTTGATACTGCGAACGGCCCGGATAGGTCGTCAGCCGGCCGGTGATCACGACTTCAAGGCCGGCCTCGAGCTTGAATTTGACGCGCAGCGCCGTACTGCGCCAGATCACGCCCGCGATGCAGGCGCGATCGTCCTTGAGATCGAAATAAACGTGACCGTTGCCGTGATAGCTGACTTTGCCGAGTTCGCCGCGCACGCGCACGTAACCATAGGAATCCTCGATAGTGCGCTTGAGCGCCATCGAGAGTTCGGAAACGGTCAGTTCCGGCAGGTTGAGACGCGGTTCATCCATGATGTTCAGCGGCGCGGCAGAGTTGACGAGTCGGTAAACTCCATGGCGATTAGTGCGATCCATTGTGCGCGCGGGTCAAGCCCTGCCGATTAGAGCTGCTAGGGGGTTCCGATCTATGAACATTTTGCTCCTGGGCTCCGGCGGGCGCGAACACGCGCTGGCATGGAAAATGGCGGCGAGCCCCCTTGCCGATCGACTTTTCTGCGCGCCGGGCAATGCCGGCATCGCGCAGGAGGCCGAGTGCATTGCGCTTGAGCTTTCCGATCACGCCGGCATCATCGCCTTTTGCCGCAGCAACAAGATCGATTTAGTCGTGGTCGGACCCGAAGCGCCACTCTGCGGTGGCATTGTAGACGATCTCGAAGCAGCCGGCATCAAAGCCTTCGGGCCGAGCCGCGCCGCCGCGCGCTTGGAAGGCTCCAAAGGCTTCACCAAGGATTTGTGCCGAGGAAACGACATTCCGACCGCGGCTTATGAGCGCTTTGGCGCCGCGGCGGACGCCAAGGCCTATGTCCGCGCGCGCGGCGCGCCGATTGTGGTGAAGGCCGATGGCCTTGCCGCCGGCAAAGGCGTTGTCGTGGCGCAGAGCGTGGCGGAAGCCGAAGCGGCCGTCGACATGATGTTCGGCGGCGGCCTGGGCGAGGCCGGCGGCGAACTCGTCATCGAGGATTTTCTCGACGGCGAGGAGGCTTCGTTTTTCGCGCTGTGCGATGGCGAGACCGCCATTCCGCTAGCGACGGCGCAGGACCACAAGCGCGCCTTCGACGGCGACAAAGGTCCCAACACCGGCGGCATGGGCGCCTATTCGCCGGCGCCGAATGTCGATGCCGCGATGAACGACCGCATCATGCACGACATCATCTGGCCGACGGTGCGGGCGATGAAGGCGATCGGCGCGCCTTATAAGGGCGTGCTCTATGCTGGGCTGATGATCACTGCGGAAGGACCGAAGCTTATCGAATACAACGCGCGCTTCGGCGATCCGGAAACGCAAGTGTTGATGCTGCGGCTGATGTCCGATCTGGTGCCGGCATTGTTGGCCAGCTGCGACGGCATGCTCAAAACATTCGACTTGCGCTGGTACGCCGAGCCGGCGCTGACCGTGGTGATGGCGGCAAAAGGCTATCCCGAACACTACGCGCGCGGCACCGTGATCGATGGCCTCGACGAGGCGGCGGCGGTCGAGGGCGTGGAAATCTTTCACGCCGGCACCAAAGCCGAGGGCGGCCACATCCTTGCCAATGGCGGGCGTGTGCTCAACGTCTCGGCGATCGGCAAGACCGTGCGCGAGGCACAGGCCCGCGCCTATGAAGCGATATCTCGCATCCGCTGGCCGGAGGGATTTTACCGCCACGATATCGGCTGGCGGGCAGTGGAACGGGAAAGAGCGCATAATGGCTGACCTCGCCGACCTTTATCCCGGCTATGCTTCGCACTGGATCGAGACCTCGGTCGGAAAAATCTTTGCTCGGGTGAGCGCCGGCGATGGACCGCCGCTTCTGCTGCTCCACGGCCATCCGCAAAGCGACGTCATGTGGCATCGCGTGGCGCCGACGCTCGCCGAACGGTTCACGCTGGTGATCGCCGATCTCCCCGGTTACGGCTGGTCGGACGTGCCGGCGGCGCAAGCCGACCATTCCCCTTACACCAAGCGCGCAATGGCTGGCACAATAGTGGAGGCGATGAGAGCGCTCGGCTTCATTCGCTTCCGTCTCGCGGGGCACGACCGCGGCGGTCGCGTCGGCTACCGCCTCGCGCTCGATCATCCGGGCCGCCTCGAGCAGCTCGCGGTGCTCGATATCGTCACGACCTGGGATATGTGGCACCGCATCGATGCGCGGCTCGCCTCGCGCGCCTGGCATTGGACCTTTCTCGCGCTGCCTGCGCCCTTTCCTGAAACATTGATCGGCCGCGATCCGAAATTCTTTTTCGATTCGCGCGCCGCGGCCGGCTCGCAAGCAAAGAACGTCGCAATTTTCGATCCGCGCGCCTTGGCTCACTATCACGCGGCTTACGAGAATCCGGACCGCATCCACGCGATGTGCGAAGACTACCGCGCCGGCCGCACCAGCGACCTCGAACACGATGAAGCCGACCGCGCCGCCGGAAACAAAATCGGCTGTCCGGTATTGGCGCTCTGGGGCAAGAGCGGACTCACGGCCAATGCGGGCATCGACACGCTCGCCTGCTGGCGGGATTGGGCTGCGAACCTGCGCGGCGCGGCAATCGAGAGCGGCCATTACTTGCCCGAGGAAAATCCGGACGCCACTGCGAATGCCCTGCTGGACTTCTTCGGCGAAAAAGCATGACGGCAAGCGATCGACAAGGCGCTTTTTCCGGCACGCGCGAGGTTGCCGAACGGCTGCGGTTCGACACCGCGCGGCTTGAAAGCTACCTATCGGCGCGGCTGCCGGATTTTGCCGGCCCGATCGCCGTGAGCCAGTTCAAGGGCGGTCAATCGAACCCGACCTATCTCATCGACACGCCGCGGCGGCGTTATGTGTTGCGTCGCAAGCCTCCCGGCAAGCTGTTGCCATCCGCGCATGCGGTCGATCGCGAATACAAGGTGATCGGCGCGCTCCACGCGCAGCAATTTCCGGTCGCGGAGCCCCTCCTCTATTGTGTCGACGAGAGCATTGTTGGCACGGCGTTCTTTGTCATGGCCTTCGTCGAGGGGCGGATTTTCTGGGAGCCGCAGATGCCGCAATCGCATCCGGCCGAGCGCGCGAAAGTCTACGACGCCATGAATGCGACGCTTGCCCGGCTGCACACGTTCGATCCGGCAGCGATCGGGCTTGGCGATTACGGCCGGGGCGAAAATTATGTAGCGCGGCAGATCGAGCGCTGGTCGAAGCAATATCGCGCGTCCGAAACCGAGACCGTCGAGGGTATGGAGCGCCTGATCGCGTGGCTGCCGGCGCATCCGCCGCCCGCGCAGGCGCCGCGGCTGGTGCACGGCGACTATCGCCTCGACAATATGATTGTCGCCGCCAACGCGCCCGCCATTCTCGCCGTGCTCGATTGGGAATTGTCGACGCTCGGAGATCCGCTGGCGGATTTTTCCTATCATCTGATGCAGTGGCACATGCCGCATTCGGACGCCGGCACCGGCTCGTTGGTCGGCTTCGATCTCCCCGCGCTCGGCATTCCGTCACGTGAGGGCTATGTCGAGGCCTATGTCGCGCGCACGGGTCTCGATCCCAGACCGCATTTGCCGGTCTATTTCGCCTATAATTTCTTTCGGCTCGCCGCGATCATGCAGGGCATCGCCGGGCGGGTCCGCGACGGCACCGCGACCAGCGCCTTGGCGTCGACCAAGGCGGCTTTGGTGCGGCCGCTCGCCGCGAAGGCGTTCGAATTCGCCCGCCAGGCCGGCGCATGAAAACCTTCGCGCTCGCGCTTGGCAGCGGCGGCGCGCGCGGATTGGCGCATATCGCGGTCGTGGAGGCGTTCGACGAAATGGGCGTCAAGCCCGCCGTGATCGCCGGCACTTCGCTCGGCGCGCTGATCGGCGCGGGCTATGCCGCGGGCATGAGCGGCAAGAATATCCGTCACCATGTCATTCATTTTGCGCACGATCGGCGCGAAACCATGCGCCGGCTTCTGCAAGCGCGCGCGGGACGGCTGACGGATGTGTTGTCGGGAGGTTTCACTCAAGCGACGCAGCTGGACGCCGAGAAGTTCTGCGCGCAATTCCTGCCGGAGGCTATTCCGGAAGAATTTTCCGCGCTCGGCATTCCGCTCACGGTGATGACGACCGATCTGCATCGCCGGGAGGAATTGGCGTTTTCGTCCGGACCGCTGCGCCCGGCGCTTGCCGCCTCGATCGCATTTCCCGGGCTATTTCGGCCGGTGAGCCTGGAGGGCCGTATTCTGGTCGATGGCGGCGCCACCAATCCCTTGCCATTCGATCAACTCTTTGACCGCGCTGATGTCATCGTTGCCGTCGACGTCTTCGGCGCGCCGGCCGCGGACCGCGGCGACATGCCGGGGGCCTGGGAAAGCATTTTCACCACGATCCTGGTCATGGGCGCGACCATCGTTGCCGCCAAGCACAAGCACGCCGCGCCCGATCTCGTCATCCGCCCCAATGTGGCGATTTTCCGCACGCTCGATTTCTATCAGGCGAGCGCGATCATTCGCTCGGCCGAAATGATAAAGGCCGAAATCCATGAAAAGCTTGGTTCGCTGATCAAAGCGTGACCCAGGAAATACGCGCTAGCGCCGTTCCTTGAAGAAGGTCTTGAGCAAATCGGCCGCCGCCTCTTCCGCAAGGCCGCCATAGACGTCCGGCCGATGGTGGCAGCTCGGCGAAGCGAAAAATTTCACGCCATTGTCCACCCCGCCGCCTTTGGGATCGGCGGCGCCGTAATAGAGCCGGCGGATACGGGCAAACGACACCGCGCCCGCGCACATCGCGCATGGTTCAAGCGTCACGTAGAGATCGCAATCGTCGAGCCGCTCGGAGCCAAGAAGCCGCGCCGCGTGGCGGATGGCGACGATTTCGGCATGCGCGGTCGGATCGCACTCGGCAAGCGTGCGGTTGCCCGCGCGCGCGATCACCTTGCCGTCGCACACCAGAACGCAGCCGACCGGCACCTCGCCGCGTTCGCCGGCAAGGCGCGCTTCCTGCAGGGCCATATCCATGAACGACGGCATCCCGCTTATCCATCAAAACGGCATGCCCGAGGATTGCCGCGCCCGGCCGGCGCGGCCACGCTTGTCTCGGACATCCGGGCGCTTATACACCTGCGCTGATATAGAGGTGTATGGCCGGGAAAATGAACAGCCAAACCGCACATCCTCAATCCGGCGAGCGCGTCGCCAAAGTGATCGCCCGCGCAGGACTTGCCTCGCGCCGCGAGGCGGAGGAATGGATCGCCGCCGGCCGCGTTGCCGTCAACGGCGCGGTGATCGACTCGCCGGCGCTCAACGTGACCGCGCGCGATCGCATCAGCGTCGACGGCGAACCCCTGCCCGCGCGCGAACGCACGCGCCTGTTTCTCTACCACAAGCCGCGCGGCCTGATCACGACGCATGCCGACCCGCAAGGCCGACCGACGATTTTCCAACGCTTGCCGCGGAACCTGCCGCGCCTGATCAGCGTCGGGCGGCTCGATTTCAACACTGAAGGCCTGTTGCTCCTCACCAATGACGGCGAGCTGGCGCGCTTGCTGGAATTGCCGGCAACCGGTTGGCTGCGGCGTTACCGCGTGCGCGCGCACGGATCGATCACACAAGCGCAACTCGACGAATTGCGCGGCGGCATAACGATCAGCGGCATCCATTACGGCCCCATCGAAGCAGCACTCGAACGCGTGCAAGGCACGAATGCGTGGCTGAGCCTTGCGATCCGCGAGGGCAAGAACCGCGAGGTGCGTAATGTACTCAGTCATCTCGGGTTGACGGTCACGCGCCTCATTCGTGTTTCGTTCGGACCGTTCCAGCTCGGCGAGCTTGCGGAGGGCGCGATCGGGGAAGTCCGGACGCGGGTGCTTCGCGAACAGCTCGGCGAGAAACTGGCGCAGCTTTCCAGCGTTGATTTTTCGGCGCCGATTGTGCCGGCACAGCCGTCGCCGCGCCCGCCACCGGAGAAATACGACGCGCGGCGCGCGGCGCCGGAGAGGCCGGCGGCCGGCAAATCCAAGCGCCCAAACGCCGCCGCGCATACCTGGCGCGCGCATGAAGAGGACCGTGCGGGAAAAAAGCTGCGCCGCGGATTTCGCGGCGCGCGCCAAGACAAGCCGTCGCGGCAGCTTCCAGCCGGCGCAGCCCGCGCCGAAACCCTGACCGACCGCAAAGGCAGACCCGTCGCGGTCGAGCGCTACGGTCAGCCGCCGGCGGCCGAAATGATGCGGCGGGAAAAGCCTCGCATGGAGGCAAAG
>JBAPZR010001129.1:0-2818 GCA_049285335.1 Xanthobacteraceae bacterium | reverse complement strand
ATCCATCACGGCGAGGAAGCTTTTTACGTGATCCAGGGCGCGACCGGCGAAACGCCTGACGGCAAGCAGATTGAACTTAAGACCGGAACAGGTTCGATCAATATGCGCGACATGCCGCACGCCGGCTTCAAGGTCGTCGGCAACACCCCCCTCAAAATCGTGACCGTGCATATAGTGGACAAAGGCAAGCCTCTCTACGACGTGCAGCCAAAGTAAATTTACTGCTTAAGCGCCAAGCTAACCGTCGACGCTTCTTAGCTTGCCGGCAAGACCCAGCGGGTGTCCGCTTTTGGTCATTAGCGGACATTTGGCCCAGTCCGACCGATGTCCGCTTTACCCCCAAAAGCAGACATCGCTTTGCACCGCGGAATGTCCGCTTTGTGCCAACAGACATCGGATCGCTTCTCGCGACGTGGGAAATCAAGTAATCCTAGTGGCACGGTTGGGAGCAGCTGTGGAGCGCCCTGAAGATGCCCGCGTGCCTCACGAGTTTCCTCACCGACAAAATGCGAGAGGAGCATCGCCGGTGGATGGTGACGTCTACTGGGACTGCCAATACCGCGGGATAGAAGAATGCCGCCCGAACCTGATCGCCGGTAATCGCGGCTTTTGACAATTTGAACCCATGGCCGGGTCCGTCTCGAGTGGTTCCTTACAGATACCAAAAACGACACACGTATTAGGTAGGATGTGCGCCGTTTACGGCTTGAAATAAGCACGTCAAGCACTTGGAAGCCGGGTGCGGAATGCACCCGTCTTGATCTGAATCAACGCGGTAGGGGGGGCGTAGTGTTTAGTGACGTATGACGCGCTAACGGGTCTTCGCCGTCGCGCTTAACGCAAAACCGCAACCAAATTGGAGAAAAGCAATGGCTGGAGTCGACAATGCAATCCGCTCAGCAGTTCCGGGCGGCGGTATCGCCAAACCGTTGATGATCGCTCTCGGTGCTTTGCTCGCGTCAGGTGTTCTGTTCGGAAAAGGCAGCGCCGGACAATCTACGAGCACAGGCACGCAACCGACATCGGACCAGGGTGCCGGTGGACTGCTCGGCGGATTGGGCGGCCTGTTGAACAAACTGCAGCAGGGTGGGCTTGGCAACGCGACCAATTCCTGGGTTGGCTCCGGGCAAAATCAGCCGGTTTCACCGACGCAGGTTGGTTCGGCGCTTGGCCCCAATATCGTCAAGCAAATTTCGCAGATGTCAGGCCTCCCTGAGGACGAGCTTACCAAACAATTATCGCAGGTTTTGCCCGGCGTCGTTGACAAGCTGACTCCTAACGGCCGGCTTCCAACGGTAGCCGAGTTATCAGAATCCTTTTTTCAGTCGGAAAAAGAATGATGCGTTAGATGGTTGCTAGCGGGCCGGACAAAGCAATACTGTTCGGCCTGTCAACCGACCGAACGGCACCATCTGGCTCGAGCCTAATGCAGCTTTCGCTTACGTTCCTGCTCTCTCTGATAGATCTCGAGGCAGTACATAAGGAACACGACAATCATGTCGTCAGCGCGAGACATAGAATCCCCCGACTCATCGTCCCCGTATTAGATAAGATAACATGAATCGTTGACTTGAGGAGTATTTTCTGGGCAACGCCTCAAGAACCATTTCGGCGCGATTTGCTCCATCTCGATTCTCGTTACTTGCCTAGCGTTTTTTTAATCCTGCCAGCATCGGCGCCGCCAATCTTGCCGGCGAGCAAAATTGCTCACCAAGGACGAGGCCCGGCGGATGACGCACACACGATGCGTCTGATCAACTCGCTAGACCAAACCGCCATCGGCAACGTAATGCCTAAAAGGATAGACGATCGGCAGATGAAAGCGGGTAGACCCCTATCTTGGGCCGGTGTACCGCTGACATTGTGACATCAGAACCCGGGGAATCGATCGGTGCTCGCCTACATTTTCTGGCATCGCCCTTATCCGCAGATCGAGGAAAGGACTTACGAAGAATCGATCATGCGCTTCTATGGCGAGCTTGGTAACCATCCGCCGCCCGGCTTCCTCGGTGCATCGTCATTCGCAATCGGTGCCGTCCCATGGCTCGGCGGCGAGAGCGGCTATGAGGACTGGTGCCTGCTCGAAGGCTCGTGGGCCATGGACTCGCTCAATGGCTTCGCCATCACCGGCGCGCGGCAGCTGTCACACGACCACGCGGCGGCGCAGATGGCCGAAGGCGCGGGCGCGCTTTACACCTATGCCGGCGGCGGGATTTTGCGCTCGGCACAGTCCACGGTCTATTGGCTGACGCGGCCGCGCGGCATCCATTGGCGGGCCGACATCGCACCCCTTCGTGACAGATGGCGGGACGCGGTCGTCTGGCGCCGGCAAATGGTGTTGGGGCCGGCCGCAGAATTTGCTGTCGAAGTCCCGGGCGATCTGGAGATCGAAGTGCCGCCCGGCTGGCAACTGCGCTGCTGTGTCAAGCGCGTGCGGCTGCCGCGATAGCCGGTTGACGCGGGCGCACCGCCAAATATGTCCGCTTTACCCCCGAAAGATGGGGTAATCGGCCGGCGTTGTTGTGGATAGCTGAAGATTTGTGGTGCTGCGCTTCAGGCTGATGGTGAAACGAGGTCCGCGTGGGCGGCCTCAAGCATCAGAAGGAGAAGCGCAGCATGGATCATTTTGCTGGACTGGACGTGTCGGTCAAGGAGACCAGCGTCTGCATTGTGGATGACACGGGCAAGATTGTTCGGGAAGTGAAGGTGCCGAGCGAGCCTAAAGCTCTGCTCAAAGTGCTCACGAACCCAGCCTATCGGTTCAAGCGGATCGGATTGGAAGCGGGGCCGCTATCGCAATGGCTTTACAGCGCACTCG
>JBAPZR010001128.1:0-2846 GCA_049285335.1 Xanthobacteraceae bacterium | reverse complement strand
GATCGGCGGCTTGCGCCGCCGCGGTCGCGGCCGCGCGGCTCGATCGCGCCAACCGCCGCGTGACGGTCAGCTTGCCCGGCGGCGATCTTGCGATCGAATGGCGCGAAAGCGACGACCATGTGCTGATGACCGGCCCGATCGCCTACGAGCATAAGGGCCGTTTCGACGCCGCCTTGTTCGCCGACGCTAAAGACGCGGTGAGCCGATGAGCGTCGATGTCGTCACCTTCGGTTGCCGGCTCAATGCCGCCGAATCCGAAGTCATCCGGCGCGAGGCGGAACGCGCCGGCTTCGCCGACACCGTCGTGGTCAATACCTGCGCAGTGACGACCGAGGCCGTCCGCCAGGCGCGGCAGGCCATCCGCGCGCTTCGCCGCGAGCGGCCGCAGGCAAAAATCATCATCACCGGCTGTGCGGCGCAAATTGAGCCGCAAACCTTCGCCGCGATGGCCGAAGCCGATCGCGTCCTCGGCAATACCGAGAAACTTTCCGCTGCCGGTTGGACGAAAGCCCACGCCGCCTTCGACGTCGCGGGTTCGCCCAAGACGATCGTCAACGACATCATGGCGGTGAAGGAGACCGCCGCCCATTTGGTCGATGCTTTCGCCGGACGAGCGCGCGCTTTCGTCCAGGTACAGAACGGCTGCGATCATCGCTGCACGTTCTGCATCATTCCTTTCGGCAGGGGCAACTCACGCTCGGTGCCGATCGGGGCTGCGGTCGAGGACGTGCGTCGCCTCGTCGGCAATGGCTACGCGGAGATCGTGCTGACCGGCGTCGACCTGACCAGCTACGGCGCCAATCTGCCGGGTGCGCCCAGGCTCGGGACACTCGTGAAGCAGATCCTCAGGCATGTGCCGGAATTAAAGCGCCTGCGGCTATCATCGATCGATTCCGTGGAGGTCGACCGCGACCTTCTCGACGTCATCGGCGGCGACGCCCGACTGATGCCCCACCTGCATCTATCGCTGCAATCGGGCGACGATCTTATCCTCAAGCGCATGAAGCGGCGGCACAGCCGCGCCGAGGCAATCGCGTTCTGCCGCGCGGTGCGGCGGTTGCGGCCCGATATGCGGTTCGGCGCCGACCTGATCGCAGGCTTTCCCACGGAAAGCGACAACATGTTCCAGCGCTCGCTCGATCTGGTGGAAGAATGCGCTTTGACGTACCTGCACGTATTCCCATTCTCGCCGCGGCCGGGAACGCCGGCGGCGCGAATGCCGCAAATCGACCGCAGCATCGTCAAGAAGCGCGCGCGCCGCTTGCGCGAGATTGGTGCGCTGGCGCTGAGGCGCCATCTTGAGGGCGAAGTCGGCGCGCGGCGGCGCGTTCTCGTCGAATCCCGGCACGCCGGGCGTACCGAACAGTTCACGGCGGTGAAACTTGGCGCACCGAGAGAGCCGGGGACTATTCTCGACCTAAGGATTGGCGGTCACGACGAGACGCAATTGCTCGCGGCTTGAGGACGTAGCCAAGAGAGAGATGATAGAGCCATGGCCATGCAGCGAAACGATTATCGGGTCACGACGCTCGAAGCGCTCGAGGCGCTATACGACAAACCTTATGGCCCGGCGATCGTCAAAGAGATCGATCACATCAACGCGGATTATCGGAAATTCATCGAGGCCGCGCCCTTCTTTGCGCTCGCGACCAGCGGCCCCGAGGGCCTCGATTGTTCGCCGCGCGGCGACGCGCCCGGTTTCGTGCGCGTACAGGACGAGAAGACGCTGCTCATTCCCGACCGGCGCGGCAACAATCGCATCGATTCGCTTCGCAACATCGTCAACGATCCGCGCGTGGCGTTGCTGTTTCTTATTCCCGGCGTCGGCGAAACAATCCGGATAAACGGCCGCGCCAGCATTTCCACCGATCCGGCGCTTGCCGAAAGCTTTGCCGTCGAAGGCAAGACGCCGCGCACGGTGATCGTGGTCGTGGTCGAGCGCGTCTTTTTCCAGTGCAGCAAAGCGATCGTGCGCTCGAAATTATGGGACCCGGCGCTGCATGTCGCGCGCGCGAGCCTGCCGAGTGCGGGAACGATTCTCGCCGGCGTCAGCGGCGGCAAAGTGGGCGGACCGGAGCACGATCGCGGTCAGCCGCAGCGGATCAAGGAGACGCTGTATTGAGGATGCGAGGCGTAGAAACATAAAGGCTTTTTCGGCTCCTGACCCAGCTTTGCTACCAGGATTGCTACCATTGCTACCGTTTCACCGACGATTTGTGTCCCGTTTGTTCTTTGCCGCCGCAGCCATGGCCGCATCAACTTTGGCGACAGCATCAGCTTGCATGCCGGGTAGAACGTGACTGTACAGGTCGAGCGTGATTCCGATTTGGCTGTGCCCGAGCCGCTCGCTCGCCACCTTTGGATGGACGCCTGACGCGAGCAGAGCCGTCGCGTGAGTGTGCCGCAGATCGTGAAAACGAAGGCGGGGGAGCCCCGTCTTGGCGACCAGGCGCTTCCACTCAAACGTCAACGTCTGCGGCTGCAACGGCCGGCCATCTTCGCGGGCGCAGACGAAGCTATCGTCAGTCACCCGGATTCCGAGCTGCAACTGTTCCTCCGCCTGGCGTAGGCGATGCGCGCGCAATTCCTCGATCACCATCGGCGACAATGCGATCGTGCGGCCGCGGTCGGTTTTCGGTGCTTTGTACCGCACGACCGTCCCGATTTGCTCGGCACTCTGTACGACCTGAATAGATCCGCCGTTGAGATCGACCGCGCGCCAACGCAACGCCGCGATCTCGCCCCTACGCATTCCACACATCGCCGCCAGGAGGACGGAAACGAATTGCCGAGTGTCACGCATCGCATCGAGCAGTTCGACCGTCTGGGCGACATCATAGGTGGCC
>JBAPZR010001127.1:0-1942 GCA_049285335.1 Xanthobacteraceae bacterium | reverse complement strand
CCACTCGCGGGGCGCTTTGCTGAGACCAGGCCGAGCCGGCAATCGCGGCGGCTACCAGGGTCAAGCCCAGTCGTACGAAGAATCGTACGTTCATGGCAATCTCAAAACCGTAAGAGTTTCGCCTTATTATACATAATAGGGCCTGAGGAATACTGGGCATCCTGTTTGGCGCTCCTTACTAGCGGCGTTTCCTTCCGGATCGGGCAACGTACAGGCATCAGAACGAGGCGTGCTTTCCAACGAGTTGCAATTCGCCTAATGTCTGTCCACCGTCCCAGCCGTTTACGTCGAGCGAGGGAGATCAAAAATGCACCTGCATAATCTGACTGACGTCAGACGGCGTAATTTCAATTCCTTTATTTGTTTGCTCGTTTTCGGTATGGCGACTTGCGGCACTGCCATCGCACAGGATCGGCCAACTGGTGGTCCGACGCCCTCGCCGCCAGGCGCCGAGGTCTACTTTATCGATGTCAAGGACGGTCAACACCTTCCTGAGAAGACCGTGATCCATTTCGGATTGCGCAATATGGGCGTAGCACCAGCCGGATCGGATCAACCAAACTCGGGGCATCATCACCTGCTCATTGATACAGATCTACCTCCGCTCGATAAGCGCATACCCAACGACTTCAATCATCTTCATTTCGGCGCTGGTCAGACTGAGACGGAGCTCAATCTCAGTCCGGGTGAACATACCCTGCAGTTGCTCCTTGGCGATAAAGACCATATTCCGCACACGCCGCCGGTCATGTCCCAGCGCATCCGGGTCATTGTCGACGCGCCTTCGACGGTGGCTGCATCTTCTGAGTCCGCTGCCCCCACCTTCAAGCGCAAATCATCCCCAGCTGGAGCGCGGGCATATTTTATCGGACTGAGCGACGGTTCCGTGCTTTCACCCAACCCAATCATTCGTTTCGGTCTGATCGGCATGGGTGTTGCGCCGGCTGGCGTCGACAAGCCTAATACGGGGCATCATCATCTTTTGATCGACGCTTCACCGCTCAATATGGACCGGCCGATACCCAACGACTTCAACCATCTCCATTTCGGAGCCGGGCAAACGGAGGCAAAAGTGACGCTGCCGCTTGGCTGGCATACGCTTCAACTTGTGCTTGGCGACGAGAACCACATGCCATTTGATCCTCCTATTATGTCAGAGCAAATCAAAGTGCTGGTTACGGCCACGGGTGAAAGGCCGGCCCGGCACCGACCACAGCGATCGAGAAAGCGGTAAAGGCGAAGTCCCGTTTCAGCTGCCAGAACGATATAGTCCGTCGCGATACCGATGCTGATCAGCCTCGATCGGACTGCAAACGGCACATCCGGACCGTTACCGCAAGGCAGGCTTTCGATTATCGTTGGCCGGGTGCTTGCCCGAGTGGCAATCAAAATCTACCACTACACGAGAGCCCAGGTCCCCAGTCTTTACCGGTCGTCAACTGACAGCATAAGCGGCACCCTGTTCCCGTCTGAGCAATCCATCAGTCCGGAACTCTCGGAAAAAGCGCACTCGATGCCTTCGAGCCGGAACATACCACCAATATGGGCCGCCGAACCCCGTCGGGATACCTGAAGCTTAATGTCGGCGAATTTTTCTTCCGCACCATTTGAACTGCACAAACCAACATGTTTCCAGGTCAGCGAACCGGAAAATTGCTGGCTTCCAGCAGGCCCCGCCTCTGTCAAGTCGCCGCTGACCTCCCACTCCGAAATATAGCCTGCGGTGCCGCTTACGTGGATCGATCCGGCCTGCGCCGCACCGGCCGCCAAGACAAAGACTAGCAGAAAACCACTCGAGAGGGCCATTACGAGATCTTATCCGGGCACCGTTACTCCCCGCAAGTCTACCGCCAAAGCCGAGCGGAAGCGGAAGAACGCGCAACGGGGCCAGGCGAAAAAATTACAAGGCGGGTGGTGGCGGCGGCGGGCGTGGTGGCCGTGG
>JBAPZR010001126.1:0-1883 GCA_049285335.1 Xanthobacteraceae bacterium | reverse complement strand
TTCATAGTTTGTTCAAGCCGAGCGTAGCGCTTGGCCGGCGAGCCGGGATGTTCAACGACTCCGCCAGTGCGGACGGCCCGTCCGATTTCCCCAATAGCGCCTTCGTTTGGGGAAGATAGGCTGACGCTCGTTTGCCGCTTCTGATAATCAGAAAGCATGTAGGATTTGGCCGCCCAAGATGAGGCGTAACACCTATCGAATAGGGTGCGCTCTTCCTTGGATGGCCAGAAGCCGCAATGATTACGGTAGAGTCGGCCACAGACTTTTAGATGCTGCTGTTCTTCTGGCGTCGGTAGTTGGCTCAATACCCAGAGGTAGAACGCCGCAAGTTCGGGCGTGACCAGAATGTAATAGCCTGCCGATGCCGCCTTTTGACGCCAGGCCGATTTGTATTCGCCGGATTTCAGTAATAGCTTGGTCGGTTCGGCATAGTCGCGAATATGCCGCGGCCAGTACTCCTTGGTTGCGCGGTATCTAAAAGAGCGCTGCGGACCCCTGAAGTCGGTTGGATAGATCTCCAGCTGGTCGCGCTCGACCTGCGGGATGGCCTCAATGAGACGAAATAGCGTCCCCGCAGTGTACCGGAGCAGCTTGGGCAGTCCGATATAATCGGAAGGGCGTGGCAATCCACCTTGCCGGGCGTATTTGACCGGCTTGGCGCTGCGGTTCTTCTCCCGTCGCCGAAGCCAACCGCGCTGATTCGAATTCCAGCGCTTGGTTCCTTCCCTGTATTCTTCGGCTATTAGATCGGAAAAATCGTAGACGAAGGCGGTAATAGCGATGTCGCGAATCAATCAAATCACCAAATCAGTTTCCTATAGTCTTATTGTACCAAATTAACCCCAAAAGTGCCGGTGCACGCTATCGACGCAGGAAGTCAGGAATCGACAAGGCGACTTCGTAATCGTGGCGTATCATCCCCGCCATCCTCGCCGTCATGCGCATCTGGAAATTTGAAATCACCGCGCACTAGCTGACGGCCCAATCTGGTCTCAATGCAGCCGATGCAAAGATAACCCTCCCTTATGCCCGCAGACGCCCACACGTCATCATTGACCATGTACCATTCCGATGTACCGCTGGGCGGACAGGTATCGAGGCCGCAGTCGTGGCATGGGGCAATCTGGCGATTTAAACGTCTGTCATACCCGTCCCAGCCCGGGAAACACGGCGGCAAATCGGATAGGAGGGTGTCGGCTTCGACAGGCGAGGCACCGGCCTCACGAAGGCAGCGGGCTAGTATGGCCTTCGTTGAACGAACGAAGCTGATGGCCTGCCACTGTCGCCCCTTACGTCGCTGTAATACCCATTGAATGCCGTCTGTAGCCACCGCAAAGCGGTCAGCAATAACAATCTGTTTATCTGTCATTCCAAGGTTAGACTCTAATTCGGGCGTGCCACTCAAGCCGTTTCGAACTTCTACCGCCTGTTATTCCCGATTTCCGGGACTCCAATCTTTTTAACTTCCCTAGTTTTAGGGGGCCCCAATGTTTTCAAGCTGCGCTGGAGAGAGAGAGACGGGGTACTCGCTGCAGACACCGAGCACCCCGCCAACGCGGCGGGGGAGTGGATCCCCCCGTCACGGGAGACCTAACCAAAATTTCATCTGGATATATTCGCCTGCGCTATAGGGATGGTAGGGTGGTCATTGAGATGGAACAACGTCCCTTGACCAATACGAAACCCCACCGGGGGGGTCTCTCCTAGCGCCGGCTCGTAGGGTCAAACTCGATGCCCTTGCCAGCGTCGAGGTCCTGCTTGGCCTGTAGCAGATCGAGGCAGTTGCGCGAGCAGATGGCTTCCTTGCGCTTCACAAAGAGCCGGCCGCAGACCTGGCAACGTTGAAGCGGGTTCGATCGGTAGTATTCATCCTCACGCTTGGC
>JBAPZR010001125.1:0-2002 GCA_049285335.1 Xanthobacteraceae bacterium | reverse complement strand
CTCCTTACCTTCATTGGAATTCGGATCAAGCTCGTCCAATCCATCCATCAGGTTGTTGTATTCGGGACCGAGCTTGTCGGAGAGCGCATCGGCTTGTTTGCCGAGAGCTTCGACTTTCTTGCTGTCCTTATTTTGGTCGGCAGTCTGCATCTGATCGTAGACCTTGTTTAGATCGCAATAGGCTTGCGTTTTTGCTTTGTCGTTCGAGATGATCTGGACGACCTTTTGCGCATCCGTCTTCGTCGGCTTCGGTGCGTTCGACGGTGGCCCGCCCTGCGCATGAACAAGCGCGGGTACTGTGACAAGAGCGGTGATGACGGCAACTAGCCTGAGTTTCATGAACGCCTCCCCAATTATTGCTAGGGCCATCTAATCACATCCAGCAAGCCCTCGGTACGGCGCCAAAACACAACAGGCCCCACTACTCTGCGCGGGTGGGCCATTCGTTGCTGATAAAGCTATAACTATTGTTGTTTCGCGGGAGTGACTCCGCGCCGCGCCGCACGCCGCATTTGACGAGCGTTCCGCCGTGCCGCACGCCGCATCTCACGAGCGTTGCGCCGTGCCGTACGCCGCATCTGACGACCAGCGCGCCGTGCGGCGCGTCGTTGTTCACCCCGTGTCAGCGGTGCTGGGCCGCCCGGTGCTGGAGCGGCTGGCTGAGCCTGAGCCTCGCTATCTGAAATCGTCAGCACGGTGGTCGGCAGGGCAAAGCCCAAGACGGCGAGTCCGAGAAGGGTAAACGCCCCCCGGCGCGAGATCGTTTTTTCACTCATGTCTAATCTCCGGGTTTTGATCCTCCCCCGGCGCATCTATTAAGGACTCGCACGCATGAATGTCCGCTGAATAACAATTAGATCGTGGGGGAGCCGCCGGAGCTGTTGCGCGACCAAATGAAAAGGACCCCGCGAACCCGGGAAGGCGGCGGGGCCAAGTCTAAGGAGGAATTTACAAGCCCGGAAAAAGTGGCAGGTGTTTGTGAAGGCCATGCGACAGCCAGACCGGTCGTCGCTTCCCGCCGCCCTGGTCAGTTGAAGAATTGGACGCGTGCTTCGTCGTGAAGGACGCCAGGGATAGAAACTCGGCTATTTCTATTTCGAGGATGAGCCCGGCAGGCGATCGGCGGCGAAGCTCCTCACCAAAGACGAGGCGCGGCGGATTGCGGGCCCACGTTGCGGAGTTGGTGGTTTTGACTATTTAAGGATAGCGACGGTACGTATCCAGTTCAAGCTGTTGATAGACAAGTCGCGACATCGCATTTGTGTTTTCGGCAAGCATAGGTGCGAATGATCCGCATAAGGGGCACCTAATGCGTTTCTTCTTAGAGAGGGCAGGCAAGTTTCAGCGCCAATATCAGGACTGCACCGCTGAGCTTCGCCGTCGTCGTCGGTAAAATTTATACACCGCATAGGCATTCCAACGCACATTACGCTCTTGCTCAAAGCGAATTGTGCGTGGTTAACGCTAAAAACAGCTTAATAGACCCGAAGTTGGCGAGCGCCAATACTTGCAGCCATTGACACGAGGCGCGACGAATTGCGGTGAACGTGGCCAAGCTGCCGGAGCTTTTGCGAAACGCCCGATGCCGGTATCCTTCAGAGCCAGCAAAAAGGAACGAGCGAGTTGAGACTGTCGTCTACGACCGACAAGCAAAAAGAAGCCGCCTGGCGCATGGAGTTTGAGGCGCTCGGTGAGCAATCAGTCCTTAAAAACGTGAAGCAGGGCGCCACTTACAACGAAGCGAAGCGTCAGGCGGCGTTTCGTTGGCTTTCCGAACAGGCCCAGTGAAGCACGGACCGCTCAGTTGGCGTGGGGCGCGCTCTTTATATCAATGGCGGCAGCACTTATCGGCATCATGGGTGTGTTGATCGTGCTTCGTTGAACGCTCCTCGCCGCTTCCCGCCGCCCTGGTCGGTCGAAAACAAGCCGCGTGCTGAATGATCGAAAATCCTTCAGGTTAGCAGAACCCGAACGCACCAGCCGTGAAGCGCGAAGCCGAAGA
>JBAPZR010001124.1:0-6411 GCA_049285335.1 Xanthobacteraceae bacterium | reverse complement strand
GCGACCATGGCTTCAAATTTGGTCCTAATGGATCTCAGTGCGAGCATTTGGTATCAATGCGCAAGTCTGACGGTCGACCAACAACGTGATCAGCGCGCGCAGCGCCGTTTCGTGTGAAAGTTAGGCCTGTCAGTAGCACCAAGCGGTTGCTCTTCGGCATCGAGGACTTTTATGGGAAACAACGTCAAGATCTTTAGGCCGGCACCGCGGGACCTCTGGCAGAAAGTCATATTCCCCCAATCCGGCGCGCTACTTTCCCATACGCCTCTGTGGCTCGATACCATATGTGCGGTCGACGGATGGGCGGACGCTAGCCGCCTGTATATGTGGCCCTCCGGGCAATATCTCGTGCTGCCAATGGTCGGAAAACGACTTGGTGGACTCGCGACCATCGAAGATTCTTTTCCCCCCGGCTGGGGTTTTGGCGGCGTGATCGGCTCGGCAAAGATCACGGCCCAAGAGCTTGCTGTCGTGATTGCTGATCTCGCTTCGTCACGATCTTCGCTCAGGCTGCACATCTGCCCCAGCTGTCTGCAGGGGGATGTATGGTCGCAGGTCGTTCAGCCCAGTAGTTGGCGAACGGTAATCCGACAGCGCAATGCTCACGTAATAGATCTCGAAGGTGGTCCCAATGCCGTCTGGAAGCGGTTTTCCCAAAACGCCAAGCGCAACATCCGCAAGGCGGAGAAACAGAACCTCGAGGTGGAATGTGATACCTCGGGTCGGCTGCTCGGTGTTGTCGAAGAGCTTTGGTTGTTATCGACCCAACGCTGGGCCGCGCAATCTGGGAAGCCAGTGTGGCTGACGCGTAGGCGAGGGCGTCGCTATAACCCGGAGAGTAGGTGGCCTCAGATCGCGAAACGCACTGATGGCGGAGTTGCGATCTGGTTGGCGCGCAGTCGCGGTGAGCCGGCGGCCGCAGTAGTGATATTGCGCGGGCCAAATGACCATTACACACGTGGAGCAATGCGCAAGGAACTTGCCGCTCCAACCCGAGCCAACGCCCTGCTGCAGTGGCTCGCCATCCAAGATGCCTGTAAGCGCGGCGCCCGCTGGTATCAGATGGGTCAGTCGGGCTTTGGCGGCGATCCTGTGGGCGTCTTCAAAGAGAGTTTCGGTGCGCAAGCCTATGCTTTTCCGGAATTCCACTTGGAACGCCTGCCGATCACCTATCTGACAGATGTCGCGCGCGGTAGCGCCAAGCATCTGATCGCCATGGTCCGCGGAGCCATGCAACCTCTTCGCGGCTTAATGTATCGTTATTGATGACTGTTACATGCTAACACGCGGCTCCTTAAAGTTGCACGAGATGCCATCGAGCCCCAGCGCTTGACTTGCTCCAGAACCTCATCGAACTCAGCTCGACCGAATGCATACGGAAAAGCGCTGGCCAATTGGACTGTGAGCCACAGCACGCCTTCGATTGGCTCGCTGCGAACGTTGATGCCTGGGCATTTGCAGTTTATCGTGCTCCGCATTAACTAATACGATGCGCAATGCTACCGTGGTTTGAAATTTGGTTCTAATGATCTCGGCCCAAGCATTTGGTATCGATGCAGGAACCTGTACACCCTGATCGCGATTCGGCGACTCTCAGCTCAGAGAGGCCGGATCTTCGCGCAGAGAGGGTTGGCCAATTTAACCTGATTAAACCGGGGCAGCCTACGTCGCGGAAAGCTTTCCAGCTCAGCACAGAATTGCGTTTCTATCAGGATTATTCCTGGACCTTGAATCCGTTTTTCACCGTCGGGGAGGCGGTCAAGCATCTCGACGAGGAAATTTCCAAACTTGGATTGGTAGGCGAGGCTTGGCAGATCCAAGAAGTTATGACGAATATCTACCTTCTTCTCTGTGCAGTGTTGAATTCGATCGACGATTACATTCACGGGCCAATACTTCGCCTGCCAAAAAAAGTGGGCAAATTGCCTTTGGCCGGGCTGGCGCAAAAAAATCTTGCAGTTATTGAGTGGTCAATACAGTCGCTGCGCTCATCTCGGATCAATCAGGCCAGACAATGGAAAGCGCAATGCCGATCTGGCATCGATGCATTTCTGAAAGCCTTCGTGGCAAACAGGCCGCCATACTCTGAAGACCTTTCTGCCCTGGTGGATCAGTTGCGGCCGCTGCCGCGGAGATCTTTGCCAGCTGATTTGCAGGCCGAGTTGACACGCATTCCGTCGGGCTACCGGAAGCAAGATCTCACTCCTCTCGACACGTTGGCTCTGGCACAAAAATTTGTATCCCGCTTTCCGGATCGGCAACATCCTGTCCTTGTGATCGGACTGCGTACAGCAGGTTCGTATTTTGCACCGGTGCTGCGCGCTTTTCTCCAGTCGCGAGGTTATCAAGTTGTCGACATAGTAACTGTTCGCCCCAATCGTGGATTGACCAAAACCGAACATACCGAACTTGCGCGTTGCGCACGTTCCCACCGCGCGGTGATTATCGATGATCCCCCGTCCAGCGGTGCGACGATCGCCCTCGGCGTCGAGTGCGCCCGCAAGACTGGCTTTCCGTCAGACAATATAATCGTCATGTTTCCAGTTCGGCCGGTAGGTCGAAATTGGGCGACCCAAGCCGAAGCGACCAGATATGTCGATGGTTGTGTCATCTGTCTTGAGCCAGAGGAATGGTACTTACAGCATCGTCTCGCTCCGAAAGCTATTGAACCACGTTTGCAAGAATACTTTCTGCAGCGCAATTACTCCAGTGTCACCGTTTTCACCAATCCGATCGTCGAGGAATTCAATGCTCAGCTTCTCGACGCCGCTGCTGGCAATGAACGCTATCGACTCAAACAGGTCTATGCGGTTCGTCTGCAGAGTTCGGCTGGACGCGTCGAAACCCGATACGTTCTTGCCAAAAGCGTGGGCTGCGGCTTTTATGCTTATCCGGCTTTTTTGGCCGGTCAGCGCCTCACCGAATTTGTTCCCGATCTGCTCGGGTTACGCGACGGCATCCTCTATACGGAGTGGCTGCCGCAAACTGAAGACGCAAGTGTGGACGTGCTGGGACGCTCGCATATCGTCGAAAGAACGGCCAATTACGTGGCCGCTCGCGTTATGTCCCTTAGCCTTGAGTCAGACCCAACGCCGACGCTCGGTCTTGATGCTTATTCCCCGGCCGGGGGATTTCACGTATTTGCGAAAAGTCTCTGCGGCGCCTACGGCAATAAAGTGACTAGCAGGCTAATGGGCCACAGCGTGCGCGAGCGGCTTTCGCTTCCAACCTCGCCATTTCCAACTTTGGTTGATGGCAAGATGGCGGCGTCAGAATGGATTGTTGGTCGGCCCGGCATGCTCAAGACGGACTATGAACATCACGGTTTTGGCAAACATGAGCTCAATGTAAGTGACTCTGCCTACGATCTGGCTGACACGATATTGCAATTCGGATTGTCAGCGACAGAAGAACGAGATCTCCTTCGTCATTACCAAGATATAACCGACGACAAGAGTGTGAAAAGTCGACTGTTTTTTTACAAATTACTTGCTGGTTTGTGGTCACTTTCATGGTCCCTTGAAGCTCTCAACAAACAACCATGCCATCGTGCGGACGATTTCAATAAGCAATATATTCGCGCGTGGAACTTCCTGACGAAGGAATGTGCACGCTTCTGCGGCTATCAATGCCACCGGCCTGCTTCGCCAAAATGGCATCCCTCCGCGATCGTACTTGACGTCGATGGTGTTTTGGATCGTCGGATGTTCGGCTTTCCGACGACGACAGCGTCCGGTATCCGGGCTTTGAGATGTCTTCACGCACATGGCTACGCTCTGGCTATAAACACGGCGCGGTCGGCTAGCGAGGTCAAAGAATATTCGAGTGCTTATGGTCTAGTCGGCGGCGTGGCAGAATACGGCAGCTATATCTATGACGCCGTAGCCAACCACGAAAGGATTCTGGTGACCGGCAAGGCGCTCGAGCAACTTGAGGAATTGCGGCAAGGTCTTCGCCAAATACCGGGCGTCTTCATTAACGATGGTTACGAATACTCAATTCGCGCCTATAGCTACGGGCGCAATGGGACCGTGCCGCTGCCAACCAATATGGCTCCAAATTTGGTGGCTCGTTTGAAACTCGATCAGCTAAGTGTGCACCAGACTTCTATTGACACAACCATCGTCGCAAATGACGTCGACAAGGGACGTGGGCTGGTAGCACTTTTGGACTTAGTCGGCCGCCCGGACATAGCTATCGTAGCTATCGGGGACTCAGAACCGGATCTTGCAATGTTTCGTGTTGCCGATAGGTGCTTTGCCCCCGGTCGAGTTAGCCGCCCCGATCTGGTAAAGGCGGTTGGAGGTCAGATTGCTCGCGCTCCCTCGCAACGCGGCTTGCTAGAAATCGCTCACTTGCTGACCCATCCCGATGGCAGTCGCTGCCCAAACTGCCCGCCGCTTGAAATAGAGAGCTCCGACCACGATGGGCTATTTATCGAATTGTTGGAAATCGCCGACAAGGCACCATTGGGGTTGCTGCTGCGTGCGCTGCTTCGGCCTGCAAGCCTTCGGGTTTTCGCTAAGAACTAAACAAGATTTATGCTCGATCGTTTGTCAATGAGCCACCGGGTCATCTCGATTCGAAGTCCGAGCTTTAGAAGACTTGCGTACCTTGTGTATCGAAGCACCCCGAGCCTTTTCGTCAGGAGGATTAAGCTCGGAAAACTTCTGTTGGGTGGTGCGCATTCTGGAATCACAGACGCTCGAATCTCGGGAAATTTACTTGTTCCGTCTACACCTGTGGCGGATTCTCCGCATGCAGAGTTTCTAAGATCCTATCGTGAAATTGGAGACGCCATATTTGAATTGGACCGATTTGTCGCAACGACGTATTGCAAATACGCCCTCAGATGTATTGAACTTTATGGCAGATTCTTTTCTCATACAGATTTGCAGGGTGTCCACCAAAGAGCAAAGCGTTTTGTGGCTTTGTATAATGGTGCTTCATATTCGTTAGAAGACAGACACCAAAGTTTACCGAACGCTCCTGTCGAAGTCAGTCGGATCAAATACTCTGATTGCTACGAAGTTATCGATGGCCATCATAGATTGGCTATCGCTACCATGCGCGGACTGGATGAATATCCGTGCGCAATTCTGCCAACAGACGGCCTATTTACGCCAATGCAGCTAATGGTAATGGATTCCATATGGTTCAGGGGACAACGTCGAATTTTTCAACCAATTCCAGTTCCTGAATTGCGAAGTTGGTCGGTCGCACGGAAATGTACCGATCGGCTAGCCCTGATGGTCGCGTGGTTAAGACGAAACGGCATTCCGTCCGGGTCTTTTTTCGACGTTGGTGCATGTTATGGCTGGTTCATCTCAGAAATGGCAAAGCTGGGTTTTCAAGCGTCTGGCGTTGAGCAGGATGGCGCTCTCGCTGCGGTCGGCCGTTTAGCTTACGGTCTGCATTCGTCCGCAATAACGGTGGAAAATCTCGGCCATCATCTCAGGTCTACTAAGCGGAAATATGATGCCGTCTGCTGTCTCAGCGTGCTTCAGAGTTATCTTCTTCGCTACGAAAAAATGACGGCAGAGGAATTCATCCAATTAGTCGATCAAATTACAGGATCGGTGCTTTTCTTCGATACAGGTGAATGCCACGAAGGCCGTTTAAAGCACTCTCTTGCTGGTTGGAACGCCGAATACATTCAGAATTGGCTGAAAAAAAATACGTCCTTTTCCAAAATTGAGCTCTTGGGGGTGGACAGCGATCGATGTGGCATATTTCGAGTCCAATTTGGTCGACATTTATTTGCGTGCACGCGGTGAGGGCTCACCATATCTAAATGGTTGGGCGTTCCGGCGTGGGGCAGTGATTGATTGATCGATTGCTGTGCGGTTCTGTCAAGCGGAAGGAGAGAGAAACTGCGTTGATTTCTCACGTGCGCGCAGGAAAGTGCCAATGGGGTTAACTCGACATGAAAGCCCTATGCGGTTTTTGAAATCCGAACCGGCGACACAGCAAATTTTCGAATTAACGACAATAGCTGTAGAGCAGGTGCATCAACCAGAATAGTCATTAGCCAACCGAGGCCGATGCTTAACGCAATGAAGATTAGTAAGCCGAGCCCCAAAGTAATCGCAGACATCGGCCACAGCAGGACTGCAACAGCCATCACCACCGTATAGGCGATTGGAACATGAATCAAATACAGGCCGAACGAAATTCGCCCCAAGAATAAGCATTGCGTTTGTTGGAGGAATTTGGAGACCGGCACGGACATCAAGCAGCCGTAGACAACGAGCGCCGCTGCGATCGGATAGATCATGCCGCCCTTCTCACCAGGTCGCAGCGCCAAGGGGAGGAAGTCAAGGCCGTAACGGTGAGCAAATCCAGTGCCCTGCGACCCTAGAATCAGGCCGATGGTCAGTACGATCGTCGGTGCAACTTGCTTAAGTCGTG
>JBAPZR010001123.1:0-2420 GCA_049285335.1 Xanthobacteraceae bacterium | reverse complement strand
AAATAAGACAGCGCCACAGATCCGATCGCCAGACAAAGGATCGCAAGAGACATGTGCACAGCGTGGTGAACAGCGAAACCCAACGCCCAAGCCAGCGCGAAAACGAGTGCTGCAATCATCAGTCGACTTCGGATGCTTACAACCATAGTTCGGACTCTGCCGCAGGCTCGCTGGCTTTATCAAGGCAGCGGTACTTTTTCGAACCCTCATCCACGCCGGTCTTCGAAATTTCTTTATCGCAGTAGGTACTTGCCAGCGTCGTCCCTGGTTTGCCGCCTCCCCGAGCGACCCTCTAAAATTCGCGCGCCGCTTGCTACAGCTGAAGTCGGTCGACACGCTCGGCAAGCCCTTACGGCGACTGTTCCAATTTTCGCACGCTGTTTGCGCGCATCTTGAGGCCCGTGCTTTTTTGAGACGGCAAACGCCAACCGGTGAAATTGGCGATCCACCCGCTGGGCAGAAATTGCTGGACCTCGGTCGCCGCCTTATGCCACGGCGTCGCCGCTGCCCAAAATTCGCTCTGCTCATCCTTCCATGCAATCACGACGTAAATCGTGTCGGCGTATCCATTCCCCATACCAGCCAAGTCCTTACGGTCCGTGTAGAAGATTAGTCACATCCGTTGGAACCGGCTGTGATCTGCAACACAAATTCTTGCGTTGGCACGTAAGGTATTGATTTATCGGTCGCTTGAGCCGCGTCCCTAATGACTAGGCGTGTATTTTCAAGCGGCGGTCTCGCGCCAGGCGGTCAGCCTAAGCTCGTGGCTACAGTCTGGGCGTCGAAAGATGCCGATCTCGGTGTCATCACCGGATACCGGCACGACAGCGATCAGGTGCATTTCGGCAGTACAACGGCAATCAGGTAGCTCCGTTGAACCTGCCATTAACAGGCGCTCGAACTTTGACATGACGCTCCATCTCCGTCGAAAGTGTATGTCGACCGCATCGGGTCGCCAAGTGAATTTAAGCGAGTTTCAGCCTCGCATTCGGTTCCAAGTGCACACATGGGAAGCCGGTACTCGCGTACTGACGAATCGCATCGTCACGGGAGCGGGAACTTCATAACTGAGGGCTAGCAATATTAAATGAGCCCTGCTGTTACTTGCATTGCCGACCATCTCGTCGACTGGTTAAATTTTTAAAGCCACGTTCCGATCGCGGTCGCCATGGCGACTATTGCAGCAATCGCGTAGCGAATTTATCGGCGACTGAGAGTGGATCGTCGGCGAAAGCGCAAAAATTGCGAAGCATCGAAGCCGCCTAAAGCGCCAGTTCTCTGCGGCGGACCATGTAAGAGAAATTAAACCCTAATCTTTAAGCACAGTGGAACCGATTTACGGCATGTTTCCTGTTTGCCCGAATGCTGGCGAGCCAAACGGGGGAAGTGGGTGAGGAAACAATCGATCGTTCTTGCACTGTGTGTTTCTTTGGTCTGCTCTCCAGTCTGCGCTAAGACATTTGTCGGCGTATTGTGGCCGATGTTCGGACCGTTGCCCGCTCCAGGTCTCGTTGAATTGGTCGCCGAACTCAGAATGATGCCCGATGTCGAAGTTCGCACCTATCTGCATCAGTCGTGGCCGTCTCTGGTGGGAGACATCGACCAACAGCCGACAGGGACGCATACTGTTGTGGTCGGATATAGCCTGGGGGCAAACAGTTCAGTCTTCGTCGCTAATCAAGCTAAATACGTGGACTTAATCATTGCGCTGCAGCCCTCGATGCTGAGTTGGAATCCGCCTGTTACGGGCAACGTGGGACGGATGATCGAGATATATAATCCGAATCCATGGATGACTTTCGGCGGGATGGGCTCAAAGAAATTGTCGGGACCTAATATAGAGTACATCGTCAACAATGACTCGCATCCGGGAGCACAATTCAATTTAGAGTTTCGCAGTTTGGTCAAAACTGAAGTTGCTAAGTTTCCAGCTGAGGATGAGCATTCTGCGGAAAATGTCGAAGTGCAAGTGCAATGCGGCTCATGCGAGGCACTGTATTAAACCGCTTCGCATTTCGTACGGTGCTTCCCACTCGTCGTTAAGTATTCGTTTGGCTTTTGAAGCGTGAAGCTCCGTGATCCAATAAATACCTCGTTACAGTCGGGGGCGAAGGTCTCCAATCTAGTCTCCCAAAAAACGGTTATCTCCGTCTCGGACACGCGAGAGAGATTTCGTCAGTCGCTTTCTCTCGCTGTGGATCTGCTTCAAAGGAGACGCGCCCGGCGTAGGCTGTAGCCTTAGACATGACAAAGCGGCTTCAAGAATGGAAAAGCTCGATTACGATTCCCGCGGGTTTACATAGCTGGCTATCACAGACTTTAATTCGAAGGATGCGGTGACGACGCGGGAACCGTTTGGACTAAATTTGGCATCGACCACGCGATCCTCATCCATTGACAACACGGCCACAGTATGACCC
>JBAPZR010001122.1:0-3997 GCA_049285335.1 Xanthobacteraceae bacterium | reverse complement strand
GATCGGAGTTAGCAGCACAGAGCTCATTTGAAGTGCCCGAGCCCAACGATGCGCGGCATTCCGCTTAGGTCGCAAGTGGCAAATCTCGGCTGTCGAGACCGCAGTGACGTTGATGCGCCTAACGTTGTTTCACCAGCCGTGGATGGCCGTGAACTCCGCCCGCGTCACGACAGAGTGAAAATGCCAGGCCGATCCTGGACCGAGAACGAAGTTGAACGTGCCGCGCGATGCGCGCGGCCGGATATCCTTACAACAAAATTGGCAAGGCGCTCGGACGCCGCACTGGCGCGACGCAGCAACGGCTTGAAATCGCCGGCTACGGTTTAGGGAGTGTAAGGGCGCAGCATTTCGGAAGGCCTGTGCTTTGCGACGTTGGCCGCGATCCGCCGCGCCTCGTCTTTCGTGAGCTGTCCCGGTTTTTCCTCGTAATAGAAGTGACCGAGCTTTTGACCGCTGCCGTCCTTCACGACAAAAGCAGCGTCGATGTCCTCCACGGACCAGGGCGGCGGCAAGCGGCGAGTTGTCACCCTGTCGAGACTGAAGAGTGTGTTCTGCGACCCAGTTGGTAATCGTCTCGTAGCTTTGCGCGATGCGACCATAATCGGCTTGGTATGGGCATCCGTCATTTCCTCGGCGATCGACCACGCTTCTTCGGCCCGCTTCCGCCAGTAGTTGGGATCGTTCGGTACGCTTAGGTTCAATGCGCAAATGCCAATTTGACGGTGAAACATCGGCCCCAGACGCAGCCCGACACACCCCGCATGCCACGGGGCTGGTCCACCACTCAGCGCCTGGGAAACCGATGGCCGGTGAGCAACAGGGGGGCTTTATCTCCCGGCAACTATGACTATAATCCTATCCGTCAAGTCGGGAATGCGACAAATAAAACAACAGCGGCACTCTGTTTGAAGCGAGCGTCAGTGGAAAGGACATCACTTCGCGATAGCGTCGACTCCTGCCTTGTAAATGCCGTCGATCGTATTTTTAGCATCGGCATCACTCGCGCCCTTGGCCTTGTAGTTACCCGTCCATACGATCGACGAGCCAGAACCCTCAGGAAGGACCTTGATCGTTGAGACATAGTCGCTCACGGGTAGGGGACTGGACGTTATCTGATAAGTGTAACTATGCGCGTTGTCGTCCCGGCTGACCTGCCTCTCGACAATCGTGCCGCCGCCCTTCAACGAAAGCGTTCGCACCTTGCCGCCATCCGAAAGCTCGCATTTTTCGACTGCGGGGTGCCACGTCGCGATGCCGCAGAAATCGCCGATCTTCTTCCAGGCCGCTTCCGGCGTTGCTGTCGACGTTGCCTTGTAAGTTGATTCGACGGCGCCGGCGGATAGACCTGAAAAAACAAGCGCGACCGCCGCGGCCGCCACAGTTACAATCTTGGACATCAAAATGCTCCCTCTCCATTACCTTCTACGGTTGGGTACTTGAGTATTGCGCGGCAGACAGCGACCCCGCCCGTCAAGGAACTAGCGCAGATAACAACATAGGGCGAGTCAAATGTCACATCGGCAGACACTGCACAAGCTGCATTAAGCCAGGTATTGCGCCTCCGCTTTGATCCAGTCGCCGATGATGCGGGCACGCTGATCGCGATCCGTAGCTTGATTTTCGATACCGAGCGCGTCTCGGATGACGGCACAAGCGACGGACTCAAAATGGCTTAGAGCGCCCCGTCTGATTTGCGGACGCTCTGAAATGCGTGCTTGCTGATATGATTGATGATTCGGACCTAGATGACGATCGCCGACACCGGAATGGAGAAACCAAGTATGTTATTGAGAGCCGCGTTGTCTGGCCCGAGGACAAGGATGGCAACATCGTCTATCCGTCATGGTAGGTGGATGAGGAAAAGCCGTCATGATGGGGGTATGAGCAAAAAAGAAGTCCCCCAATGTATGATGGTCGAACTCCGCGCTACCGCACACGCTGCCCCTGACTGACCCCGAACCCACCTATCCACTAAGACACCACATCAAAAGGGAAACTGGTCAAAGGGATGGCCATGACCGACATCATGAAAAAGCCTGTCAGAGCGCTGCTTACACGCTCCGACGCACCTGCCACGCCAGCGAGCTGAGAGCTACCCCCTCGAAGATAAGCTGGATCCCGAGCAACACGCCGAGCAGCCAGACTGCTGCCGTGGTGAGGTTAGCCAAAAGATAGAAAGACAGCAGTATTCCAATAATCCCACTTGCGAAGACCCAGCCCCAGTTCGGAAGCGGCCGTATCGTGAGCGAAAAAAGTAATTTCGCAAAACCCTCCACCATAAAGAAGACAATCAAAAGGAGCGTCAGGGTAACAACCGCTTCTCCGGGGCGGCGAAGGAAGAGCACGCCGACAATTATTGACAGGACAACCGATACCAATTGAAGCCAGAAGTTCGGCACGTTTTGCGCGCCTATTAGGCTGATACCTTGAACGATGCCGTTGAGAATCAAAAGCCAACCGAGAACAACAACTAGAGCGACCGTCGATACAAAGGGGTAGACTAATGCAACGATTCCGGCGAGGACCATCAGGACGCCTTGTATGAGATACCAAGTCGAATACCTCCTTACAACTTCTCGCGTTGCCTCGCGCAGGGTTTGCGCGGCTGCTTCAACAGACATTGTCATCGCACGTCTCCCTAGCTACTCCGTATGAGCAAGGCACGCGCAGGCAATCGCCGGTTTGGTGAGAGTGATTAGGGACACCCTCAACCGGTTGATGCTATGCCGCGCGATCGCTATTTCGCGGCGAGGCAAGATACCGGGCGATCGCCTGTGTGAGTTCCGGTGTAGCGTTGCCAGTGCGCACGGCCTCTATCCGCCGGTCTAAATTGCCCAACAAGTCATCGATCGCCTTGGCGACCTCAGTGGCGGTCACGTCAAGCGACTCATTGACTTCGCGGACCTCAGGAACGAATGCCGCCGCCGCTTCAGTTGCGTCGCGAATCCCAGCGATAGCAGGCGCAAGCGCCGAGTAACGGTCTCTCACTTGATTTTTGATCCCCACGATCCGTTCTGTAGAATAGCGAACTTCTAATTCAGCAATCTGTGCGGAAAGCATAGTGACACCGGAAGCAAGGACATCGCGTTTATCGCGTGCGCGAGTGAGATCGCGGTTGAGACTGTCTACTAACTCCCTTTTTTGAAAAAACATCTCTTTGCTCCGCATTTTGGCGGACCTTTGAGCGCGGTCCGGCAGGCAATCGGCGCAACTTGGCTATTGGTCAATCGTCGCAACTCGGCTATTTACGTGCCGTTCCCAACTCTTTGGTCTGTTCCCTTTCTCCTTTCGTATAGGGCTCGCGGCTTTGCCGTTTTGAACAATATCGCGTTCGATTACAGGGCGCGGATGCGGAGTGTGACCCACTCTTTCCGATGTTGAAATGAACAGATCGATCATCGCTCCGCGATGGCGGTCAAAAGCGTAATCAAGCAGAGGCTGTAGCACAGCAAAGAAACCACGGCGGTCAGCTCGGAGTAGAGAGCGCGCCAAACCCCAGCCAGCTATCCGCTAATCTCGTCTCCTCACGCGTCCAAACTCAATTGCTTTTGGTCTTCGCTTTTTTCCGTCGGTATAGGGCTTGTGCAAGCAAGTAATGGCCAACGATCACCGCCCCCCAAAAACGGGGCGCGGAGGATCGCTGCGAACGGGGCGAAGCTGGCCGGAACTGCAGCGTAAAACTTAACGGAGGCGGCACTGTCGAACTACGTGTGCCGCCAATCTTCGCAGTCACTTTATTTTCGCAGCCTGCGCCGGCTATTCTATCATTTTAGATAACTCGGCAACCGTCGGGAGCCTGCCGTTCGGAGTCATCGTGTTAACGATCACGGGTATGCCCTGCGACAGTTGTTTGGTGAGCTCATCCTCGGAGACGCCCGTCATCTGAGACAGTGTCTTGATAATGTTGGGGCCAAGCGCCTGACCAAGTTGACTAGGCGAAACCGGTTGATTTTGCCCGGAGCCAACCCAGGAGTTGGTCTGGTTACCCAGCCCACCC
>JBAPZR010001121.1:0-24152 GCA_049285335.1 Xanthobacteraceae bacterium | reverse complement strand
TTCGCGGTTTCGGCTCTATCCGGCTCTATCTGCGCTCGGCGCCGGCAACTTTGGCCGTTTTCGGATTGACCAAATGAACGCGCGCGCAAGCCACGCAGGTCACCGCATGATAGGTGGCGCTGTCGTCGTTCGGCGTGGGGTCGGCGGAATGCGCCTGGACATTGTAGCCGGTGACGGGGCAGCGATAGACGTAAGCAGTCATCGATCCCTTCTACTTTGCGCCATTTAGCCGGCAAGCTCGTACAATTACGTAACCGACGGCTTCGCGGTTTTCATCCGACCGGCGGAACAAAACACACATTGAGTCGCGCCGGCGCGTCAACGATTCGAGGTTCGCGGCGTGGCGCGCGGCGAAACCGGCGGCGGCTTCTGGCAGGCCGGATCGGGCGTCATCGCCACCGTGATCTGGTCGGGATATTTGTTGAGCGCGCCGCTGACCGCGTCGATCCCAAGCCCGATCACGCCGCCGAAAATAACGTTGCCGGCGGCCATCGCTTCGGCGTTCGACGGGATGACGCCCGTGCCGCTGACGTAGCATTCCTTGGCGCATTGGATCGGGAGCGAGGCGGATCCTTTGGATAGCGTGATGGTGCCGGGCGTCGTCACCATCTGCGGCCGGCTCGAGGTCGAGATCGTGCAGACAGCGCCGGTGACGCCGGGCGTGTCGACCGCAACGAGCTGCGTTGTCCCTTTGGTGATCGTGGCACAAGCGGCCAACAGCGTGGCGCCAAAAGGCCAGCAACGTGGCCCAAGCGGCCATCGCGACAATTCTCCACAACACGACGGATTTCTCCCCGCGCCCCCGCGGCAACTGCAGCCATCATGATACAACCTGCACGGGAGTGCAAGTGTGGTTTGCATAATGGCATGAATACACGGAAAGCGCGAGGGCCCGCTTGGGGCCCACCTGGCGATGACGATTTCTGTTTCCAACCGGCCGCGACGGTATTGCCTATCGCGCGGATGTCGTTAGTTTGCCGCCTCCGCATTGGGGATGGGGTTCCCCCGGTAACCGCCGCAAAGGCTGATGACTCCTACCAATGCGCGTCGGCGCAGGAAGGAGCATGGCGCGAATGGAGCCTCAATTCATTGCGGCCGTGGCGCTCGGCGGAGCGCGCTCGGATCGGTCGCGCGGTATCTTGTCGGAATAGGGTCGGGGATTCTTTTCGGGATCGCGTTCCCGTGGGGCACGCTGATCCTCAATATCACCGGCTCGTTTCTGATCGGGACGTTCGTCGGGCTGTTCGCCCTCAAATGGAATTTGCCGCAGGTGGCAAAAATATTTCTTACCGCCGGCATTTGCGGCGGCTACACGACATTTTCCGCGTTCTCGCTTGACGCCTGGTCTCTGATCGAACGCGGGCAAACCGCAACCGCGATCCTCTACATGGTTGCGTCGGTGACATTGTCGGTGAGCGCCTTGACCGCCGCGCTGCTCCTTGTGCGAGGGCTACCGGTCGTCAATTAGGTACAAGACTCATAACCTCGGCTCGCTTGCTGGTTCCACAACGAAAATGGAGGCACTCCGCGCCGTCGATCGCAACGGCTGCACGGGTTCCGAACCAATCAACGCGTCAAGGCTGAAATTCCATTCGGCGGCGGACTTGGCGCGGTGTCGCTAGAATTGCGAATGACATCGTTCATGGTTGGGCGTCCCCAAGAAGAGCCGCCGGATGATGGCTGTTGGGACGGTGAGGGATTTACACCATTTTCCCCAATAGGTCGTGCGGCCGCTTATGGTCAGTGCCTGTGCTGCTTCTTGTGCCAGTAGTTGTGCGCTGGATGTCAGCAGCCATGAAACTCCGATGATTGCTCCTAGTGGCCGCATCGTCGCCCTCCCTAGACTAAAAGGAATATACCGAAATTGATGAGCCCAAAATTCAAAGGGGACCGGTGGCTTTGGAAGGAGATTTATGTCCATAAACATGAATAGAACATATTGCGAACGGAGAACAGATCGTGTACAGTGGATTCTATCGCTAATAGGCCAACGGCGGAGGCCGGCACACACCTTTCGTGCCCCCCGAATCCCGTTCATAAGGAGCGCGAGAAAATGAGTGCAGCACTTCGTCTCGTCGAAGGATCGTCCATGGACAAATCGAAAGCTCTTGATGCCGCGCTGTCGCAGATCGAGCGCAGCTTCGGCAAGGGCTCGATCATGCGGCTCGGCAAGAACATGCAGTCGATGGACGTGGACACCGTCTCCACCGGCTCGCTCGGGCTTGATATCGCGCTCGGTATCGGCGGCCTGCCGCGCGGCCGCGTCGTCGAGATCTACGGCCCGGAATCCTCGGGCAAAACCACGCTCGCGCTGCATTGCCTCGCCGAAGCGCAGAAGAAGGGCGGCATCTGCGCCTTCATCGACGCCGAACACGCGCTCGACCCGATCTATGCGCGCAAGCTTGGCGTCAATGTCGACGATCTTCTGATCTCGCAGCCCGACGCTGGCGAACAGGCGCTCGAAATCGCCGATACGCTCGTTCGCTCCGGCGCGGTCGACGTGCTGGTCATCGATTCGGTGGCGGCGCTGGTGCCGCGCGCCGAGCTCGAAGGCGAGATGGGCGACAGTCAGCCCGGCCTGCAGGCGCGCCTGATGAGCCAGGCGCTGCGCAAGCTCACCGCCTCGATCAACCGCTCCAATACGATGGTGATCTTCATCAATCAGATCCGCATGAAGATCGGCGTCATGTACGGTTCGCCGGAAACCACCACCGGCGGCCATGCGCTCAAATTCTATGCCTCGGTTCGGCTCGATATCCGCCGCATCGGCGCGATCAAGGAGCGCGATGAGGTGGTCGGCAACCAGACCCGCGTCAAGGTGGTCAAGAACAAGCTCGCGCCGCCGTTCAAGCAGGTCGAATTCGACATCATGTACGGCGAGGGCGTTTCCAAATCCGGCGAACTGATCGATCTCGGCGTCAAGGCCGGCGTGGTGGAGAAATCCGGCGCCTGGTTCTCCTATGACAGCCAGCGCATCGGCCAGGGCCGCGAGAATGCCAAAGCCTTTCTGAAGGCCAATCCGGACATTGCCGGCAAGATCGAAGCTACGATCCGGCAAAATGCCGGCCTGATCGCCGAGAAGATTCTCGCCGGCGAGGAAGGTGGCGCGGCTTCGGATGACGAGGCGGCGGAAGGCTAAAGCACGATCCCGAAAAAGCCTGCCCCGGACCTGATCCGGGGATCATGCTTCATCTAAGAGAACTCTCAGGTCCGTAGCGTACCCGCGTTTCCCTCCCCCCTCATGAAGGGGGAGGGAGGGGTTTTGTTTTTGCCGATGTCGCTTCTGTCGAAGCGGCTCTAGGAGCCGCGGCGCTCCGCGGTCCACACGCCGGAGCACGCGCCGCCGATCCAGGAGCCCATGCCGGCGGCGCCCGCCAATCGGCCCGATCCCGTGGCGCTCTTGCCGGCGGCGCTCACGGTGACAGTGATGGCGCCGGTCGCGCCTACCTTGCCGCTGACGGTGAAAGTCGAATCCCCGGCATTGAACAGCGTGCCGTTTGTGATCCGCACTGGATAACGATAACCGGGGTCGCAGTCGCCCTTCTGGGTGACGATCGAAACACTCCACAACCCATCGTAGCGTGGCAGCGCAAAACTTGGCGTGCTCGCCATGGTGCCCGCGGCGATGCTCGCTGCGGCGGCTGCGGCCAAGAACGCCAAGAGCGCGCCGCGCCGGCTGCGCGTGGAAGTTTTGCGCTTGGAAAGATCGCTCAAAGACACGTCACTGCCTGAAGCTCGGATCATGCTGGGCCCCTCCTGGCCGCGGGCCGCAGCAATCCGCGCGCCCGAGGATGGCGGGCGCGCGATGCGGTCCGGGTTAGCTGGTTAGTCGTGTTGTGGCAGTGAAAGGTTCAGATCCCGTTGAGACCGGTGGAAAAAGAAAGACGAGAGCCGCCGCATGGCGGTCAAACGGGCGGATTGCTGAATCGCAAGACGCTTGCCGCCGGCGAACATAGCGTGCCGGCTTAATCAGTTGCTAACCAAGCAAAGAGGAAAGCGCCGGGCGGCAATTTCGCGCGGATGAGCGCGTGGCGACGCAATTTGTCAGCGTTGCCGCCACTTTAGCGCGCGTATTTCAGATTGCACTTTTTGTTGGCACGATCTTGCGGGCAAGGTCCTGCCGCAATCTAATGGTTGAACGCGTGTGGTCCGCGGCGGGAAGACTTTTCACCGTCTTCAGTTTCCCGGCGCGGGTTCGCCCCCGGTGTTCCCCCGCCGGGGGCATTTGCGTTTCTAGGCATGATCCGGGAAAAGCATGCCCCGGACGTGATCCGGGGATCATGCCTCATCAAATGCCGAGAGCCGCAATCGCTTCAATTTGAAACGATTGCGCTCTAGCGTCCCGATTCCGAAGTTCGCCACACTTTGCGGCACGTTCTTAGCGAACTTCGGAATCGAAAGGACACTAGCAAGTTTATAATTCTAGTGTGGTTTTTGGATTTGAAGTTCCTATACGAGTGCGCCGCCAAATGTTAGGAACTTCAAATCCACCACACGAGGAGCGCGCCAAAACGGCGTTCTATTTGTTGCGCACGACCTCGGCGTAGTCCGGTGCTTGCTTGAGAAAACCGCGGTCCATCATCCAGTCGACTTTTTCCTGAAATTCCTCCGGCTGGTAGGTCTTGACGCCGACCAGTTCGGGCATCATCCCGCCTTCACGCTGTTCGGGGGCAAGGTCGCGCAGCACCTCTTGGCGCGAGCGATCTTCATTCTCGCCCAGCCAGGCGATCGCGCGGTTGAGCGCGCGGCGCAATTTCGCCGCCGTCTCCTCGTCGATATCGTTGCCGGCGACGATGCCGCCGCGCCAGCGCAGATCGGCAAGCGTGCGCGCCCCGGCGGCCTTCGCGCGGCTGACCAAGGGCTCCATCAGCGCAGCGGCTTCGGTAGCGCCGCTGACCAGCGCATCGAGCCGGTCATTGGCGTGCACGAGCTTGATCTCTTCGAACGGCACGCCGGCCGCTTCGAGCGCTTCGATGGCGGCGTAGAACGTTCCGGCGTGCCAGGTGACCGCGATCGGCACATTGCGCAGCTCGCTCACCGACTGGATTGTCGAATCCTTGCGCACCATCAGCGCACCGGTCCGCACGGTCGTGTCCAAACCGATGATCTTGCCGCCGCCGAGCGCCTGAACGCGCTCGATCGCGCCCCATTCGCAGACCGGATAAACCTCAAGCGCGCCCTTCTGCAGTTGCGATTCTTTCCAGCGCTGCGAAAAATCCTCGACGCGGCCGGCGGCGCCCTTCGGATTGTCTTCGTGATATTCGACCGTGAGACCCTCGGCGGCGAAGAAGCCCTGTTCGACTGCGACCCGCCAGGGGCGGTCGTGGGCGTTGCTGTCGCTTTGCAGGCGGATGATTCGGCCCATGTGGCGGGTCCTTTGCTTGGCACTGCGGTTGCGCGAGAACGAAAAGAGCGAGTGGGAAATTGAGTCGGCAGACACCCTGATTTACTCGGAAGCGACAGTAGCCGTTGCGATCGACGGCGCAAAGCGACAAGCGATGGTCGCCGCCGGCGCGCGGCCTTCAATTTCTCTCAGAGATCGTCTTCGTCGCCGGTGTGAAATTCCTGCGACGCCCGCTCGTCATAGCCGTAGCGGCTCGAGTAAAACACCAAGGCCATCAGCGCGAAGCCGACCAACACCGAAAAGATGACGCCGATCGCCATCGCGACATAGCCGACCGGCGGTATGGGCGCGCCCTGCGCCGAAATCCAGGTGCGCACCGCCAACCACACCGCCGCCGCCAAAATTCCGAATAGCGCCGCGATCAGGGCCGCCGTTCCAAGCACACTCCAAGTTTTTCGGGACGAAGCGTTACCAGACGAAGATGTTTGCGGTTGAGCCGTTTGGGGCGCAGCTGTTTGCGGGGGAGGAGTGTTGGGCTCGTCCATCACCAGCAGATAAGTGCCCCGACAGAGATTGTCATCCCGCATCGGGGGCAGAATCCGCCCCTAGTGTCCCGATTTCGAAGCCACACCTTGCGGCATGCTGTTAGCGAACTTCGGAATCGAAAGGCCACTAACAATTCAATAATTCTAGTGTGGGTTTTGGATTTGAAGTTCCTTACGAGTGTGCCGCAGAACCGTAGGCGCTTCAAATCCACCACACTAGGCGCGGCATGTTGCGTACGTCAGGCCGCCATCGCGGACTTAAGGTTGGCGTCAACCTTGTCGAGGAAGCCGGTCGTCGAGAGCCACTTTTGATCCGGGCCGATCAGGATGGCGAGGTCCTTGGTCATAAACCCTGCCTCGACCGTGCCGACGGTGACCTTTTCCAAAGTGGCGGCGAATTTCGCCAGTTCGGGATTGTTGTCGAGCTTGGCGCGATGTGCGAGCCCGCGCGTCCAGGCGAAGATCGAAGCCACCGAGTTGGTCGAGGTCTCGCGTCCCTTCTGGTGCTCGCGATAGTGGCGCGTCACGGTGCCGTGCGCGGCCTCGGCCTCGACCACCTTGCCGTCGGGCGTGGTGAGCACCGAGGTCATCAGCCCGAGCGATCCGTAGCCCTGCGCTACGGTGTCGGACTGCACGTCGCCGTCGTAGTTCTTGCAAGCCCAGACATAGCCGCCGGACCATTTCAGCGCCGCCGCGACCATGTCGTCAATCAGGCGATGCTCGTAGGTGAGGTTCTTCGCGGCGAACTTGTCCTTGAATTCCTTATCGAACACTTCCTGGAAGATGTCCTTGAAGCGGCCGTCATAGACTTTGACGATGGTGTTCTTGGTCGACAGATAAAGCGGATAGCCGCGATTGAGCGCGAAGTTCATCGAGGCGCGGGCGAAATCGCGGATCGAGTCGTCGAGATTGTACATCGACATGGCGACGCCGCCGCCGGGAAACTGAAACACCTCGCGCTTGATCTCTTTGCCGTCGTCGCCGACGAAGGTGAGGTAGAGCTTGCCTTTTCCCGGCACCAGGAAATCGGTAGCGCGGTATTGATCGCCGAAGGCGTGGCGGCCGATGATGATCGGCTTGGTCCAGCCCGGCACCAGGCGTGGCACGTTCTTGCAGATGATCGGCTCGCGGAAGATGACGCCGCCGAGAATGTTGCGGATGGTGCCGTTCGGCGAGCGATACATTTCATGAAGGTTGAATTCCTTCACGCGCGCTTCGTCGGGCGTGATCGTGGCGCATTTGACTGCGACGCCCACGCGTTTGGTGGCCTCGGCGGCGTCGATGGTGATTTGGTCGCGCGTTTCATCGCGCTTTTGAATGCCGAGATCGAAATACATGAGATCGATATCGAGGTAGGGATGGATCAGCTTGTCTTTGATGAGCTGCCAAATGATCCGGGTCATTTCGTCGCCGTCCATCTCGACCACTGGATTGGCGACTTTGATCTTCTGCATTGGAATTAAGACCTTTACAGCGCTGAATTATTGGTAAGGCGGGACCGTGCGCGCGGGTGAAGCCCGGTCGCGTCGGCGGCGTCGCTATAGCATCCGTCGCGCAGGCGAGAAAGCCGAAGTTTGCGGCAGCGGATCACGGTTGTAGTACACTCCGGCAATCTGCACGTAAAACGTGTAATCCAGCGGGCCAAGGCCGAGCGGAACGCAGTCGCGTTCGCCGCCCATGGGCGGCTGCTGTTTCGGATCGCTGGCGCGTGGACACGAGACGCGCGTCTGCGGCTCGACGAGGGCCGCGTCCGGGTGCATGAGGAGGGCCATGCCCGGGGCCGGTACCGATAGAACCAAGGATTGGAGCGGCGGCCACGCGCCCGTTATCGTCCTCGTCGAGCCGCAGCTCGGCGAAAATATCGGCGCGGCCGCGCGCGCCATGGCCAATTTCGGCTTCTCGCAGCTGCGGCTCGTCAATCCGCGACAAAGCTGGCCCAATGAAAAGGCGCGGATGATGGCGACCGGGGCGAGCCGCATTCTCGACGACGCGGTGCTTTTTCCCTCGCTAGAGGCCGCGATCGCGGACTGCACGTTCGTTCTGGCCACCACCGCGCGCGCCCACGACCAAGCCAAGCCGGTGGTCGCTCCGGAGGACGCTGTCGCGCACCTGGCGCCGCGCGTTAAAGCCGGCGAGACCGTGGCCATTTTGTTCGGGCGCGAGCGTAACGGATTGGAGAATGACGAAGTGGCGCTTGCCGACGCCATCGTGACGCTGCCGGTCAATCCGGCGTTCGCTTCGCTCAACCTCGCGCAAGCCGTCGTCATCGTGGCCTATGAGTGGTTCAAGCTTCAAAGCGGCGGCGCGCTTCCGTTCGCCATGCCGGACAAATCGGCGCCGGCGCCGAAACAGCAATTGCTCGCCTTCTTCAAAGCGCTGGAACGCGAGCTCGAGAAGGTCGAATTCTTTCGGCCGCCGGACAAACGCGAGACGATGCAGATCAACCTGCGCAACATTTTCACCCGCATGCGGCCGACGCAACAGGACATCCAGACCTTGCACGGCGTGATCACGGCGATCGCGGAAGGCCGCAAAGGACCTGCGCGCGGCGGCGTGCTCGATGGCGAAGAGGCGGAAATGCTGCGGACGCTGCTCGCCGAGCATGGCGGCGGCCGGGTGCCGAAGGAGCGAGGCCCGGTGCGCGGGCTCGCGCGTTTGCTGCGGCGGAATCCGACCGACGCGGAACGGGCGTTTTGGAGCGCGCTCGTCAACGATCGCCGTTTTGCCGGGCGGGGCTTCAAGCGCCAGACGCCGGTCGGCGCGCATATTTGCGATTTCGTATCGTTCCCGCTGCGGCTCGTCGTCGATCTCGTGCCGCCGCAGGAAAGCGCGGAAGCCGCGCTCACTCGGGAGCGGAAGCGCGCGTGGCTTACGGAGCGCGACTACGCGGTGGTCGAGGTGCACTCAGCCGATGTTGAGACTGACCTCGCAGCCGCTTTGAACAAGCTCGAGCAAGCGATCGGTGCGTGAGCGATTATCCTTTAAGCACCTTCATCGCCGCGGCGGCGCCGGCGCGCAGCATGGTGAGGTCGCTCGACACCGCGAGGAATTTGACGCCGCGCTTGGCGAGCGCGGCGGCCCGCTCGGCGGAATGGCAATAAGCGCCCGGAATTTTTTTTGCCCGTTGCGCGCCCGCGACCATGCGATCGAGCTCGCGCTCGACTTCCTTCGATAGCGGGTCGACCGTTTTGCCGTCGGAGAGTGCGATCGACAAATCGGACGGACCGAGAAAGAAACCGTCGACGCCGGGTGTTTCGATGATCGCATCGAAATTCTGCAGCGCCGTGCGCGTCTCGATCATCGCCAACGTCACGATATGGTCGTTCGCCTCGCGCAAATAGATCGATTGATCGCTCAAGCCCGCGAATGTTGTCGCCCGGTGCGGACCCCAACTGCGTTCGCCGATCGGCGGGAACTTCGCGGCGCCGGCCAAGGCGCGCGCATCCGCCGGCGTGTTGATCATCGGCGCAATGATGCCTTCGGCGCCGAAATCGAGCGCTCGGCTCACCAGCGCGAAATCGCCCCACGGTACGCGCACGATCGGCGCCGCGCCGCCTTGGCGGACCGCGGCAATTCCGGCGAGGATGCCGCCGACGTCCCACAGGCCGTGCTGGCTTTCGATGGTCACGGCGGGAAAGCCGTCGCGGCCGAGCATTTCGGCGACGATCGGATAGGGCAGGCCGCACCAGCCGGAGAATACAGTCTCTCCTGAGCGCAAACGGCCAGCGAGCGTGAAAGCGGGGATCGCCATTTTCAATTCATTGTCATTTCAATTTATCGGCCGGCTTTGATGTCGCCGACTGCCTTCGCCATCAGTTCGTCCATCGTCCGGCTGATCTGGTGATTGGACTGAGCGATGCCTTTGGCGTCGAAGTCCTTGCGGATTTTGCCCATCACGTCGTGATTGCTGCCTTCTTCGAAATCCGCCATGACGATCGAGAGCGCGTAGCTATCGGCCTCAGGGCCGCTCAAGCCGAGCTTTTCCGCCGCCCATAGACCGAGCATTTTATTTCGCCGCGCTGTCGCCTTGAACTTGAGTTCCTCGTCGTGCGCGAATTGCTTTTCGAATGCCTCTTCGCGCTTGTCGAAACTGGTCATCTGTCGCCTCTACCCGCACGCGTTCACGAACACGATACCGGACCAGCGAGACACCTGAACCAGTGAGAACACTGGACCAGTATTCATTGGACCGCAATCACATGTAATCTTATGTGATCGCACGCCGCCTTGCATATCGAGCCTAGCGCGTCAAGGCAACCGGCATTCGCCCGCCAGAATGGCGTTGCGGTTGTGCGCATGCAGGTCTATGTCGATTGTACTCCGCTTCGCCTTCGGGTAGCTTTTGCTTGCGGAGGGGCCGCGCAGTTGAGTCGCGCACCCGCTTTCGCCGCCGCGGATCTCGATGTCCGAAAATGGAGCCACGGCAACACCATGGATTTCACAAAACCCCGGTACACTCCGATGAGCCGCCGTCGCCGCATTTATGAAGGCAAGGCGAAGGTCCTTTATGAGGGGCCCGAGCCTGGAACTTTGATCCAGCACTTCAAGGACGACGCGACCGCCTTCAATGCGAAAAAGCATCAGGTGATCGAGGGCAAGGGGGTCCTCAACAACCGGATCTCCGAATATGTCTTCCAACACTTGAACGATATCGGCGTTCCGACTCACTTCATCCGCCGGCTCAATATGCGCGAGCAATTGATTCGCGAGGTGGAGATCATTCCGCTGGAAGTCGTGGTGCGCAACATCGCGGCCGGATCGCTGTCGCAGCGGCTCGGCATCGAGGAGGGCACGCAGCTGCCGCGCTCGATCATCGAGTTCTATTATAAGAACGATCAGCTCAACGATCCGATGGTGTCCGAAGAGCACATCACCGCGTTCGGCTGGGCGACGCCGCAAGAGATCGACGACATCATGTCGCTTGCGATTCGCGTCAACGATTTCCTGTCCGGCCTCTTCCTCGGCGTCGGCATTCGCCTGGTCGATTTCAAAATGGAGACCGGCCGGCTGTGGGAAAACGATCTGATGCGGATCGTGGTGGCCGACGAGATTTCACCGGATTCCTGCCGGCTGTGGGATATCAAGTCGAACGAGAAGCTCGACAAGGACCGTTTTCGCCGCGACCTCGGCGGGTTGGTCGAAGCCTACACCGAAGTCGCCAAGCGGCTCGGCATTATGAGCGAAGGCGAGCGGCCGCAAGGCACCGGTCCGGTCTTGGTCAAGGGCTAAAGGCTCCTCGCATAAGCCGGGCCGAGCGGGGAAAAAGCCTGCCCGGCGGTCCAGACGGAAAAGCCCGGTCTGGCCCGTTGTAAGTTTTTCTCGCCAGATCTGATTTCCCGCGAGGTACTTTCGCAGCTTCCTTGGCGGGGCAGATTTCTTGGGATTTGGCTTTGCCCCTCCTTTGCCAAGGGTTGCGACTGTAGTTGCGGCTGTGGCGATTCATACTTATTGAATGGGTATGAAAGCCCGCGTCACGGTTACGCTGAAATCTGGCATTTTGGACCCACAGGGGAAGGCGATCGAAGGCGCGCTGAGGTCGCTCGGTGTCGCCGGCGTCGCCAGCGTGCGCCAGGGCAAGATCTTCGATATCGAAATCGAGGGCGCCGACCGCGCCGGCGCCGAGGCCGCGCTCAAGAATGCGGCCGAGAAACTGCTCGCCAATACCGTGATCGAGAATTACCGGATCGAATTGGCCTGACAATGAAAGCTGATCGGCCAGGATGAAATCGGCAGTCATCGTCTTTCCTGGAATCAATCGCGAGCGCGACATGGCCCGCGCGCTGCGGCTTGTTTCGGGACGCGAGCCCGCCATGGTCTGGCACGCCGACACGGCGCTGCCGACCGGAACCGATCTCGTCGTCATTCCGGGCGGCTTCGCTTACGGCGATTATCTGCGCTGCGGCGCCATCGCCGCCCGCGCGCCGATCATGGACGCGGTACGCGCTTTCGCCGCCAAGGGCGGCTTGGTGCTGGCGATATGCAACGGATTCCAGATTGCCTGCGAAGCCGGACTGCTGCCGGGCGTGCTGATGCGCAACACCCAACTTCGCTTCATCTGCCGCGAGGTCTATTTGCGGGTCGAGCGTTCCGATACGCCGTTCACGCGCGGCTATAATGCCGGCCAGGTGATTTGCGTTCCGGTGGCGCACGGCGAGGGAAATTATATTGCCGACGGCAAAACCATTGCGCGGCTCGAGGGCGAGGGCAGGGTGCTGTTCCGCTATTCGTCTCCGGACGGCATCATCGATCCGAACTGGAACCACAACGGCGCGATGAACGGTATCGCCGGCATCATCAACGAGCGCGGCAATGTGCTCGGCATGATGCCGCATCCCGAGAATCACGTCGAAGCCGCCATGGGAAAGACCGACGGTCGCGGCCTGTTCGCGGGGCTCGTGGATCATTTCAAGGTGGCGGCATAAGCGTCTCGCGCGCCGGCCTAACGGAGCTTTCATGCAACTCGGACTCGTTCTGCTGCTGGTCGACGTGCTCTGCATCGTGCACGCGGCGAAGACCAGAAGATTTTGGCCATGGGGCGTATGCAGTCCGAGTGGATCGCGCGTGCCGAAAAGGCGCTGCGGGAAAATGCGGATGTTTGACACCGAAACCACTGTCCCGATTCCGAAGTTCGCCACACTGACGGCATGACCTCAAACGAACCCGCCATCACGCTCGAACTGATCGCCCAGCATGGGTTGAAGCCGGACGAGTATGCGCGGATCGTCAAACTCATCGGCCGCGCACCGAGCTTTACCGAACTCGGCATTTTCTCGGCGATGTGGAACGAGCACTGCTCGTACAAATCCTCCAAGATTCTCCTGCGCACGCTGCCGACCAAGGCGCCCTGGGTGATTCAAGGGCCAGGCGAGAATGCCGGCGTCATCGATATTGGCGACGGCCTTGCTGTCATCTTCAAGATGGAGAGCCACAACCACCCGAGCTATATCGAGCCCTATCAAGGCGCCGCGACCGGCGTCGGCGGCATCTTGCGCGACGTGTTCACGATGGGCGCGCGGCCGATTGCCTGCCTCAACGCGCTGTCGTTCGGCGATCCGAAGAATCCGAAAACACGTTCGCTGGTGTCGGGGGTGGTGGCCGGGATCGGCGGTTACGGCAATTCGTTCGGCGTGCCTACGGTCGGCGGCGAGGTCCGGTTCGACCGCCGCTATAACGGCAATTGCCTGGTCAACGCCATGGCGGTCGGTCTCGCCGAGACCGACAAGATTTTCTACGCGACCGCGACCGGGGTGGGCATGCCGATCGTCTATCTCGGCTCCAAGACCGGTCGCGACGGCATTCACGGCGCCACCATGGCGTCCGCCGAGTTCGGCGCCGACGCCGAGGAGAAGCGGCCGACCGTGCAGGTCGGCGATCCGTTCTCGGAAAAGCTTCTGCTCGAAGCGTGCCTTGAAATCATGGCCAATGGCTGCGTCATCGCCATCCAGGACATGGGCGCGGCCGGGCTGACCTGTTCGGCGGTGGAGATGGGCGCCAAGGGCGATCTCGGCGTTGCGCTCGATCTCGACAGAGTGCCGTGCCGCGAACCGGGCATGAGCGCCTATGAGATGATGCTGTCCGAAAGCCAGGAGCGCATGCTCATGGTGCTCAAGCCGGAGAAAGAAAAGGAAGCCGAAGCGATCTTCCGCAAATGGGGGCTCGACTTCGCCATCGTCGGCGAAACGACGCCGACCCGTCGCTTTGTGGTTCGTCATGGCGGAGCGGTGATGGCCGACCTGCCGATCAAGGAATTGGGCGACGAGGCGCCGCTTTACGAGCGTCCTTTCACCGAGCCTCCGAAGGAGCGGGAGATCGACCCTACTTCGGTGAAAGCGCCCGTCGGCATTGCCGAGGCGCTTGAGATGCTGATCGGCTCGCCCGACCTGTGCAGCAAGCGCTGGGTCTGGGAGCAGTACGATCACGTCATTCTCGGCAATACCGTGCAGCGGCCCGGCGGCGACGCTGCCGTGGTCCGGATCAACGAAGGCCCGAAGGCCCTGGCGCTGACCGCCGACGTGACGCCGCGCTACTGCGAAGCCGATCCATTCGAAGGCGGCAAGCAGGCGGTGGCGGAAGCCTGGCGCAATCTCAACGCGGTCGGCGCGCGCCCCTTGGCGCTCACCGACAATCTTAATTTTGGCAATCCCGAACGGCCAGAGACCATGGGGCAGTTCGTCGGCTGCGTACGCGGCATCGGCGCCGCCTGCCGTGCGCTCGATTTTCCGGTCGTGTCCGGAAATGTCTCGCTCTACAACGAAACCAATGGCCGCGCCATTTTGCCGACGCCGACGATCGGCGGGGTCGGGCTCATCGATGAATTCACCACGTCGATGACGATCGCGTTCAAGAGCGGGAGCGAGACGATCCTGCTCGTCGGCGAGACGGAGGGTTGGCTCGGACGATCGCTTTATTTGCGCGACCTGTGCGGCCGGGAGGAGGGCGCTCCGCCGCCTATTGACCTTGCCGCCGAGCGACGCCACGGCGAATTCGTGCGCGCGATGATCGCCGAGGGTCTCGTCACCGCCGTCCACGACGTGTCGGACGGCGGCGTCCTTGTCGCGCTTGCCGAGATGGCGATGGCGTCCGGCATCGGCGCGGTGCTGGAGACGCCGCCCGGCATTCCCGCCCACGCCTTCTGGTTCGGGGAGGATCAGGCGCGCTATCTCATCACGACAAAAAACGCCGAGCCGATCATCGCGCGGGCCAAGGCGGCGGAAGTGCCGCTCACGCGGCTTGGCGCAACGGGCGGCGCCGTGCTGTCGATCGCCGGCGAGCGGCCACTTCTTGTCAGCGATCTCAAGCATCGCTTCGAGACGTGGCTGCCGGCCTATATGGCGGGATCGGTTTAATCGCAGGCCGCATTGACGCCCGCCGGAGAGCGCCGCATTGTGGTCCCAACATTGGGTCATTTTGCCGTCTCGGCCCGGCGCAAAATGGCCGAGACATCGGTGAATACGCCATGCCCATGGCTGCCGGCGATATCGAGCGATTGATTCGCGCCCGGATACCGGATGCGGAGGTGACGATCCGCGATCTGGCGGGGGATGGCGACCACTATGCCGCAACCGTGATTGCCGAGTCGTTTCGCGGCAAATCGCGCGTGCAGCAGCACCAGATCGTCTATGAGGCGTTAAAGGCCGAAATGGGCGGTAAGCTGCACGCGCTGGCCCTGCAAACCGGCACGCCGGAGTGATAAGAATTAAAGATTGCGCATTCGCGGCGCGGTATCGTTCGCCGCACGGTTCGCAGGATGGGTTTTGCGAAGCGCCCGAACGCGGCATATATTGCAAGTGGGCGCAACGGGGACCGGCGCGGCAATACCGGGCCGGTCAGGAAGGTAAGCACGATGGCTATCGAGAGATTCATCGACAACGAGGTCAAGGCCAACGATGTGGTGTTGTTCATGAAGGGCACGCCGCAATTCCCGATGTGCGGGTTTTCAGGGCAGCTCGTTCAGATTCTGGACTATCTCGGCGTTCCCTATAAGGGGCTGAATGTGCTCGAGAACGACGAGCTGCGCAGCGGAATCAAATCATATTCGAACTGGCCGACGATCCCGCAGCTTTACGTTAAGGGCGAGTTTGTCGGCGGTTGCGATATCGTGCGCGAGATGTTTCAGGCAGGCGAGCTACAGTCCTTGTTGAAGGACAAAGGCATCGCTGTGAAGGAAAGTACGACCACCTAGCGGCTGTGGCCGATCAAAGGGGCTAGCTGCGCAGCCGGTTGGTGAGCAGCGCGACCAGCGCCAAAACAAGCGTCAGGCCGACCAGGCTTTGCGTCGGAATAGCGCCGGCAAATTTCACCACATTGTCGGCGACGCCCGAGACAAATATGCCGGACGAGTCCGGCCCCATGATCAGATAAATCAGAATGACGGAAACAACCGTCAGGAATCCGATTTCAACAAACGCCCAAAGATACTGTTTGGCTTTCTGCAGATAATCCAGCATAGCACGCCCCTCATAGAGCGGTTGCCGTCACTTCAAAAACGGCCGCATCGGAACCGCCTCTGATTCACGATCAAACCCGGCAGGCGCCGGGTGGAGAACGATCTCCACCCGAACGCCGTTTTTCGGATTCCTCGTGCCGCTTCGCTACGCGGCCCGATTGGCCCTAGGCCGTTTTCCGTCCTGAGAACAGCCACAGGATGACACCGAGCGTGATCAGTCCGACGAGCCCGCCGTCACCCAGCGATTTGACCAGATCCATGATGTTATTGGTTACATTGCCGAAGAACGGCAAATTAGCACCGACCAAAAGCGCGGCCACGATCGCCAGCGCAAGCAACATCAACCCAATTTCCGTTAACGAACCAATCCACTCTTTGATTCTCTGCAACAAGTCCATGTGCGTTCTCCCTTGCGATTCGTAAAGCAAGCCCCAGCGGTTACGCACGCTACGAACGCAAAATCTGCGACAAATAGTGGCAGCAGCGTAACTAAAATAGGCAGGTTTTCAAGTTGCGTGCCGGAAATGCGCATAGAATGCGGACAAATCGCCCGCATTTATCGGCACATCAAGCGAAACGGCGCCTGGGGATAAGTGCGATGTGATTCGCCGGCAAGCGGTTTTTAGGAAGCCGAATCTCTGCGCAGAGCGTTTCCCGCTTTAACGGGAATAATATTCGACGACGAGATGAGGCTCCATCATCACCGGGTAGGGCACGTCGCTCGGCCCTGGCACGCGATTGAGCTTCGCGGTCATCTTTGAGTGATCGACGTCGACATAGTCGGGCACGTCGCGCTCGGCGAGCGCGTTGGCTTCCAGCACCAAACCCAGCTGCTTCGACTTCTCCTTGACCTCGATGTCGTCGCCGACCTTCACGCGAAAGCTCGCGACGGTGACGCGCCGGCCGTTCACCTTGATATGGCCGTGGCTGATGAATTGCCGCGCTGCAAAAACAGTCGGGACGAACTTGGCGCGATAGATCATGGTGTCGAGCCGGCGTTCCAGAAGCCCGATCATGTGCGCGCCGGTATCGCCCTTGAGCCGCCGCGCCTCTTCGTAAATGCCGCGGAAGTGACGCTCCGACATATTGGCGTAGTAGCCCTTGAGCTTCTGCTTGGCGCGCAATTGCACGCCGTAGTCGGAAAGCTTGCCCTTGCGGCGCTGGCCGTGCTGTCCGGGGCCGTATTCGCGTTTGTTGATCGGGGATTTCGGCCGGCCCCAGATGTTTTGGCCCATCCGCCGGTCGATCTTGTACTTTGCCTGGTGGCGCTTGGTCATCGCGTCCTCGTTGTCACGTTCAATCCCCGCATGGGTTCTCCGAACAAGGATTTTCGAAGGATCATGCCGGATGGCTTGAGGATCGCGCCCTCCTTTGTCCCTTAAGGCTTTGCATCGCCCGGAACCGACAGGTTTGGCGCCGAAGCGCCGGCCCAAACCACGGGTCGCGAAACACCGCGCGGGCCCATCGGGCCCGCGAAGTGGCCGGTTTCTAAGGCGAAAGCGCCGTGGTGTCAAACCGGCGAGCACGGGCGGGGGGTGCCATGCTAGAGCGGCAATCGTTTCAAGCTGAATCGATTGCTGCTCCAGGTATTTGATGAGGCATGATCTCTTTCGGAAAACCGGTTTTCACTTTTCCGGATCATGCCTTAGCCGCGGGCGAAATGGCGCCGCCGCATAGGCAAGAGAACGGCGAGCGCCAGAAACGCGGTAACCGCGTCGAGGACGGCGACCGCGATGAACACGGCCGTCCAGCTTCCCGTTGCTTGCTTGAGATAGGCCGCAGCCGGCCCGCCCAGGATCGAACCGACGCCTTGAGCGATATAGAGGAAACCGTAATTGGTGGCGGCGAATTTCGGACCGAAAGTATCGGTGAGCGTCGAGGGAAACAGTGAGAATATCTCGCCCCAGCCGAAGAACACCAGACCGGTCAGAACGACGAACAGAGCGGGCTGATCGATGAATGCAAACAGGATCAGGATCGCGACACATTCGAGGGAAAATGCCAGCGCCATCGTCGGCTCGCGGCCGATATGGTCGGAGACCCAGCCGAAGAACGGCCGCGTGAGGCCGTTGGTGAAGCGCGAAATCGTCAACGACAGCGGCAGCGCCGCCACGCCAAGGACCAGCACCTGCGCCACTTTGTATTCGTTGGCAAACGGCCCGACATTGGAGACGACCATCAATCCGCTGGTCGACATCATGCTCATCATGACGAACAAGAGCCAGAAGACGGGTTTTTGCAGCATCTCCCAGGGCGTATAGCTGCGCCGGCTCTGCTGCGGGCCGCCGGCAGCCGCCGCGGCCCTCTGCACCTGATAATTCTCGGGCGGCAGCCGCAAGCCTTGCGCCGCGAGAATGCCGATCACGCCCTGGATCACGCCCCAGATCATGAGCGTGTCGGCGTAGCCGGAGCTCGTGATCATGCTGGCGATCGGGATGCTGGTGAAGATCGCGCCGAATCCGTATCCGGCGGCGGCGAGGCCGGTGGCAAGTCCGCGCCGGTCGGGAAACCATCGCACCATGAGCCCGATGATGCCGACATAAATGATGCCGGTGCCGAAGCCACCGATTACGCCGTACGTCAGATAAAGCGCCCAGAGGTTACCGGCGGAAGCGGCCAGCACCCAGCTCCCGCCCGACAAGAAGGCGCCGAGCGAAATAAGCAGGCGCGGTCCGAAGCGGTCGACGAGATAGGCCTGAAACGGCGAGAACCAGGTTTGCAGGATGATCAGCAGCGAAAAGGCCCACTGCAATTCCGCAAGTGTCGTACCGAGTTTCTGATTGAGCGGACCGGTGAACAGCGTCCAGGTATATTGCGGGCTCGAAATCGCCATCATGGCGATCACGCCGAGCACCAGCTGGCTCCAGCGATTCAAATACCAGGGCTTTTCACCCGCAATGACGGTGGCGCTGCTCATGACTCTTATCCCCCAATCAAATCCCCAGCCGATGGATAAAAGGCTATCGTCGCCGGCAAATTCGAACAAGACGACGCCTGCTCAATTCGGTCGCGCTTGTTGAAAAAGGATTAGGCAGGAGCGGCCGGACCGATCGAGCGCTCGAGGTTCCCGGGCGTCAGGCCAAAGCGCGCGAGGATCGCCGCCGGCGCTTCACCCGAGGTGAAAAAGGCCCTTGCAATGCGCGCTTCGGGCGCGGCGGGCCCTTCGCCGAGAAGCTGGACGACGCGGCGGGCAATCGCCGGCGCCGGATCGATGAAACTCACCGGCCAGGGGGCGATATGTCGCAGGCGCTCGGTCAGCAATGGATAATGCGTGCAGGCGAGCACGATGGTGTCGGTTCGCTTGGCGCCATCGCGGAAGCACGGCTCGATCTCGCCGCGCAATTCCATGTCGCTTGCCGGCCGGCCGCGCAGTTCCGCTTCGGCATAAGCGGCGAGTTTTTTGGAGCCGACGAGATCGATCTCGCAACCTTGCGCATGGTCGCGAATGAGCGCGCGGGTATATTCGCGTTTTACGGTGGCTTCGGTGCCGAGTACGGACACGCGTTTGGCTACTGAAGCGGCGCAAGCGGGCTTGATCGCCGGCACCGTGCCAACAAAGGGAAGCGGGAATGTCTTTCGCAGCTCCGGCAACGCGATCGTCGACGCGGTGTTGCAGGCAATGACGATGAGGTCCGGGCGGTGCGTGCCGATCATCTCGTCCATGAGGCGAACCAAGCGCTCGACCAGGACGGTCTCGGCAAGCCGGCCATAAGGGAAGGCCGCGTCGTCCGCGAGATAGATGAAATCCGCATCCGGCCGCGCCGCGACGACCTCGCGATAGACGGTGAGCCCGCCGAGGCCGGAATCGAACACGAGAATGGTGGGAAGGCTCCCCATCGCTTCACAGATGACACGAGCGCCGAATCTCCGCAATCCGCGGATGGACGGGGAACCGGCCTTCGCGCAGCGGCCGGCTGCGTCGCCGCTTAAGCGCGGCCGAACACGCGGCGGAAAATCGTGTCAACGTGGGCGAAATGAAAGTCGAGATTGAAGTTGTCTTCAAGCTCGGCCTCGCTCAGATGCTTGCGCACGTCCTTGTCGGCTTTGAGCAAGGCGAGAAGGTCGCTGTCGCCGGCCCACGCCTTCATGGCGTTGCGCTGAACCAAACGATACGCGTCCTCGCGTGCGACTCCTTTTTGCGTCAGCGCCAGCAGTACGCGCTGCGAGTGCACAAGCCCGCCGAGGAGATCGAGGTTCTTTTGCATATTCTTGGGGTAGACGATGAGCTTGTCGATGATACCGGTCAGCCGCGCGAGCGCGAAGTCGAGCGTCACGGTGGCATCCGGCCCGATCATGCGCTCAACCGACGAATGCGAAATGTCGCGCTCGTGCCAGAGCGTGACGTCTTCGAGCGCCGGGACCACGTAGGCGCGCACCATGCGCGCCAGTCCGACGACATTCTCCGACAGCACCGGATTGCGCTTGTGCGGCATCGCCGAAGAACCTTTTTGGCCTTCGGAGAAAAATTCCTCCGCTTCGAGAACCTCGGTGCGCTGCAAATGCCGGATTTCGGTCGCGAGCCGCTCGGCGGAAGCGGCGACGACGCCAAGCGTCGCGAAATACATCGCGTGGCGGTCACGCGGGATGATCTGCGTCGAGATCGGCTCTACCGCTAATCCCATTTTCTCCGCCACATAGGCTTCGACGCGCGGATCGACTTGCGCAAAGGTGCCGACCGCGCCCGAAATCGCGCAGGTGGCGACTTCCTTGCGCGCCAATTCCAAGCGCTGTTTCGCGCGCGCGAATTCGGCAAAGGCGACGGCGAGCTTTAATCCGAACGTCGTCGGCTCGGCGTGGATGCCGTGCGAGCGGCCGATCGTCGGGGTCAATTTGTACTGCCGCGCGCGCCGCTCCAGCGCGGCTTTGAGCGCGACCACGTCGGCGATTAGCAGATCGGCGGCGCGCACGAGCTGGACGTTGAGGCAGGTATCCAGAACGTCCGACGACGTCACGCCCTGATGGACGAAACGCGCTTGGGGACCCACGATCTCGGCGAGGTGGGTCAGGAACGCAACGACGTCATGCTTGACCTCGCGCTCGATTTCGTCAATGCGCGCGGTGTCGAATTGCGCCGCCTTGCCCTTCTGCCAAATCGTCTTCGCCGCCTCTTTCGGGATCAGGCCGATTTCGGCCATTGCGTCAGCCGCGTGGGCCTCGATCTCGAACCAGATGCGAAACCGCGTCTCCGGCGACCAGATCGCCGCCATTTGCGGACGGGTATAGCGGGGGATGGTCACGCGGCTTCACCCCGAACGAGCGCCGCGGCGTTGCGAATGGCGTCGATGTTGCGGCGATATGACTCCGGCGTGCGGTCCTTGAACACTGCCGAACCAGCGACAAAGGCATTGGCGCCGGCGCGCGCGGCTTCGGCCGCTGTTTCCGGCGTGATGCCGCCGTCAATTTCGATGTCGATTGGCCGCGCGCCGACGAGCGCGCGCACATTGCGCACTTTCGACAGCGCCTCGGGAATGAACTTCTGTCCGCCGAAACCGGGATTGACCGACATGACGAGGATAAGATCGACAATGTCGATGACATGCTCGATGGCGCTTTCCGAGGTGCCGGGATTCATCGTCACGCCCGCTTTCTTGCCGAGCGCTCGGATCGCCTGCAGCGAGCGGTGAATGTGCGGCCCGGCCTCGACATGGACGGTGATGATATCTGAGCCCGCTTTGGCGAAGGCTTCCAGATAGGGGTCGCACGGCGCGATCATTAGATGCACGTCGAGTGTCTTTTTGGTGTAGGGCCGGATCGCCCGCACCATATCCGGGCCGATCGAAATATTCGGAACGAAATGGCCGTCCATGACATCGACATGGATCCAGTCGGCGCCGGCTGCGTCGGCGGCGCGCACTTCCTCGCCGAGCTTGCCGAAGTCGGCGGCGAGGATCGACGGAGCGATAATGAGCGGCCGCGGCATGGCAATCCTCAAGCTTAGGGGTTCGCGTAACACGTCGTTTCAGACGGGGCAACGCGCGCGAAGCGCCGCCGGCACGCCGTTCACATTCTTGGTCTATATCCCTTATCCACGTGCCTTATTCGCCTCCTTGCCGGCGTGGGTCGGGCTGCGGCAGGATTCATTTCGGTTGTTCTTTGCGGAGGTTCTGTGGCGCGAACTGATGTCATCGTTTTGGGGGCGGGGATCGTGGGCACCTCGATCGCCGTCCACCTGGCCAAACGCGGCCTCGCCGTGGCGCTTGTCGATCGCGGATCGCCGGGGGAGGGTACGTCTTACGGCAATGCCGGCATTATCGAGGGCAACACGATCTTTCCGCCGGCCTTCCCGCGACAATGGACGCAAGTCGTAAAGATCGGGCTCAAGCGCTCGCCATTGGCCAATTATCAGCTCTCGTTCCTGCCGAAAATCGCGCCGTGGCTGGCGGATTTTTATGCGGCATCGCGGCCCGCGCGGCTTGTCGAAACCGCACGCCTGATGCGCCCGCTGATGAGCCGCGCCGTGGCCGAGCACGAGGCGCTAAGCCAAGAAGCCGGCGCCGAACGCTATTTCCGCCGCACCGGTTGGCTGAAACTTTACCGCAGCGATGATGGCTTCGCCGCGCAGGCGCGCGAGCTCGCGCTTGCCAGGGAATTCGGCATCGCCAATGTCGCGCTCGATGGCGACGGCGCGCGCGCTCTTGAGCCGTCGCTTCATCCGGTGTTTCGCCACGCGGTGCATTGGACCGGCGCGGTCAGCATCAGCAATCCGCTTGCGCTGACGCGGGCCTATGCCGCACGCTTTGCCGCGCTTGGCGGGCTTACGTTTTCCGGTGACGCGCGGTCGCTACATCGCGTCCAGCCGCATTGGCGCATCGATACGGCTGCCGGACCAGTCGATGCCGGCGACGTCGTCATTGCGCTCGGTCCCTGGGCGCCGGACGTGCTCGGTCCGCTCGGCATCAAACTGCCGCTCGCGGTCAAACGCGGCTACCATCGGCATTTTCGCGCCGAAGGAAATGCCGCGCTGGCCCGTCCGGTGCTCGATGCCGAAAACGGCTATTGCCTCGCGCCGATGGAGCAGGGCATCCGCATCACAACGGGCGTCGAATTTGCGCCGCGCGATGCCCCGCCGACGCCGCTGCAACTCGATCTTTTGCTCCCCTCGGCGCGAGAACTGTTTGCGCTTGGCGATCCGGTCGAGCCGCAGCCTTGGCTCGGCGCACGACCGTGCTTTGCCGATTCGCTCCCGGTCATCGGACGCGCACCGGATCATCGAGGGCTGTGGCTTGCCTATGGCCACGCCCACTGGGGCCTGACCCTCGGCCCCGCGACCGGGCGTTTGATGGCTGAGATGATGACCGGCGCAACGCCGTTCTGCGATCCGGCTCCCTTTAGCGCGGATCGCTTCAGGCGTTGAGCGCTTCCGGTGGCGCTACTCGTTGATAGTCTTGACGACGCTCGATTCCGGCCGGGTGTTGTTGGTCGCCGAGAACTTGTCCTGCGCGCGGACCATGTCGTCGTATTTCGCCAGCGTCGTGACCGGCTCCTTCGGCACCATGTGCACGAGCTTGTAACCGTTGGCTTTGAGCTCGCGAAGCAATTCCGGCATGGCTTCCGCCGTGCCGTGCTGGAAGTCATGCATCAGAATGATGCCCTTGCCGTTTTTTTCGAGCTTGGTCAGCGCCGATTTGATCACGTCTTCGGGCTTGTGCAGCTTGAAATCGAACGTGTCGATATCGGTCGAAAAGGTCGCGATGTTGCGCGTGCCAAGGTAGGTCATCAATTCCGGCGGCTGCTGCAAATCGGGAAAGCGGAAGAACGGCGCGATCGGTCCACCAGCGGCCGCCATGTGCACCGCGCTCACGCCCATCTCGATCTCTTGCTTGGCCTGCTCGATATCCTTGGCATAAGGATTTTTCGCCAGGTCCTTATGCGACCAAGTATGGCTGCCGACCGTCATGCCGGCGGCGACGAGTTCTTTTGTCAAATCCGGACGCCAGGTTGCGTGTTCGCCGATCTCGAAGAAGGTGGCCTTGGCGCAATTGTCCTGCAGCGCCTTGAGCACTGCCGGCGTGTTTTCCGGCCAAGGGCCGTCGTCGAAGGTCAGCACGACCTCCTTGTCGCGCAAAAAATCATATTGCTTGAAGTGCTCGGTTCCGAATGCGGGTCCGCCGGTGGTGTCGATCTCGACGACGCGCGAGATGCCGAGCGCGTCGGGATTGGCGCACGACGCCGAAGCGGTCTTCGGCGCGGGCGGCGGGTTCGCGGCGCCAGTCGACGCGGCAGGTGTTGTCGCCGCTGCCGGTGCGGAAGCCGCCGATGCGACTTGACTTGTAGTCAGCAGCGCAACGGCCACTGCCACAAGCGCTGAACCATTCGC
>JBAPZR010001120.1:0-3564 GCA_049285335.1 Xanthobacteraceae bacterium | reverse complement strand
TCCGCGGGTCTGGGCGGCTATGATTGCGCTTTCGTTATGGTTTGTGGTGTGGGTGTGGAGCTTCTTCGGTGGTGGCTTGGTAGGCTATCTGCTGTTCATCGTCAGCGGGTTCATTGGTGTCGTTATTGCATTGCAGCTCATCTTGTCCAGCGTCAGGCGACCAACCGAGATCCCAAACGCCAATACCGCAAAAGATGACACTCCGTCATTCCACGACTGGGTCCGCGGGTACTTCGATACTGAAGACGGCCCGTTGAACAGTTCTGAAGCAGCGATAATTATTCTTCTATCGTTCGCGGCCGCAGCGATCGGCATGATGGTGTTCGGAATTGAATTCCAGATCGTCGAACACGCCAGCGTATAGCGATTAGGGCATATCGGCGTCCAGACGAATCTCCAATCACTACAGCGCAGCCGTTCGCAAAACTTTAGCAGGCTTGTCCTGGCCAAGCACTCTTCCGGTCGCCGGATCGACTAAGTGAGCGTGTCCGCAGATGATGCACGCCCGACTTCGTAGGCGCCATCCGAGGTTTTTGTCGAATCGTAGCTTTGAGCGCGAAAGCCCGTGTTGGGGCAGCGGTATGTAAAGGGCGCGCCGGATAGGACACTCCTGGCGGCTTTGCTGTCTGATTGGTCCCGCACCGATCCGTCTATGCCGCCGGCAGAAACGGCCGCGGCCGGTACGGATGCACTGCCGCGCCGCGGTTTCTTACGTCGGGAATGCGACGAAAGGGCATACGATGAGCTGAGTTTACGATTCGCAGGCCAGTGCGTTTGCGTTTCTCCTGGCCTGAGGTTGGGATGCCTGATCGCGGGGACGGCGCTCTCATCCAGCCGGAGCTAGTAAGAATGTGCCAAGTTGCTCGGCTATCCAAAATGATGACTGATAAAAACTAATCCACAGAGAGTGAGAACAGAAGAAACCAACGCTCCATACCGAATCATCAGTTTCCGTTGCCTCATTCTCAGAACCGCAGCGTTGTTGTTAAAGAAGTGCCCGATGAACCGTCTGCGTAGGAGGTAATTAAGCGCAGAATTGCGGGACTCGATTGTAGCTGCATAGTTTGGCGTCAAGCAGCCCGGCGACTTGCAAGATTTGCCTGGACAATCTCCGCGCCCGAGCCGCTCTCGGCGCCGGAGCCGCCGTGTTGTCCCGCTCGTAACAGGTCTTCCCAGCGATGCGCTAACTGAAGCCAGAATTCCCGCTCGCTTTTGTCAATTGCTCCCGCGGCGAGACTTTTACATTTTTGAATTTTAACCTGGCATTTTTTAGTTTGTATTTTAACTTGAACTTGAAAGAAATCGCTTGTTTCGAGCATTGCGATCACCAAAACAATCTCGCGGTGATAACGCGGTAAGCGGGTATTTGTTCCGTCACCGCCGTTCGGGTTCAATTACTGAATTCCAGCCCTATTCCTGCAGGGGTCGCGGTTATGCTCAAACACAAATTCAAGGTAAACTCGGCAACGACCTATCTGATCAGCTCACCAGTTTCTCAAAACGAGATAAGGGCTTCCGCAATAGCTCCGGGGAGTTTAGCGAAGTTGGCCCAAATTCGCCGCGCCAGGGCCGTCGTTCAGCAACCAGGCGCGGGCCTTCAATCAAAAACCGGAGGTCGAAGCCTCGCGAAACGCCAATCGGTCTTCGGAACGGACCCGCGCGCGCTAGTTAGCAAAGGCAGTTTGTTTGCCCGCTTATTTCTTGAACACGTCAACGATTACTTTGTTTTTCGGGTCCACGATCACGAGATAATTGTCAACCATCGCGTAATCGTATGGCCGCAGTTCAGGATTATTGGCTGTCGCATTGCTCGGCATCGGCTCAATCTTCACGCTGCTCGGCATGAAGGTGCCGATCTGGGCCTCAAAGCCCGAAGCGCTCTGATTGGTCGCTTGCTTACTCAAGTCGTTCCAGATGGCCCTTCGCTGCGCTTCCGACAAGATAACGGTATCGGTACCGTTCTGCGGCGTGGTCGCCGCAGATGCCGCCGTCTTCGTTCCGCTACTCGTGGGCGTCTGCGGACTAGTCTGCGCTATCGCCAGTGATGTTCCACCGGCAAGCAGTGCAGCGACGACCGCGATTCTGTTCAGGGTAGTCATGTTGACCTCCAAACTTGAGGCCACTCACCCCAACATCGGATTTTCTTGTTCCCGATAGTAGTTCTTGCCCCCTATTCCGGGAAAACTCATAATCCGGATTTTCGTCGCAAATCAGTTTCCGCGACTTAGAGTCGCGCCGCCTTCGTGGCTTCGCCCGTGCGTTGCGTTATTGCGCTGCACTCATGCTCATTAATCGTGAAACATTGATTAGCTCGCTAATTGACGAAGGATCTGACGCTCGCGATGCGCATCGCGATACATGATCTCAACTGCCCTTTTGCGAGGCCGCTCCAATCGTACCGTTTCCATAAAATTGGGACCGAAGATGCGTTCTATTTCGCGATCATGGCGTCCGCACATCATGAGATAATGCGCAGCGCGCAATATGCCGGACGATGTATAGAATTGAAGACCCTTGATCTCGGGCAAAAAACCATGAGCCAGACCGGCGAGTCCAAGCCAGATCAAACGAGCTGATTTCGAGATCGCGACGCCGCCATGCTGCCAGTAGGTTTGCGGCGCTGCGGTATCGCGCGTGTGTTTCGTCGAAAACGATCCAATCGCCATCTCTGGTTCTTCTTCGCTGCCTTCGCTGCGGTGCGCAGGCGAGGCGCGGTTGCGGGAGATGCGTAGCCGATCAAATCAGCCGGGTGCTTCCCGAAATGAATATGGGACGGGAAGCCGCGCGCGTCAGTAAGTCTTACGAGAAATTAATGCGCGCCATTGATTACGAACCACGATGAACGCGACGAGGTAGCCGCAGGGAAAACAAATCGCGCCAAAGTCTGCCACGGTCACGAATGCGACAATTGGAACAGCTCAATCCTCGAAAAGTCTCACTGAGGCACATATCTTCTGCTCTAACTGCAACATCAGCCGGAAGGCAATCCTATTCGAGATGAGCTTTCGAAGTCATTTTGCGCAAAGCGCGCGTGCCGTCGCTTTGACAGTCTGGCCCCACGTGCAAGTCCAACTATCTCTCTGATCGTTTACACCGATGTTCTGTAACGTACCGCCTCCGTCAATGAGGGTGCATTGTCCAGAGACGACATGCTGTGAACTATCATTGCAGTGCGCATCCCAAATGGTGTTCTGATTGTCTCTTGGTTTGGTAGAGAGCGGACCCCAATCAAACTCATCTGCTAGCGCAGGAGCGGTGGCGACTGAGAAAACCACGGCGACAGAGGCAATAATACGCATCTACAACATTCCTTTGTTATGTGGACACCTGTGGTCTTCCAAAACCATACGTTAGAGCGGTTTGATGCAATTAGGATGCCCGTTCCACCCTCACGACGCTCAATCGGGGATCAAGGTCCACGTGGATGTCTAAGACCAAGCCATCCGGCCATGTCTGGAGTGCGCGAAGGTCAGCTACGGTTTTCGCACACGGATGTGCCGAAGCCCTCGCGCGAGGCTTTCTTTGCCGGGGGAACGCCACTCTCGGTCCAGTGCAGGACGAGTT
>JBAPZR010001119.1:0-2339 GCA_049285335.1 Xanthobacteraceae bacterium | reverse complement strand
CATCGAGCTTATCGAGTATCGAACCGATCTCCCGACTGTCTTGGGAATTTGGGTCCAGTTTGCTCAACTCGTCAGCCAGGGCGACAAATTCAGGACCTAGTTTTTTCTCCAACTCGTCTGCATTTTTGGACAACTCGTCAGCTTTCTCGGTGTCATGCTCCTCGTTCGCCTGGCCGATTTGATCACTGAGATCAGCAAATTCGCAATACGTCTGGGTCTTCTGCTTGTCACCGCTGGTCATTTTGACGAGCTTTTCAGCGTCGGCCTTCAACTTCGCAACGGTTGGCTGATCCTGCGCATATCCGGGCACGGCCGAGGTTACAAGCCGGCAACCACCAGCATCATCTTCATGACCAAACGCCTAGCTTAGCTTGGGCCAGCAACAACCATGCCAGTCGGGCCCACGGCGCAAATACGCCACACGACGAGGCGCGGCGGAATGCGGCGACGGAAATCGCGCTTCATTGGGAGTGAGAAGATTGTTCAGCCGAATGCTTCTCGCCATTGTCGGCAGGCTTGGAAAGTGGCGTGTCGCAGCCTTCATTCGTGCCGTTCTTTAGCCTCTCGACTGCGCGCCTAATGAAGTCCTGCATGCTGCGCTTTGCGTTCGCCGGATACTCAAATGCGATCTGATGCCAGCGGTCTCCGCCGCACGCGAGCGCCGCTTGACGATAGAACAGTCGGTCGCCCTTGAACCCCGAGACCGATATCCAGGTGCGCTCTCCTGCCAGACTGGTAACTTCTTCACCGTTGCCAAAAGCAAAGCTCTTCATGTGCTCCGTGATCGGCTCATCGTGGGCCGGTGTTGTATAAAAAGCGAATGATGCTGAGCCGTCGGGCGAGAGAAATCGACCCCCGTTCAACGCCGAATCCAACGGCTGTTTCTGCCAGTCCGGTGGAATCACACTTCCCGTGCTGTCATGTCCCGATGCGTTCGGGGACGTCACTTCGGACCCCTCCGAATCCTGGAGCAGATGCGAGTAACGAAGAACATGGTAGCGGTGCCAACGGTGGTGGGCACCGGCTGACGTGGCGCTATAGACCAGTATCAGAAGGATCAAGATGACCCTGTACATGCACTTGTAACGCCGAACAGTTCTGATCGTTCAAGAACGCGAAGCACTGCGGTTCGCCGCTCCGGCTTAACAGTTGCCCTTCTTAGCCTGACCTGGAGGACAAAACCCCTTCTGTTCCCATTTCGTGGGAGGCTGGTAACCGTAAGGATAGTCATAGCCTCCGCCGGTCTGCCAGCAACGGCCATACTCGCAAACTAACCGAGCCTTCTTCGCTATAGCTGGAGCCGCGTTCGCAAAGCACATGATTGCTGTAATGCAGACAGCCGTTCTCAGTATCACCGTCATGTAACGCGAACCTGTTGTCGACTTGTGGTTCCCTTCTAGCGGATGTAGATGCCGAAACCGCCGTGGTGGTGATGGTGATGATGGTGGTGGTGATGATAATAGGGTCGTGGGAGAACGCGCTCATACCACCGATGATGATGATGATGATGATGATGGTGGTGATGATAATAATACTGCGCCATCCGTTCCTCGCCCTGCGTCTTTCCTGCGGCGATGCGGGCGTCATCCACCTTCAACGCATTTAGTGCATCTGGAACGGGCTCTAGGAGGTCGCGATAACTAGCGGCTGGCGTATTGTGCGTAGGCTCGGCAATGCTGGCTTGTGCAGTGCTCATTGTCGTCAGTGCAGCCGCGGCGCCCAAAAGCCCAGCGATCTTCTTATCCATGAGTTTCCTCCTCCTTGCCCGCAGTCCGAAATAGAGGCTGCGGATAATTATTTATTGTCCCGACCGAGTACCTTTCCGGTGCCTTGGTTAACCAAGTGAACTTTTCCGCACATGACGCACATCACAACGTCATAAGCGCCGTCCGACGTCTTTACGGGATCATAGCTTTCCGCGCGAAAGCCCGTGTTAGGGCAATTGTAGGCAAAAGAGTCAAAGTACTACATAGCAATGTATTAACGCTATAGGGCGCCTTTGGTTCAAAGAAAACCACCTGAGTGATCTTACGAAAAGGCACGGTCATAACTGCGCACCGCGCTCAACTGGTTTGTCGAACGCGGTGTACGCAGCCTTGAACGTTGCAAATTCTGCGTTTTAGGTATCGTTAGGCTATGAAAATAACGCACCAGATCATCTCAGCGTTTCGCGGATTGCTTCGCGGTTGATACGGCGATCACGTCTTATTTGGCGAAGTGTAGTCCTCGAACTTGCCCTGGAAGCATTGCACCTTGGTCAGAATCCAGCCGTGATATTTTGGGCTTTTCAGCATCCACTGGCTGGCGTCCAACAGCCCTTGGCTAACGCAGGTGTAGAT
>JBAPZR010001118.1:0-1545 GCA_049285335.1 Xanthobacteraceae bacterium | reverse complement strand
GCTTACAACTCTTACAAATCAAAAACGTTCGAAGCAGGTCGTCGCGCCAATGAGCAAAGGAGTGCTACATGGTTCCTTGATGAGTTACTCGCCGGTGGGCAACGCCAGAAAGAATACGGGGATTTCGTTAAGCGATACGAACAAGGGCCCCCGTCCGACGGGTACTCCGATCAAGAGGTTCTGAAGCGGTACGGTGAAGTGTCACACGCCGTGCCGCCAGACCAATACGCTCAGGCAGCGCAAGAGGCGCTGGGCAAGCTGTCTCCGGAAGAGCGAGCGGCGTTCGTGAAGATGCTGCAGGACCGAGCCGCGGCGCGTGGCGTGACGCTGCCGCGACAGATGGTGCCCGAACCCAAGGACCTAGGCCAAGTGCTCACCGATCTACATGCGAAACCGGGGCAGCTCCGGGATATGCTTGGTGGTGGTGCTGCGCCGCCTCAGGAGCAAGCGTCGGCATCAAGTCCAATCACCGACATCCTGACATCTCCGATGGCCAAGGCCGTGCTCGCGGGCATCGCGGCCATGGTGGTCAAGCGCGTGATGGCTCGTCCGTCCTAATCGGAGTAGCGCCGCCCAACGCGCAGCGCAAAGAGAAGTTGGAGGTCGCAACGAGTATTATTTGAACCATCATAATTGGCTTTGTGGCGGGGGTGATCGCGAAGTTCTTTTATATCCAGGAAACAAGTATGAGCCCACTGGGTTCATCTTGACGACCGTGCTCGGGATTATTGGAGCTTTTGTAGCAACGTACCTTGGACAGGCAATCGGGTGGTACAAAGCTGGTGAAGGCGCTGGGTTCATCGGAGCAACCGTTGGCGCGATAATAATACTGACGGTGTGGGGGTTCATCGCGCCTCGTTTTGAACGGACGTGAGGCGCTCGGTTTTTTCGCATCCGACGCTGCATCTTGGCCACCCACGCAAGGATGTCGGGACCGCAAAAAGTACCAAGTAAGCCGTGATGCTACCATCCTGGCTGATCGGATTTCTGCTCGGCTTTAGCCTGTGCGTCGGCGTCAATGCCACGTTGCAGTTGCTGCGATAGTTTAAGGGAAGTGGTCAGAACAGTTCGCAGTTTGTCGATATGGAGAGATTAATGATCCGATTAAACAGTTATGTCTTGTCGGTGGTGGTTCTCACATGTCTTGGAGCAGGTGCCTTATTTGCTCAAGGTCAAACGCAGCCTCAACTAGCAACCAAGCCTGCGGGAACGTCGACAATGAAAATGGAAGATGTCTCGAAATGGACGCAAAAGCAGTGGAGCGCGGCGAAGGCCAAGTGGTCTGAAAAGAAGACGCAGTGGAATGATTGTCAGACGCAAGCGAAAGCTAAAAATCTATCAGGTCGAAAAAGCTGGCACTTTCTTTACGATTGTATGACAAAATAATCTGGTCTGTCGAACTGTGGGCGGCCCGTTCTGAGATTCGTAAAGTGGATCGTGTTGTGCCCGCGCGATCGCTACTCACCTGCTTGAGCGCGCAAGCCGGCGCGCCTAGGCAAACCAAGACTCACATCAACGCTTTCGCCATACTGGATTAAGTTGCAT
>JBAPZR010001117.1:0-2281 GCA_049285335.1 Xanthobacteraceae bacterium | reverse complement strand
TGGACTGCCGAAATCGGGCGAACTTATCCCTGTCAACCTCAGGGGCGAACAGATTAACGTCCGTGTGCTGAACGTTATTACGTCGCCCCCGGCAAAGGGGTCCGGCGAGTTTGTCCACAACGTTTACACGGTCGAGGTCTCCCAGCAGCCTTGGTTTGCCGTAGGCCGTTGAGATTCTCGGAATGCGCAAGTAGGCCCGGTGCCAGGCTTCCTCGTAAGAGTAGCGTGCGGCGCTGTGTCGTGCTGAGGGTGGTCGCGGTTTTAGGCAGCGGCGGCCAATCGGCGGCGCTCGTTTGTGATCCGATGAGCCGCACGGGCCTTCGGGCCGAGATTATGGGTGATAGCCCAGCGCGGCCAAATGCGGTCTATTTAGTAAGTGCGCGGGAGCAATTGATGTACGTCAAAACCGCCGGTCATCGCTTGACAGCTATTGGAGCTGCCAGCCGACTTTCTCAAGGGGCCAGCAATTCACCGCGCCACTGACTGAAGGAAGGCAGGGAGGAGAGAACTTTCCTCTTCGATCTCCAACCACCCAGTGAAGGCATCCCGAAACTTGTCGCGCAAGTCGACAATCTTCGCCTCGACTACCGGATCGGGATGACTGGATTGCAGCAGGGCTTTAAAGGCGTCATCGATCATCTCGAAGTCGATCTTGCTCAGTTCACGCTTTTCCACGGCAGCACTCCTTACAAAACTCCGCTCCATCTTAGCACGCTTGGACGGGGGAAAAGCAGCGCCGATGTCCTCGACAAGGTCGATTCGACCGCTGTGGCCATGGGCGCTTGGCGGATTGCAGCGGCTGACAGATCAAAGTATTGGCGGCGTGATTTCCCCCCGCAGTATTAAAAATGCATTATTTTAATATTAGAGCGGCTTCTTGGTGACCGCCTTGACTACATGGCAGCGGTTTCGAGATAGACCTACGCCGCCACGCAAACGATCCATCCTTGCGAGGAAGTGTGGATTGAGGAGATTAGCGTGGTTCACAGCACGCCCTAGCGGAGGGTGCGGGCCGTGAAATCGGCGTAGGGCCGTCATAACTCCGGTTTTTCCATCGATGAAGCCAGTCGTATCTTTCGCACTTTTACCCCCAAAATAAATGGTGCGAGCATCAATCTGGTCAATGTGAGCGACGCGGCCATCAAACGACACTGTGCGCTCGGCGACGTTTACGACCACATCCATTTTGGTGACCGGGTTTATGCTCTCTTGGCTTTTTACATACACTTTCGTCGTCCCGTCGCAGGACAGCGTGATGGCTGTCGGTTCCTCATCTTGGGCTGACGAAAGGCTGATCATTGTTAGCAGCATACATAACACGATCAGCATTCGCGTCATGACACCCGCCAACGTTTCAGCTTTTGATCCCGTGTACCCGTCGCCGCTGGTCGATCAACCCGCTCGCCTAAACGGCTCGCTTTTCGCCTCGAAGCGTGATCGAAAGATAGCGGCATCCATCGGGTCCTTGAAGCAGTACCGCACATACGCAGCGCACTCATCTTCGACGTACATGTCGAATTTGCCTGCATATAACAGCAGGAAGTTCATAATCTCGTTGTCATCCGTGAGTTGTCGTCGTGGGAGTACGACTTGGTAGGGGCATTCTTCATCGATCTTTTGCATCCAAGCGCCGCGCTTGTCCGGGTTCATGATTACCTCTGTCTGTGAGCGACTCAGAAACTGAATGTTCTGTGTCTGTTCCATTCCCGTCAAGCGCCCGCTAATGAAAGCCGCCAACGTGGTGAATGCACCGTTAAGCCGGGATCGGCTGCTATTCTCAGGGGACGCATTCACACTCCGATGCAGGTGGACATCAACGCAGCGATTTGATGAGCCGCCGAAACTCAATAGTGGCCTTGGCTCGGGTACTGTGCCGGTAATTGCCATTCCGCTTGCCTTCAGGCGAACGCCGGTTCTGCATCAGTTCAGGCCGTGGCGACCACATGATCGGCCGCCCCTGGCTCGTCGCGCGGCCTATCGGAATGGCAAGCAGATTAGCAACTCGCGATACATTGGTGCGATGCCAACTCTTGATTTTCTTACCAACCCACCAATTGCAATGTTTCACCAATTCAGTAGTCGTCAGCGGCTTGCCTCCATATAACCGGAACGCCCATCGGATTCGTTTTTTAAGCCGACCCTCACGGTGATCCGTAAAGGGCGCTCGGCGGGCGCGCATCTTGGCCATCCGAGCCTTATCTCCAGGTCTACCCATTCATCCCCCCTTTCGTTGCTGTTGGTCTTCTGTTTTTTCGTAACGCGATTACGCATGCAATAAATT
>JBAPZR010001116.1:0-3348 GCA_049285335.1 Xanthobacteraceae bacterium | reverse complement strand
GGAAGTGTATTTTCCCAGATCGCTCGCTTGCACCACTTTTCACCCTTCTCTTTGCCCTCGTCGGTGGCGCACATTGATTTCCAAGCAATTCTGTCTGGATGATTGACGTGTTCCTCCGCGCCCCGCGTTCCTTGCTGATGGATCAGATAAAGGTCGCTGAAAGTCGCCCTTTTATGTGTACTCAGTTCGAACAGTATGTCTTCAGTAGCGAATTTGTTGGCCGCGGCCAAAGCATTATCGCGAGCATCAAGAATGTCACCGGAGCCATACTTCGCGAACTCGTCTTTGCTGAGTTGGAATAAACCGAAATACGATCCGGTGCGCTGTTTGGGATCAAAATCAGATTCGATCCTGGCAATCGCCTTCATAAAATTGAAGTCCAAGCCGAAGGCGTCGGATGCTCGTTTGATTTCCTCGATCGGCGTTCCGACTGGGATATCCTTTAGCGAATTGAGAACAATATCCGCTGGTTTCTTGTCGGGTGGAACTTCAGAATAGGCGTAGTCGGCCAAAGTTGAAGGATGGTCCTGCTTCAACGAGTTAAGATCATCGTCCGTCGGAACGTCGGAATCCGTATCCTCCGAGACCCTCTGTGAGGTTTTTGCCTTAACGGTCGCCTTTGTGTCCTTGGCAGTCTCACGCGGCGAGTGCGCTGACGCGGTGCCGGCGAGCATAGCTGCAAAGAAGCAACTCGCGATGAACGTCATGAGATTTCGCTGAACGACGTTGTTCACTGCCGATGTCCTCTCCGAGCATCTTTCGCGGGCCGCAGTTCGGCGGGCGCGACAGAGCCTTTGTTGTGGGAAAACCGATTGGCGGTCGGGACTAATGACAGGTTGGATAGAGCGCGCTCAGTTCACGCCCGCGCGGCATCGTCGGCCGAGGCCGCAACGCGCGTGATGAGGACCGACGCCGATGCGCCGGCCGAGCAAGCCTGCCAATTCATGGGGAACCCTCTCCCGCTCAACGGGATGCGGTTTTATCCCGCATTGTGGCGAGAGTTCGAGAATTTTCGGTCTTTAGGTGATCATTCGTGTGCCACAGTGCGGCGCTACCGTTGATTGGCGTGTGCGCTGGCAAAAGCGCGGTCATGATCCCGGGGCGAAGGCGTATCTCAAAGGGCTATTTTCTGATCCAGCCCGTTGGCTCGAACGAGATTCCGCCGCAGCATCGAAAGGCCGACCGGGGACGCGTATCCTTACAAATACTTAAACACAGAGGCTGATAGTTTTTTGGTATTCCGGATTACGAGCGCAATTTCTCGAATTTGGAACCACGGCGAGGTCATCAGCTGACATCATCAGCCATGGTGCCCAACGTCAGCTAAAAGCCGCATTCACTCCCTATTTGCAGCGACCTCTGGGACAGAAGGCGGACCTTTTATGAGCGGAGTTTCCACTCGAAGGCATTTCACCGTTTGTCTCGCAGCTGCCAGCGTTGTTCCGCTTGCAAGCCGGTCGCCTTTCGGTTCGGCAGAGGCTGCAGTGCCGAGTGTGCCTGCTGCACCGATAGCGCCTATTGTGCCAAAGACGTTCAAAGAATTCGGCAGTGTGCGCATCGATAACTACGACTGGCTGCGCGATCGCAAGGAACCGCGGGTCGTCGCCTATCTTGAGGCCGAGAACGCCTATGCCGATGCGCGCCTAGAGCCAATCAAGCGGCTGGTAGATACGCTTGCGGCGGAGCTGAAAGCGCGCGAAACGCAAACGGATGGGAGCGTCCCGGCGGTCTACGACGGCTACGTCTATGAACGTCGCTTCAACGAGGGCGGGCAGTATCCGTACATCATACGCCGCAAGGACGCCGTCGGGGCACCAGATGAAATTGTACTCGATGTCGGTGCGCTCGCCGCCAGCCATCCGCAGCAATATCATCTCGGCTCATGGACCGTGAGCCCCGACAACTCCAGCGTCGCCTTCACGGTTGATTTCACTGGTGGCCGTGAATTTTGCATCTTCGTCCGAACCATTGCGAGCGGCGAAATCGTTGATCAGCAAATCGACGATGCGGACTCGGCCCTCGTGTTCGCCGCCGACGGCAAGACGCTGCTTTACGTACGCAACGAGCCAACGACGCTGCGTTCCTATCAGGTCTGGCGGCATCGCCTCGGCAGCGACCCAAAGAGTGACGTACTGGTCTATGAGGAGATCGATCCGGCCTTTAGCGTTTCGATCAATCTGTCGCGGTCGCGCAAGTTCATTCTGTTCAACATTGATGAGGAGCGCACCACTGAGTTTCGCTATCTGCCGGCCGATCAGCCGGCGGGAGAGCTAAAGGTCATTGAGCCGCGCCGACGCGGCGTGATCTATGAGGCCGATCACCTCGGTGAACAGTTCTTCATTCGCACCAACCTTGACGCACCGGATTTTCGATTGATGACCGCTCCGCAAGCGACGCCTGCGGCCCAACATTGGAGCCAAATCGTCGCAGAGGAGCCGGGGCACCAGCTCAGTCAGTTCAACGTATTCGAGACATTTGTGACAGTGGACGTGGAAAACGAAAGCGGGACGACTATACGCGTATTTAGCCTTCCTGATCCGCACGAAATTCCGGTGCCGCGTCCAGCGGCGATTGGCGTTGCCTCGAGCTCGTTTGAAAACGACAATGAAGCCAATCTTGATCCAACCGCGAAAATACTGCGCTTCCATTTCAGTAGTCCGGTGCAGCCGCAATGCGTTTATGATTTCGATGTTGCACTGACCCTGCGCAAACAGGACCCGGTAGCCCGCTGGTTTGATCGCGGTCGTTATGTGCTTGATCAGCTTAGCGCGGCGGCGCCTGACGGCGAGCGTGTCCCGATCACGATTGTCTATCGCAAGGAAATGCGCCGGCCGGGAGGAAATCCGAGTTTAATCGTTGGTTACGGGGCCTATGGTTTGAGCCTACGAGCAACCTTCACGCGGTCCGCTTTTAGCCTCATCGATCGTGGCTTCATCTACGCCATCGCTCATGTACGCGGTGGTCATGAAAAAGGCGAGCGCTGGTATGCCGAAGGCCGCATGCTCAATAAACGAAATACTTTTACGGACTTCATCGCTGCGACCGAGACGCTGATCGCTCTAGGATATGCCGATTCGCGGGCGGTATTCGCGCAGGGCGGCAGCGCCGGCGGCCTGCTTGTCGGCGCGATCGCCAACCTGCGTCCTGACCTCTATGCCGGCATCGTGGCAGAAGTGCCATTCGTGGATGTCGTCACCACGATGTCGGACGCGTCGGTGCCATTGACGACCTCGAGTACGACGAATGGGGTAATCCTGCGGTGAAGCGCGAATACGATTACATGCTGTCTTATTCGCCTTACGACAATGTCGCGCGGAAAAGCTATCCGGCGATGTTCGTTACCGCGGG
>JBAPZR010001115.1:0-2555 GCA_049285335.1 Xanthobacteraceae bacterium | reverse complement strand
GCCGTGGATAGTTGCCTCGATAGTGCGCTCAATGGTAGGCATTGCACTCTCAATGTCTCAGGCTGGCTGTCAAGATTGGATCCCGAGGCATACAAAATTATAACGGATGTTCACCCTACTAATTTGAGGTAAGCGATTCTCGCTGAAACGTTTAGGGCAATTTTGGTCTAAATAATGTAGACATGCATAGATTGGACATATTTGCATTTATTCCTTGATTATCCGAAGTATATGCTTTATATTGTAGGCATGCATGTCGCTCACGCCCGCTGGCCCTCCTCCAACGGCAAAACCTACGAGTCCATCTACCTCCGCGAATCCTTCCGCCAGGACGGCAAGGTCAAAAAACGCGACATTGCCAACCTCACCCACTGTGATCCCGCCGAGATCGCCGCCATCGAACTCGCCCTTAAGCACAAGGGCGATCTGGCCGTCCTCGCCTCTCTCGACGGGGTACAACTCCAGGAAGGCGCTTCCGTCGGCGCCGTCTGCCTCGCTGCCGCCGTGGCCCGCCGCCTCGGCCTCGATCAAGCCCTCGGCGCCGACTTTGCCGGCCAACTGGCCCTGTGGCAAGTCATCGCGCGCCTCTTGGATCAAGGCTCGCGTCTTTCCGCCGTTCGCTTGGCTCAGGTGCATGCCGCCTGCGACGTGTTGGGCATCCGGCGCGGCTTCGACGAAAACGACCTCTATGAGAATCTCACGTGGCTGTGTCAGCACCAGGAGCAGATCGAGCGCCGGCTGTTCGCCGCCAGACATTCGCAACGCAAGCCGGAGTTGTTCCTCTACGATGTCACCAGCAGCTACCTGGAAGGCGACGACAATGCCCTGGGCGCCTACGGCTACAACCGCGACGGCAAGAAGGGTAAGAAGCAGATTGTCATCGGCTTGTTGTGCGACGAAGAGGGCACGCCGGTCTCGACGGAAGTATTCCGCGGCAATACGCAAGACCCCAAGACTTTCGGCGCGCAGGTGCGCAAAGCCAGTCAGCGCTTTGGCTGCGAGCGGGTGACGTTTGTGGGAGACCGCGGAATGATCAAGAGCGGCCAGATCGAAGAACTGTCCCAAGCCGGCTTTCACTACATCACCGCTATCACCAAGCCGCAGATCGAGACGCTGCTCTCCAGCGGCGTACTACAGATGGCATTGTTTGACGACTCGCTGTGCGAGGTGGAACAGGAGGGCGTGCGCTACGTGCTGCGGCGCAATCCGGTGCGGGCCGCGGAAATGGCCGCCACGCGGGCTGGCAAACAGAGCAGCGTGGAGGCGTTGGTTCAGCAGCGCAATCAGTATCTGGCCAAGCATGCCAAGGCGAAGGTGAGCGTGGCGGAGAAAAAAGTCCTGACCAAAATCGCCGGGCTGAAAGCTGCCACATGGCTGAGAGTGGAGAGCGCAGGGAGATCGCTGAAGCTCGTTACTGACGAAGCGGGGCGGACCGATGCAGCGCGCCTGGATGGCTGCTATGCGATCAAAACGGATCTGCCTTCGACGTCCGCTTCCAAGCAGGTTGTGCATGACCGATACAAAGATCTGACGGACGTGGAAATGGCGTTCCGCACATCGAAGACGACGCACTTGGAGATGCGGCCCATTTATGTGCGCACCGAAGAACACACGCGAGGACACGTACTCGTGGTGATGCTGGCGTATCTGATCAGGCGCGAGTTGAGCCGAGCGTGGGCAGGCTTGAACGTTACGGTGGAGGAGGGGCTGGCGCAGTTGGCCACACTGTGTTCGATGGAGGTCAAGGTGGAGGGCGGCGCCAGTTGTCTGCGCATCCCGGTTCCGCGCGATGCATCGAGCGCCTTGCTCAAAGCAGCCTCGGTACGGGTACCCGATGTGCTGCCCCACTTGGAGACTCGTGTAGTCACGCGCCGGTCGCTGCCATCACGGCGAAAATCACCTGTTCCAACAACGGCTTAGGCCATGGAAGCGCCTGCCGGCAGGGGTGAACATCCGCTGAAAGTCGCATTGCGGCTGAAGCCGCCTGAAGCGCTCCCGGCTCAGAGCCGGCTTAAGGCTTGGTGGGCGCGGTCACCTTGAACGACTCGTCGTCTTCGTCCCAACGCTGGTTCTCGATGTAGGCCTTTATCGTGGCCTCGTCCACCGTCGCGCAAAAATACCCCCGTGCCCACAGATGCTGTCCCCAGTATTGCTTCCGCAACTCGGCGAATTCCGCCTGCAAGTGTCGCGACGATCGCCCCTTGATATACTGCGCCAACTTCCCCGGCGACAGGATCGGCGGCGCCGCCAACAGCAGGTGGATGTGATCTGGCGACACCGCGCCCCGCACGATCACCACATCCCGCGCCGCGCACACCTGCCGGATTAGGTCGCGCCCACGCTCGGCTATCCTACCCCGCAGGATCTTCTTTCGATACTTGTGCAACAGATCATGTGATATTTCAAGTCGAAGACCGCGTGCGCGTTATGTCTGGATTCCGCCATCCTCACTATTGTCGTGGAGACCGGCGGCTGAAAGCCGACCGCTGAATCGCCCCGGTATTGCATACTTGGAGTGACAACGCTGCGCCATGGCAGCGAAGAAAGAAAGGGGA
>JBAPZR010001114.1:0-2529 GCA_049285335.1 Xanthobacteraceae bacterium | reverse complement strand
CTACTATGGGGCCAACGCCGCTCAGGCGCCCGCGGGCTCGAGCCCCGAGGCTCTCTTCTACGCAGCCTTGTTCTTGTGGCGGCTTCTCAAGTGGATTGTTCTGATCCTGCTTCCTCTCGTGAGCAGGAACAAGCGCTTACGCAATAACGCACTCGACAAGGCGTCATCGAACCAGTTGGTCCGATTATGTCAACGGCACTTTGAATCTGACCCGGGTTGATGATATCGGCACTTTGAACCTGACCCATCCACGTCTTTGCCATTGAGCCCGCTCACGGGAACAATCGGCAGTCAGACCTTATCCTCTTTCATGTGCTTGGTTTTGGCTGGTCGCGCCATAATGCCGGCACGGCGCTTGTCCTTGAGCCGGTAGCTCTCACCGGCAATCTGAACGACGGTCGCGTGGTGCAAGATCCGATCGAGCATGGCGGCAGTGAGCACAGCATCGCCCGCGAACGCCTCGTCCCAACTGCCGAATGCGAGGTTCGATGTCAGGATCAACGAGCCCCTTTCGTAACGCTGCGCGATGACTTGGAAGAACAGATTGGCTTGCTCGCGTCCGAACGGCAGATAGCCGATTTCGTCGATGATCAGCAGCTTCGGCGCCGCGATCACGCGATGCATCACCTCTTTCATCCGGCCCTGCCGATAAGCCGCTTCCATCGCGATGACGAGGTCGGCAGCCGTGGTGAAGCGTACCTTCCAACTCTTCTGCGCCGCAATCAGTCCGAACGCGATCGCCAGGTGCGTCTTGCCGGTACCGCTCGGACCGAGCAGGACAATATTCTCGGCGCGCTCGACAAAGCTTAACGACGCCAGTTCCTGGATTTGGCTGCGCGGCGCGCCGGTGGCAAACCCGAAGTCATAGGCCTCCAGCGTCTTTAATGCCGGGAAGCCTGCCGTGCGCGTCAGTATCTCGCGGGACCGGACACGGCGTGCGTCGCGCTCGGCTTTGAGGACATCTTCGAGAAAGTCGGCGTAGCTCACGTCCTTCTTATTTGCAGCACTCTGCGCAATTCCACCATAGAGATCTGCCAGTGCCGTCAGCCGAAGGTCCTGCGCCAAGACCGTGATGCGCTCATGCTGGAGATTATTCATGCCGCACCTCCCGGCATTAGATCTTCGTAAACCGCGAGCGAATGCTGATAGCCAACGACAGCTTTGCGCACTGGCGTTATAAGACTGCGCGCCGAACGGCCGCGATAGGGCACGGGAAGTGCCTGCAGCGCCGCCCGCTCGATCACGAGCCGCTCGACGGGCACCTCGTTGGTCGTCGCGTGCACGCGCGCGTTCGCGACCTCGCGAAGCCACCGCGCAACTGCTGCATTCGCGGCATGCTTGTCGGGCTTCAGGCCAGCTTGTCGCATCGATGCGACAAACGGAACCCAGAAGCTGCGCTTCAGATAGCCGATGAAGCGTTCGACCTTGCCCTTCGTCTGCGCGCGATATGGCTGACACAGTCGCGGCAGGAATCCCACGTGCCGCGCATAATCGAGGAACCCCGCATGGAAGCGATGCACGCCAAGCCCATAAGTGTTCCGCTCGATAACGACAGTTTTCATGTTGTCGTAGAGGACCTCGACCGGCACGCCCCCAAAGGTCAGGAACGCAGTTTCGTGACAGCCGATCAGCGTCTCGACCCTCTCGTCGTCGCAGAACTCGACATATGCCTGGCGGCTCCACCCGAGCGTCGCAATGAAGAGTGACAGCTTGTCAGTGCCGCGCCCAACCGTTGCCCAGTCCGCCTGCATCTGACCACCAGGCTTGGTCTCGAAGCGAACCGCAGGCGCAGCGGCTGGCAGCGGCGTCAACCCGCGCACAAACAGCTTCACACGCGTCTCGCCACCAACATAGCCGCGCTCTTTGATCTCTCGAAACAACACGGTCGCCGGAATGCGGTCTGGCAGTGCGGCCTTCATTCGATCGACGATATAAGTCTTGAACGGATCAAGCTTCTCGGCCCGTTTCGGCGCAGGCTTACGCTTGGCCGCCTCTTCACCACCGCGCAGATAGCGCCGAACCGTGTTGCGCGACCGACCCGTCGACCGCGACAGGCCCCGGATGCTAGCCCCATGCTTCTTCAAAACCACCAATTCCATCTGCTCCTCCGGCTTCAGCATCGGCCCCTCCCTCACGGAGGAACCACCTAAAGCGGTGGATCAGATTCAGGGTGCCGGACGGGTCAGTTTCCCACTGCCGATGACACCTGTATTCGCCGACGATCGGGGCCGCCATTACCCGCGCGGTATTGGTTTCTGTGGGTGCGCTGTCCAGCTTGCCGGACCATCAACGCGATCGACTTACGCACCCTCGATCGGCACCGCGACGGTGCCGTGACAAGCCTCATTCCGGCGCTGTCTTGCCGGTCGTGTCGGCCGAATGCGCCGTTCGCGGAGCTCGTGCGGCTGTCGCCGATGAGCATCGCTGACGAAATGCGAGAGGAGCACCGACGGCGAGTGCTTGGGGAATAAGCGCGGGCTTACGCGAACCTGAAATCCAAATCGGCTTGCGGTCGGGGGATGAGGGGAT
>JBAPZR010001113.1:0-2854 GCA_049285335.1 Xanthobacteraceae bacterium | reverse complement strand
GATGTACTTGAACGCCGCTATGAAGCCGTTGTGGATTCGGCAAATACCGCTTGGGCAAAATCAGAATCTCATAACGACTAGAGAAGGTCGCGTCGACCGTGCGCGAGACAAAAAATTATGACCTCCGTGTAGCGGACAAAGGCACCAATGAGATCGGGCGTCTTTCGTCTGCCTTTGACGAGATGCTTGCCGAGTTAGCCGCAGCACGGGATCGGGAGAGGGCCGAGCAATCCGAAATCGCTCGTGTCGCAAGATTGACCACCATGGGCGCGATGACAGCGTCGATTGCGCACGAAATTAACCAACCACTGACGTCCATCGTTGCGAGCGGTCAAGCGGGGCAGCGTTGGCTTTCAAATGCCAACCCTGACCTTGCCGAAGCGCACAGTGCATTCAAGAAAATCGTCGAGGATGGCCGTCGCGCTGGCGCGATCATCGATAGTGTGCGCGCGATGTTCAAGAGGGACGGCAGCGAGAAGGATTGGATTGACGTTAACGAACTCCTTGTGAACGTTCTCACTATAATCAAAGACGAAATTCAGAAGAAAGGGATCTCAGTTCGAACAGACTTGCGTCAAAATATTCCCCACGTGCCTGCGGGTCGGACGCAATTGCAGCAGGTCTTCGTAAATTTGACAATGAACGCTGTCGAGGCGATGGATGCCGTCACGAATCGTGAAAAGCTGCTGGTCATAAAGTCTGATATTAATGAACCAGCAAAGGTACTCATAACTATCAGTGATGCCGGAACGGGAATCGATCCTCAGAACCTAGATCGCATTTTTGATGCGTTCTTCACGACAAAGTCCAAGGGGATGGGTATGGGCTTGGCCATATGCCGTTCGATCATCGAGGGTTATGGCGGACGCCTCTGGGCCACCCCTGGAGAGCCCTACGGATCGGTCTTCCACGTTGTTCTCCCGACCACAGAATCGTAAAGGCTCGTACTGGCATATGCATGGCCGCTTCGTCGCGTCTCATATGGATTTCACTACCGCTGCTCGATGTCTGTTTTACCCCCTCAAAACAGACAGTCGTTCGGGCGCTGTTCACTAAGTGGCAACAGGAGACATCGCTGGTTCGCTAAAAGACAGGAGGCCGTCGCGCCTGCTCTGTACCTGGCTTCGGCAGGGTTCAGAGAGAAGACATAGAGACGATGACCTCTGTCGTGACGATAGCCCTGGCGTAGTTCGGCATGTTGATGTCGAGCGCAGCGTGCATCATCTCATCTGAGTAATCCGCGACAGCGTCTCTTACCACCGTGGGTGACGCGAAGACCGGTCGGGTCAACGAAGGTCTCGCAATAAGTGCTCCGGTACCCGCTCCAACTAGGCCCCGATGGCGGCGCCGCGGCCACCGCCAGCGGCGCCCCCAAGGGCACCTCGAGCCGTCAGCGCTGCGGCCGGCTGCGCCAATATCAGGAAAACCATCGCCGGCACGAGGGCGATTGTTGTTCGGTGAAATCATTCTTTCCTCCTACTGGAAATGACGCGCGATGCGTGCCGTTGGCGTTGAGGGTCAATTTGTCCGCGGCGACGACTAATGCACGTGTGCGTAGCCTGCGGTGCGCTCAAACAGCAAGCCGTCAGCTGCTCTCAGCCGACGGCTTTGCCTTCCACGGTGGCATCATGGGCAGAATCCTTGGCTTTATCCACCTTGCCTGAATTATGGGACCAGTAGGGCGCGGCCGCAGAGTGGGTGCCCTTAATCGGACAGCCGGCTAGTCGCGATAAAGACGCCAACGGGCAACTTCAAAGACGCTGTGCGAGACCTCGCTAAGTAGAGATCGCACAAGAGGCGGCCTTTTTATCCTTTTCCATTCGGGAAGACCCAATGATCAGTTTAGTCAGACTTGCATGGGCGGGACCTCTTGCTCGGGGAGGTCTTTATCCTGGGGGATTTCTTCCGGCCTCGGCTCCGGCTGAATATCCGGCTTCTTCGGTGGAATGTCCGGCTCTTGTCTTTTGGGTTCTGGCGACATTGCTTGGTTGCTCCTTTGCCAGAAAACGTTTTGCCGCTGGCGATGTTCCAGCCGAGCAACAACGCGCCGCATGTTCCGTAGGCAGGCCCCGATCATTCAGCGTTGAACCGCTCGGAATCGACCCGGTGTGACAGCGCAACATGCTCCTGTTACAGCGCAACATGCTTTCGCCGACGCCGTACTCTTCGCCAGCACGGCTAAGCCGCTCCCCGCCGCCCTGGTCAGTCGAGGACATCGGCGCCTTATGTGACGCCGATCACAGATGCTTTCCCCGCCATTGCTTATTTTTTTTGGCTTTTTGTGCGGCTGGAAGGCGCTTCGTGGCCCCCAAAATTATCTGGAAAGATATTTCGACTGCATTTGAAGGCCGCGCGATCGGCGGATCGTGGGCCGTTGAAAATGATATCGTAAGAGTACGAACTGCGCTCGGCGAAAAGGTTGCCCCAATCGAGGAAGCCAACGGGGTTTGGGTAGCGTGGCGGCTATTGCGCGAGATGGCGGCCGAAGGAAAGGCGTAGCGCCTCTTGCTGAAGAGAAAGTCGCATTGACTTAGGCGCTTTGGCGCCGATAGGGCTTCATCGTGCGTCTATTATACGAACGTGGCCGATTGCGATATCAACGCGTAATAGGCCGCACTCAGGGTGACCGTGATTCACTGCAATCATGGTTGCACTGCTTCAGTCGCATCCGGGCTTGGCGGCCGTCTTTGCGGCGATCGGCCTGGTGGTCGCGATGGCTTATATCCTTCTCGGCTATTGGAGAGGCCGGCGCTAGCAGGCGGATCGCGGCCAACGTGGCGAAGCTGCCGGTGCTTGCGCAAAAGAAGCGCTCGCACGCTGTGCTAATCCCCCACTCGTAACGAGTGACATTAAC
>JBAPZR010001112.1:0-2728 GCA_049285335.1 Xanthobacteraceae bacterium | reverse complement strand
GTCCGTTGACGGCGACAAATACGCTCAGTGCCGAGCGCCATGCTGCTCGTCTGAGGGCGCGCATCGCCCAGACATCGGGTTTTCGCACTCCATAGACCATCTGATGTGAACCGACCCGAACTATCTGTCCATCAACAACGCCTTCCAGGCCAGAGCCCATCATCTCGCGCGCTTTGGATGGCACGCTAAGTTTGAGCCCTCTCCCAGTAGCCGCCTCAACGATCGCCGCAGCCACGACATTATGTGAGGCTTGCTCTAAAGAGCCTGCAATCCGCAGTATTTCCTCGACGCTCTGGCCCGGTGCGGCTTCGATTGCCACAAGACGCGCCCCACCGATCGTCAGTGTGCCGGTCTTGTCAAACATTACCGTGTGGGTGCGGGCAAGTGCTTCGAGTGGACCGCTACCCTTGATGAGAATCCCGCGCTTTGCTGCTTGCGCAACTCCCGCGATAAACGCGACCGGCGCCGCCAGGATGAGCGGACACGGTGTAGCTGCGACCAGCACGGCCAATGCGCGGACTGGATCGTTGGAGTACAACCAGGCACCACCGGCAACGGTAAGCGTAATTGGCAAGAGCAGCAGCGCATAACGATCCGCCATTCGGATGAACGGCGATTTTGCCGTCTGAGCGGCACTAACCATGCGGACAATGCCGGCATAGGTACTTTCGCTTGCGACAGCAGACGCACAAATTTCGAAAGAATCTCCCGCATTAATCGAGCCGCTCCGCGCAAGCTCGCCTGCGCGTCGAGAAACGGGTATCGGCTCCCCAGTCAATGCGGCTTCGTCAATCGTTGCCAGTTGGCTCCGAACGACGCCGTCGACCGGAACAATCTCACCCGCCCTAACGAAAATGTCATCGCCAATCGCGACCTGCTCGATGGGCACGTCCTCGATATTCGAGCCGATACGTCGATGAGCGACCCGCGGAGCCCGGTCAATCAGCGACCTGAGATCACGTTCCGCTCGTGCAACCGCGATATCCTCAAGCAAATTGCCGCCAGCGTACATGATGGCGATGACGATGCCCGCCAGATTCTGGCCGAGTGCAAGTGCACCCGACATCGACACAAAGGCGACTGAATCTACCCCCATGCGACCAGCCAAAAAGTCGCGGATCATCGAGATCAGCAAGCCTATAACGACTGGCAAGGTGCCCGCGGCCCAACACCGGTTTGCCAGATCACTCCGCCCATCCGCCCAGGCCAAAGAGCCAGTAATGAGCCCGGCTAAAGCGATTGCAATTAATGCTCGCCGAAATACCCTTTCTGTAAACAGGCTCGGCTTCCAGACGACCTTTGAATTTAGATTTTCAGACACGGCAATACCGATCGGCAGACAGTCCTTGTTATCCCCAAGAGGGGTTAGGGCATTTGACTGAAATCAATGTCAGTCGCCCAATCGCAAATGTAGATTAGCAATCGTGGACCGATTGAAGCAAAGCCGCATGCACCGTCATCAGATCTCCCGGAGGCCCAGCGGGATTGGGTGATTCTCCCTGGCCCTTCTCCACAAGGTGGCATTCGGCACATTGCAGTCGTGCCAGCCCGAGGCCTTGCCGAGAATTGCCAATCGACTGGCCCTGAGCAGCTCCGGCAGCCACGCATAGAGCAAGGATCAAGCTGATTTTAGACACCATCATGCTCCATTGACCCCCGCTTGATCTATCGCAAGGTGCAACCGACCTGGCGCGTCAGGATGTAATACGCATGAGCCCCCCGCCAAATCAATCTGCTGGCCTGCCGTGCCCCTATTGTCACGGCACCATGCACATCTCGTCCGCCATCTTAAGCTTCAGGAAATGCCTGAGATTTACATCTTTTATTGTTCGCGTTGCCATCACGTGGAAACGGTAAAGCAAGAACTCGCCGCGTGATTGGCGCGCTGTTGTTTGTATATCTAACCACGCCCACATAATCGCCATGTGCGGGAGAGTGATTCAGAGCAGCGGACCACTAAGGTACGGCATCGTCGAAGGCATGGATATGCGCGACAGCCGTGCGCACAACTATCCACCCCGGTGGAACGCCGCGCCGAGCCAAGAACTGCTGGTGATCCGACGCAATCATGAGACCGGCGCTGTTTCGCTCGACCCGCTGCGTTGGGGTTTCATTCCGCATTGGTGTACGGACCCGACGGGTGGCCGCAAGCCGATCAATGCCCGGTGCGAAACGGTACATGCTTCCGCGATGTTCAAGGACGCCTATCGGCGGCGGCGCTGTTTTCTCCCCGTCGATGGCTTCTATGAGTGGAAGGCGATCAAGGGCCAGAAGGTAAAGCAGCCGTACGCCATCGCCATGAAAGATGGTCAACCGTTGGGAATTGGCGGCTTATGGGAGAATTGGAAAGAACCGACCTCGGGTCAGTGGGCCCGCACCTTCGTTGTGATCACGACGGATGCCAACGAATTGGTTGCGCAAATTCACAACCGAATGCCGCTGATTATTGCACCGAAGGATTACGTGCGCTGGCTTAGTGAAGACTCTGATCCCCGCGAGCTGATGGTGCCGTTCCCGTCTGAGCCGTTGCGGATGTGGCCGATCTCAACGCGGGTCAACAAGCCTGAGAACGACGATCCTTCGATCCTTGAGCCGGTCAAGTTGGACGCTGCCTAAACTGCAAATCTTCACGCCGCGAGCCTTCGCAGTCGCCCCGGCAAAGAGACTATTTCGGTCGAAGGATCACGGGGGCCTTTGAGAGGCTCGCGAGGATTCGACAGCGTCGGCG
>JBAPZR010001111.1:0-1887 GCA_049285335.1 Xanthobacteraceae bacterium | reverse complement strand
ATCCTGTGGCAGGCTCGGCGGTGTCGCCATCAGCTGCTCCCGGGATTTTCGGTAACGCACGAGATGCATGAAACCGGCCACCGCATGCGATTCAGTCGGATAATCGGGAATGCCTGCGCTCCCGAAGGGTTCTGAGGCGCGATCGCCTCCGCCGACCCAGACGGCGAAAACCGGTTTCGCCGGAACACGCCTCTTACGATGTTGCTCGGTCACCGCGATAACCGACATAGCCGCGTGGCTGGCCGACGCCAATCCGGTCGGAACGTTCATGACCAGAACGGCATCGTTCGTCATATCGTCGAGCAGATAGTTCAGTGAAACCGCATATCGTTTGTCGTCGGCATCTCCCGCGATATCGACCGGATTGGCGCGTGACCAAATCGGCGGCAGCACCGCGTCCAGTTTTCTTATCGTCTCCGGCGAGATGCTGGCCAGTTCGCCGCCAAGATCGGCGAGACGGTCGACAGCAAGGACGCCAATGCCGCCCCCATTGGTCAAAATCGCAAGCCTGTTTCCGGCAAGTGCCGTGACGTGGCCCAACGTTTCCGCGGCGGCAAACAGCTCATCAAGATCAGACACGCGGAGAAAGCCCGCGCGGCGGAATGCTGCGTCATAGACGGCGTCCGATCCGGCAAGCGCGCCGGTATGCGTCATAGCAGCCTTAGCGCCGGCTGCGTGGCGTCCCGATTTGACTACGAGCACGGGCTTGGCTCGGGCGGCGGCGCGCGCTGCCGACATGAATTTGCGCGCGTCCTTGATTGACTCGACATAGAGCAGAATCGCGCGCGTGTGGCGATCCATGGCGAAATGGTCGAGTAGATCAGCAAAGTCGACGTCAATGCTGTCGCCGATCGAAACGATCCCAGAGAAGCCGATTCCGCGCAACTCAGCCCATTCGATCAGTCCCGTTGCGATCGCGCCCGATTGCGAGATCAGGGCAAGATCACCCGCCTGAGGGGTCGAAGCGGCAAAACTCGCGTTGAGCTTGGCGAATGGCGCCAACAAGCCGAGGCAATTAGGCCCGACGAGCCGCATCCCGGCCACGCGCGCGGCTTTTTCGCATTGGTCGGCGAGCGATCCTGCTCCGTGACCTATACCGGCAGTTAGAATGATTCCCGCGGCCGCGCCTTTTGCCGCCGCGGCGCTCACGACCGACGGCACGTCGCGCGGCGGGACACCGATCACCACGATATCGGGCACGTCTGGAAGCACGTCACACGATTTGACGGCAACAACGCCCTCAATGCTGTCGTAGTGCGGATTGACGAGATAAATCTCGCCGGCAAAGCCGCCGCGGCGCAGATTTTTCAGGACTGCTCGCCCCGGCGAAGTCTCTCGCGGGCTCGCACCGACGACGGCGATAGATCGTGGCGCAAATAGTTTGTCAAGACGATAAGTTGACATTTGCTCTTCCGGCCCTGGACCGTTCGTATAATCTTCGAGACCGGCTCCTTCGTTTTAAAGAGCCTCTCTGACGGTCTCAAGACATGATACCTGAGAGGAGCGAGCCTGCTCCAACGTCAACGACGACATGTTGGCGTTGCCTACCTGCAATCAAACCCCGATACTTCCGATGTGCTGATTTGATCCGCTACGATGGTTTTCCCTAAGGCTTCGCGAAGGGAGTGTGAAAGCGAACGGGCATAGCTCTACCGCCTGCCACTTAGCCTTCGCCATACGGAATTCTGTTTATGATCGGCAGTTGGATACTCGTCAAAATAAGGCCAGACCGCCATTTGCCTCGGTATCTGCAGCCCCCAGGTGGCGCCCCCTTCTTGTGGGTAATCGCAAAGAATGAGCCATTGTTCGCTCTAGCCCTGACCGGCAGCGGTGAATGGAGTTGGCGGCACAAATGGAGAGATAGAATCCATGATTGGTGGTTTTGGA
>JBAPZR010001110.1:0-4701 GCA_049285335.1 Xanthobacteraceae bacterium | reverse complement strand
GCTTACACGGTCGTACGCGCGCGCCGGCTCGATGTGACTGCAATACGCTTGTCGTAAATGTTTACCAGCTTGGGAAGCCAAATTATCTCGAAAGGATGGCGCACAATGATGACGATACGCGAGCTGAATGCTGACGAACTATTGATCGCTAGCGGCGGCGGAATAAATATGGGCAGCCTGGCAGCGATCCCTGCGGCGCCTAGATTGCTGTCAATGTTTAACGTCGCTTGGGGGTTAGGGGCCGCTTCCCAGCAGAACAACGCGGCGCCCTGCGTCAGCACCGACGACGACGACAGTGGGTACTGTTCCTTCTTGTAGCCAAGCCGCGTGGGCCACAGTATCGAGGCCCAGTGGGCCTGGGGTGGGCAAGGGCGCCAACGAGTCCGGCCCGAAGTGGCCGGCCCGATGATAAGCTCCGCTCCGCTCCGAGCCCGCCTCTTGGCGTTACTTAAGAAAAACGAGGCCTCGCGCCTCGTTTTTCTTTTAGAAAGGCGTCGCCATGCGTGGCCGTGCCGAGCCCATGCCGGGCATCTACGTCTTCAGCTCCACCAAACAAAAACGCAGATGGCCGAAACAAGCCCGGCCATGACGATTGCAGGTCCTGCAGCGCGCGCGTGACGTGCTGCGCGTCGTCCGTGATAAATGAGAACCACTCTTCCTCAGTGGAAAATGTTTCGTTTCAAAGTCATGGATCGCAACAACAAAGCCGTTACACTCTATGGGTGTATAGAGTTGAACGCGCCGCACGGCGCCAGAGGGCTTTCACATGATAAGCAAGATTATCCACGGCCGAGCGTCAATGACGCGTCGCCCACAGCAATGCGTTGTTTGACGGCGGATGAGCTGGACAGCGTCAGCGGCGGCGGCTCAGGACCCCCGCCCTGGCAAGCCCCCGAGCCCTGCTGCGGCGGCAAAAAGTGTCCTTGCTAGAAAGCTTCGCTGGTATTTCCCGCGACTGACCAGTGGCGGGAAGAGCCCGAACTCAACAAAGCGGAATAAGGTCAATGATTAAAGCAATGCGTGAATTGACGATCGATGAGATGGACAGCGTCAGCGGCGGCTGCACCGGGAAATGCGGAAGCTGCCCCTGCGATCCACCGCAGACAGGTGGTGGCCCTCCGCCTTGCCCGCCAGTCTGTCCGTAGCGGCGTCTATATGTGCTGGGAATCGTTAGACCTGTTGAACTGGCTGGAAGCTGTGAAAGGAGCGGACGGAAATGGTGCACACGGTGCGTGACTCGGCTACCGACACGGCGGTGGAAACTGACGCCATACATGACTTGACGATTGATGAATTGGAGACCGTGAGCGGCGGTTGCCCTTGTACCACCTCCTGCGACTGCGACAAACCCAGTCCCAGGCATCCTTGACGGACGAGTCGTCCTTAAGCGAGCAGCACAACTAAAGGAAAACGAGGCCTCGCGCCTCGTTTTCTATTTTGAAGTCCGTCATACGCGCGCATAGCCGTTCGCAAAACGGCGTCGCTTCGATCGCTTATGGTGGGCATCCACGCCTTAAGCGTACTCGGCATCCAACGACGTAGTGGCCGGGACAAGTCTAGCTATGACGATCCCGGGTCTGCAGCGCACGAGTGATGTGCTCCTCTGCGTCCGAGATAAATGAGCGTCACTCTCCCTTAGAGGAATATGATTCGTCTCAAAGTTCAATGCACCGTAGGACCAGAACCGCTAAACTCTAAGTGTTGGTGCAGAGTGTTGCATGCACCACAGGACGCGAAAGGGATGTCCCATGACGAGCAATTTCATTGATAGCGACGAAACCGCAACGGTGCGTTGCTTGACGATCGATGAGCTGGGCGGCGTCAGCGGCGGCTGCAACCCGAGTAATTGCGGCTGCAACGGGGACGTCTGGGATAATGGTCCCATGATCCCAATACCCCGATCGCAGGTGCCAATCTTCTCACCGATCCAGACGCTGCGGTCGTGACTTTACGCGGGCATCCACGTCGTCTCGCGTCGGCGGCTGCCCGAACTGTGCAAGCATGCGCCGCTGCAGGCGCTCTAGCCCTCCGCCTAGCGGCGGTCATATCCAAAGAGGTGGACGGGCGGAACAAGTCCGGCCATGACGGCCGTCTGCAGCGCACCACTTAGGTGCTGCGGCGCTCCGGGAACGATGAGTGCTGCTCTCCACAGTGGAAAATGATTCACTCAACTTGCGCTCAACCTTTCATGGGATCGAAACAGCAGAATCGTTAGAAGTATCGGTCGCATGGTGCAGGCGCATTGATTGCAGCGAGTGGCCTGCACACGAGGGGACTGAGCTTGACTGCTTTATTCCGCCAAGAGGTTTTGCGGCATCAAAGCCAGGCGGCGATCGGCGAGACGATGCGGATCGTGCCGATCTCGCATGCCGCCTTCACGCTGTTTCTGATCGGCATCATCGCCACCGCCCTCACCTATGTGGCCTTCGCCGGATATTCGCGCAAGGAAACCGTCCAAGGCTTCATTTCGCCCTCGCGCGGCGTCGTGCGGGTGGTGGCGCCGCGCGTCGGCACCATTACTGAGGTCCTGGTCAAGGAAGGCGAAGTCGTCGCCGAGGACCAGATCCTGTTCCGCGTCGTCGCGGAGGAAACCAACGCTTCGGGCGTCGGCAGCGATACCGCCATACTCGACGCGCTGAAGCAGCAGAATTCCGTGCTTGAAGAGCAAATCCACAACGAGACCGAGCACGCCAAGTCGGAAGCGGACCGGCTGGAAAGTCAGATAGGCGGGCTCAAGTCCGAAGTGGCGCAGCTCGAGAGCCAGCGCGGCATCCAGGCCGAGCGGGCGCAGAGCGCGCGCGCGTTTTACCGGGAGATCGAGCCGTACAAGGACAAGGGGTACATTCGCGCCGACACCGTCCAGAGCCGGCTGCAGGGCGCGCTGACGGAAGAGCAGAGTCTGGCTTCGATCGACGGGCAGTTAAGCGCCAAACGCAGCGATCTCCACCAGGCCGAGATCAATCTCGAACGCCTGCCGCTCGATTCCGCCGATCGGCTCGCCAATCTGCAGCGCACTTTGTTCGACGTCGCCCAGCACACCGCCGAAATCGAAGGTCGCCGCCGCTATATCGTGCGGGCGCCGATCGCCGGCCGCGTTACGAGCGTGCTCGCATCGGTCGGCGGCACGATCGACACCCGAACGCCGTTGATGTCGATCGTGCCAACCGACAGCCATTTCGAAGCCGACCTGTTCGTGCCGGCGCGCGCGATCGGCTTTGTCGCGCCGGGACAGACGGTGCGGCTTCTCTACGACGCCTTTCCGTTTCAGCGCTTCGGCAGTTACCACGGCACCGTCGAGTCGGTGGCCACCACCATGCTCGGGCCCGCCGAAATGCCGGCGCCGGTCGCCGGCCTCAAGAATCCCGCCTACCGCGTCAAGGTCGCGCTTGAGCTCAGACCGTCGACGCGTTTGGCCACGAAGTGCCGCTGCAGCCCGACATGACATTGCGCGCCGACATCATCCTGGAGCGCCGCTCGTTCATGGAGTGGCTGTTGGAGCCGCTCTTGAGCGTGCGGCATCGCCTGTCATGAGCGGGGATGTGATGGGGACACGCTGCCGCAGTTCACTTTCCCCCTCCCCTGAACGGGGAGAGTTGGCGCGCAACGGAGCAATTTCGCAATCATGAGCGCGGTCGGCGAATTTCTGAATTTCTCCGGCCGCGCGCGCCTGCCGGTGATCCTGCAGACCGAGGTGGCGGAATGCGGCCTCGCCTGCCTCGCCATGATCGCCGCTTTTCATGGCCACGAATTCGATCGCTGCGGCGGCGTTTTCCGATCTCGGTCAAGGGCGTCACGCTCAAGGGCCTGATCGATGTGGCGAGCCGGCTCGGCTTTTCCAGCAGGCCGCTGCGGCTTGAGCCGGTGCATCTCAAAGAGCTGCGGCTGCCGGCCATCCTGCATTGGGATCTCAACCACTTCGTCGTGCTCAAGTCGGTCGGCCGCTCCAAGGTGACGATCCACGATCCCGCCTTGGGCTTGCGTTCGTACGACTTCAACGAACTGTCGAAGCACATGACCGGCGTCGCGCTCGAACTCACGCCGACGCCGAAGTTCGAACAAAAGCGCGAGGTCGAGCGCGTCCGCATGGGCGCATTGATCGGCCGCGTCGCCGAGTTCGGCCGCGCGCTCGGCCAGGCGCTGGTGCTGTCGGTGATCGTGCAGCTGTTCGTGCTGGCGAGCCCGTTCTACATGCAGATCGCCGTCGACGACGCTGTTGGCAAGGGCGACAGCGGACTCCTCGTTGCGCTTGCGATCGGCTTCGGCCTGTTCACGCTGATCAATGTCGTGGCGACCGCGATGCGGTCCTTCGTCTCGCTGCAGCTCGGCAATGTCATCAGCTTCCAGATGGTGGTCGGCCTGTTCCACCATCTGATGCGTCTGCCGCTGCCCTATTTCGAGCGCCGCCATATCGGCGATCTGATCTCGCGCTTTACCGCCACGCAGCCGATCAAGGATCTCATCACCGAGGGCTTGGTCGCGGTGCTGGTCGACGGCGTGATGGCGATCGCGACGCTGGCGCTGATGATGGTCTATAGCTGGCTCTTGGCGCTGATCTCGCTCGGCGCGATTGTTCTTTATGTCACGCTGCGCCTCGCGGCGATCGGCGCCCTGCGCCGCCGCACCGAAGATCAGATCCAGGCGCGAGCGCGCCAGGATTCGACCTTCATCGAGACGGTGCGCGCGGCGCAGACCATCAAGCTG
>JBAPZR010001109.1:0-1588 GCA_049285335.1 Xanthobacteraceae bacterium | reverse complement strand
GGTGTTCCCTGCAGCCAATGTCGCTCGATTGTGCAAGGTTGGAAAATAAGAGAATCTTGAAAGCCTACCAAGGCTGCGAGCACAGAAACTCCAACAGCGTATACTCCCAACTGGCTCGCATCACTGTAACGAGCAATTAAGAGTGCAGTAAAAAACCAAGTGCCTGATACCAATGCTCGAACAGGCACTGCCGGGGCCTGTTCTAGCGACACGAGGTCAAGTCCTTGCTTCCAGAGCGGACCTAAATGTCGCCCTTCCAAAAAACTGTAAAAATGGTTGCTTTCAGAAATGGATGCTGTTTCCTTAGTTTGCGCACGCTATTTACGCGGGTCTTTAAACCTCATCGCGGCGTGCCTTGAGAACAGTATGAACAACATCGAAATAACAACGAAGAGAATTTTCAATGTCGCTTCCCGAATTGCGCTACCCGTTAGCAGAGCGGAGGCAGGCGACAATTTGCGTTACTTGATCTACGCTCATAGTCGCAAATAGAGGAAGCGTAATCGCGCGTTGCGTAAATTGCTGGGCTAATGGCACGCTGCTGCTTCGCCCATTCTGGAAGGCGCTGAAATCGGAAATGCACGGGTAGTGTAAGCTCGATTGAATACGCGCCTCGCGTAACGCATTCACGGCTTTGCTGCGTAATTCCGCTGTAGGCGCGACAACTACCATCAAATGGCCGGACGAACAATCAATCGAGTCTGCGAACGGCATTGTCCATCCGCTTAGCGATTGCAGGCAGTCGCGATATGCCTCCAGCAAACGGCGGCGCCTTTTATTGTTCGCAAGCAGCTTTGCCAGCTGCGCGCGCCCCAATGCAGCGTGTAGCTCGTCCAATCGATAGTTGTACCCGCTGACAACAACATCGTACGAACTCGCATGCCCTTTGTGTCGGTCCCATGTCAGGGAGTTCATTCCATGCGAGCGCAGTAGACGTACACGTTCGGCGACGTCATCACGGTTGGTAACAACCATGCCGCCTTCGCCAGTAGCCATATTCTTATTAGAAAAAAATGAGAATGCGCTGACGTCGCCGATAGATCCCGCCATCGCGCCGTGTGGCGGCTGCTTGTCCAAACGCTGGTACCGAGCACCAACGGCGTGGCAGGCATCCTCGATGAGCATTAGGCCGCGTGCCGCGCAGACGTCGGCAAGTTCTTTGATACGACATAAATTGCCACCGTAATGCATAACTACGACGGCCTTAGTGCGGGCAGTAGCAAGCCTGTCGATATGCTCGGGGTCGATGGTAGGCTCATCGAGGTCGATGATGTCGGCAAATATGGGTGTCGCGCCGACCGCCCTCGTCATATTGGCGGCTGCAACGAAATTTAATGCGGGTTGAATGATTTCATCACCGCAACCGAGGCCGAGCCCCAAAAAGGCGAGATGCAAGCCCGCGCTGGCGTTCGCAACTGCCAGCGCATGTCTTACCTCGTGCATTGCCGCGAATTCTCTTTCGAAGGCCTGAACCTCGGCACCCATCGAAAGCCATTTGCTCGCGACAACGCGCTGAACCGCGCTCATTTCCTCAGAATCGTAGTCCAGATCGCTAAGTGGAATTGCCCATTCAACCAAAGATAAAACT
>JBAPZR010001108.1:0-1924 GCA_049285335.1 Xanthobacteraceae bacterium | reverse complement strand
GTCCGTTGTTCGGCCGTGCCTTGATTTGAAGAGGCCATAGAAAATACTCCGCGAGTCACCGCCGCTTTCGTCTTTTGGTAAACGCGGAGGGGCCGGTGCGGGTTCGGCCTGAACATTTGGGGACGCGAGCTCGTGTTGACTTTTGGTTCACCGACAAATCGGCGCGAATCGAGGTCAAAAAAGGCCCTTCGGTCATCCCACTATGTTTGTTTGCTTTTCCAAGTGGCGTCGGGCTTCTTACGTTGCTTGGTTAGCCACCGATGTTCTTCGATCCATTTTTCAGCTTCTGCTTGGGAAAGAAACTTGCCGAAAAAGTGCAGGTGTTTGTTGTCCGGCCACGCCATTTCGACGCGCCAATATCCTTTACGCGCAACCGGTTTCAGCGTTGCGGAATTCACGAATCCCCCCGTCGCGCCAATGATGCGCGCCTTCGCCGAAGTCTTCAATGAAAGTGTAGCGGGCTGCGCAAATGCAGTGCAAAAGCCTGTTGAAATGGGCCACGCCGCGCTTTACGAGCGAGCTCTAGCGTGGCGCAAGTTTTAGAAACATGGTCCATGTCTGCTAATGGCACAAAGCGGACATGACGACAGTCTTCGGTGATGTCCGCTATTGGGGGCAAAGCGGACATCGGCTTCGACCATTATGGCAATCTGCAACGAAAACCTCCATTTCGTTTGTCAAAGAGTCCGGCAGCTTCGCGATATTCGCCGCTATTCTTCGCGCCTCGTCTTTGGGGGCCCCTGGGGGTACCCCTGCCGGTATCGGAATGAAGCCTCGGACTAATGGAACGTTGGGACGGGTGTTCGGTTTCCTAGTCTATTATTGGCTCGTAAGAAAATCCGCTTCAGTATGTCGGTTCAAACACCCGAACCACAGTCGCTAGAGTTACCGCCCACTGCCGAAGAGCGCGTGCCGTCCGCTGTCACGGTACTGTTAACGGTTTTGGTGCTTTTCGCGGCATTGACCGCCGCCTATGTCGCGGCCGAGGTGATTCTCCCGGTATTCTTGGCGATCGTGCTCAAGTTGCTTCTTGAGCCGGCAATGAGATTTTTGAGCCGGTTTCGCCTGCCGAGGACTCTTTGCGCGATCCTGCTAATCCTAGTGATCTTCGCGGTATTGTTGGGGTTTGGCGCTTTCGTCTCCGGGCCTGCCGTCAATTGGGCGCACAGGCTGCCGAGCGATCTGCCGCGCGTCCAAGAAAAATTGCAATTCCTTAGCGGGCCCGCTAAAGCCGTTACCGACATGCTCCACAAGGCCGAAACCTTTGGCCAGGGCGATCAAGCGAAAAGCTTAACGCTACCCAATATTGACTTCGCCAGTATCTTATTTCGCGGCACTCGGCATTTCGCCAGCGGTCTATTCGAAACGATCCTGGTGTTGTTCTTCCTGCTCGTTTCGGGAGGCACATTCCTTCGCAAGCTTGTTGAGATTATGCCGAGCTTTAAAGACAAGCGTCAGGTCGTCGATCTCTCACAGCAGATCGAAAGCAATATTTCCGCCTATCTCCTTACGATCACCGTGATGAACGCCGCCGTGGGAACGGCCACTGGCCTAATCATGTGGCTGACTGGCGTCGGCGATCCGATCTTGTGGGGCGTCGTCGCCTTTTTTCTCAACTACGTCCCGATTATCGGCCCGTTTTTTGGAGTTATTCTGTTCCTGGCCGCTGGCTTGATCGTCATGCCGACGATTTTGTGGGGTGTGCTGCCGGCTGCCCTTTATTTGCTGGTCCATGTCCTCGAAGGCGAAACAATCACCCCCATGCTGCTGGCTCGTCGATTTACGCTCAATCCAGTGCTGGTGATTATTTCGTTGATCTTCTGGTTTTGGATGTGGGGCGTGCCTGGGGCAATTCTGTCTGTGCCAATGTTGGCGATCACCAAGATTGTATGCGATGGCGTCGAGCCTTTGAACGCAATTGGGC
>JBAPZR010001107.1:0-1944 GCA_049285335.1 Xanthobacteraceae bacterium | reverse complement strand
GGACAACATCGGGTGTCATACTAGCCGCTTCGCAGATGATCGAGTTCAGGCGCGCGACATCGTCCGAATGTGAGCCGGTGTGAAAATCGGAAAGAAAAACGACACGTAGCGGCTGTTTCCATCGAGGCCAGCCGGCAATTTCTAAAGGAAGATGACGAACAAGATGCTGCTGGGCACGACTTATTTTTCCGAACCAGCCCTTGTGACCCGATTCATCATGGAACGGAGGGCGCGCGAAAGCGCGGGTCAGCCGACCCCGCGAATGATGTCCCGTGGCATGTTTCAGCATTCGCGTCTGACCAGACCGCACTACGACTGATCGTGAGCCCACAGTGCCAAATAGCATTTGCAATGCAACGCAGCTAGCCACACACGCGCCGCGTGGTTAACCCGCGCGACAATGATTTGACGACGAGGTTATTGTGGGAAGACTATGAGATCGTATGCCGCCAGGGTGTCGCCGTGAATGCCAATATGAAATCTCGTCTTCGAGCCGTAGCGACCCTAGTTCTGCCCTCACTTATTCATGGGGTGTGGCCAATTGCACTATTCGACCGCGACACGATTTTACATCATATGTTGGCGGAATAGTGAGTGGGGGGCCGGCATGGCCTTGGACGCTGGCAGGGCGCTCGAGCAGCCTGTTCTGTATTCACATCGTAATGCGAACCATTACTCCACGCTGCGGGCTATTGCGGCGAGCGTCGATATTCGTACCGGCGCCAAAGTTTGTAGCGTGCCAATTATAGTCCTCCTTGTGATCGCTGCTCTCGGGCCAGAAAATTGGGCACCCCGTACTCATTTCGGTTGGCAGTTCGACCACTTCATTGGCTATTTCGGCATCGCGTTATTTTTCTGTGTGGCTTGGGCCCGGCCGTCCCTGGTCGGGGGGTTCTTCATGGCGGTCGCGGCACTGCTCGAAGGCTTGCAGGCGTTTACACCGGATCGGCATTTTTATCTTCCGGCTATCCTCTACGGCGCAAGCGGGGCGCTCGCAGCCGCTTTCATCGCTGAGTTCTTTATTTGGGCATGGAGACGACCTACGATCGAAAGTCCCGCCTCGCCAATCCATGCTGCTCAGCTTCCCCGCTAGTTTTTCAGTAGCAGCGGGTTAGCTTGGATGCACAGCGCAGCGCGGTCAATTACGCAGCGCTAGTAGGACTGAGATCTATTGGGTCACGTCCTACAATATAAACGCAACTGCCCTGAATATTTGAAGGCCCAGAAAAGCGATCCAGGCCACAGTTAAAACTGATCCACACAAAATCACGGTAACTGCCAGCACACGCATCACTCGCCCTTTTCAACTCGAAATCGCCCCCCAAAAATAGGAGCGGCCGGAGAGGCTATCTGTGACCGGCGTCACACGTTGTAGTTTCGCCAGTTCTGCGCCTCCCCGTGCGGCCCCAACGGGTCCCGGCCCTCCGGAAATCCATCGCGGCCCAAACCGGCGGGTTGGCTGCGATCCGCCGCACTTCGTCGTTGCTGAGTAACTTGTCCGCCGGCACTCTTCATTAGCGCGGCCAACGGTGCAGGAAGAGAACCGCGACGAGGCTGACGAGTCCCCAGGCGAGGAAGATTTTCTCCATCATGGTCATCGCGCTGCCCCGCTTCAGCGCTGGGTTACCGCCAAAGCCGATAAGCGGCGATCAACAGCACGAGCCAAATAACTGCCAAAGCCGTTGGTTTGACGATGGATGCCCGCAACAGCGAGCCCGGGCTTGATACGCCGCAGACCCGACAGCGCTTTGCACCACGGCGCACTTCCACGCCGCAGCGCTTGCAAGGCAAAGCCAAGGTCGCCCCTCCTCGGCAAGTGTTATTGCGTTGAACACTTTACCGCGCGGCTTATTCCGCCACCACCATGGGGGCTAAAGCGTCGCAGGGGCGATTAATCCATAAAGTCTGACGAGCTGTGGTCTGGTTCGAATCGTTGGACGTGTC
>JBAPZR010001106.1:0-3969 GCA_049285335.1 Xanthobacteraceae bacterium | reverse complement strand
GGGTCATTAGCGGACATTGCGTTGTGTCCGACCGATGTCCGCTTTGCCCCCAAAAGCGGACATCCTTCGGTGCGGCGGCAATATCCGCTTTGTTCCAAAACTGGACGTCTATGGCCTAGACACAACATGGTGCTCCGCTACGCTCGTCAGACTCGTTCAAAGCCCACAAAAAACGCCGGGAGGTCTATTTGGACGATCCGTTGAGGCGGGCAAAAGCCAAGACGGTAGCTGCCTATGATGCCGCGGCCGATCATTTTGATGACGAGCCTTTGGCCTTTTGGGAACGCATCGGCAGGCGGACGGTCGAACATCTCAAATTGCCGACCGGAGCCAAGACCCTCGATGTTGGCTGTGGCACCGGAGCTTCGGCGCTGCCAGCTGCGCAAGCGGTAGGGCCAAGCGGATCTGTCGTTGGCGTCGACCTGTCCTCGCGCTTGCTTGATCGCGCTCGCGCGAAGGCAACGATGCAAGGTCTGTCGAACATCGATTTTCGGCTGGCCGATATGACCGCGCTCGGTTATCCGGATGGCGACTTTGATGCTGTTGTGAGCGTTTTCTCAGTCTTCTTTGTCCCCGATATGGAAGGCTTGGTTCGCGAGCTATGGCGCATGGTTCGGCCCGGCGGGAAGCTTGCGGTTACCACATGGGGACCCCGCATATTTGAGCCGGCGTATTCGCGGTGGCAATCGGCCATCAAGCAGGAACGGCCGGATCTCTATAGCGCGTTCAATCCGTGGGATCGGATCACCGACGTCGAGTCAGTACGACGTTTACTCCGGGATGGTGGAGCAACAAAAATCGACGTCATTGGAGAAGATGGATTCCAAGCGCTGCGCACACCTGAGGATTGGTGGACCATCGCTCTAGGATCGGGACTACGTTCAATCGAGCGGATGGGACCGGAGGCGGCCGCGCGCGTGCAAGCCGACAACGTCAATTGGCTGAAGGAGAACAAAATCGACCGCCTTGAGACCAACGCGATTTACGCAATCGGGCGCAGGGGCGCATAGCCCGATCGCGCACTGCGCTCACGCTAAAGCAATGGCAGCGATTGAAGCCCTGGTGGTCGGAATAATCGCAACCCTGGCGACTGATCTTTGGCTATGGCTGCTGCGGATAGTCGGCGTTCCCGCCGCTGATTGGGCACTCGTCGGTCGCTGGGTGGCATGGATGCCGCGTGGCGTGTTCGTGCACCGGCCGATCGCTGCGACGCCATCGGTTCGCGGCGAACTCGCGGTCGGGTGGGGCTTTCACTATGTGGTGGGCGTTGCTTACGCGGCTCTTTACTTGGCAATAACTCGCTTGGTGCTCGCCTCAGGGCCGACGCTCATCTCTGCACTGGTGTTCGCGATCGCGCTCCTTGTTGTACCGTGGTTCATCATGCAACCTGCCCTCGGACTCGGGTTCTTCGCAGCGAGGACGCCGCACCCGAGCGTAACCCGTATCATCAACGTGTCCGGGCATGCAGCTTTCGGCGTCGGTCTCTATCTCGGGGCCATCTCAATCAGCTAGTCACGCGCAGCGAATGTCCGCTTTGGGTCAGAAGGCGACATGCGGTCGTTCTTAGCCGATGTCCGGTTTTGCTTCAAAATCAGACATCACTCGGGCCTTTTGCGGCATTTGCGAATGCTTCGTAAGCAACGCGTCCGTCCGAACTGACCGGCAATCGTTCGCGCACACGCGCTCGCAGCTGCTCTCGCCCGTTCTTTGGCATGCCATCAATTAATTTGCCCTGTGGTCCTATTGACACGGTGTTTGAGTCCCAAAAGTCGTCGAAGCTGGAGTACGAAATCGGTATCCGGATCACCCGTGTCTCGACCGAGGAAAGCCCAGCGGTTTCCCACGCTTTTTGCATGACTTCCCTCTTTGAAGAGCCAGCGTTGGGTGGACGCACTGAAGTCATTCCCATTGATTCCAATGCTACATAAATGGGATCACATGGCACTCCACCGCAGGGGACATCCCACATATAAGTCGCGACCCATCCGCCAGGTCGAACTACACGCGTCATCTCGGCAATTGCTTTCCCTGGATTCGGAAGGAAGGAGATCACCAAAGCCATAACTGCAACATCAAAGCTGCCGTCGTGGAACGTTAGCTTCTGCGCATCGCCAACTCGAAAATCGGCTACCTTCGCTCCAGTTCGTGTCCGCCCATAGGCGAGCTGATCTTCCGATGGATCAATTGCAGTCACGGCGGCAGGAGTACAGCGGGCAATAAGCTCTTCAGTAAAGGCACCATTGCCACAGCCAACATCAAGCCATCGCAGACCCTTTGGAGCATCTAGCCAGTCGAGGAAGCTTTCACCCACAAGCCGACTCCAGCGACCCATCAGTCGCTCATAAGCTTCTCCATCTGTGAAAAGCTTGTTCGCTCGACCCATGTGTGTGGCCTCATGGCACTAGCCAAGTTGATGCTATTGTACGCACAAAAGGACAGACAAGCAGTCGAGAGGCCGATGTCTGCTATGGGTCATGAGCGGACATTTCACGGTGTTCGGCCAATGTCCGCTTCACCCCCAATAGCGGACATTGGTTGAGCGCGGGGATGTCCGCTTTGTGCCAATAGCGGACATTCAACGCGAAACACGAAGTTCGCTGGCAATTTACAACAGAGCGATGGGATCTCACCCTTGCCGCTCCCGGATTGTGGCATTTTTTGAATTTGATCTACGTCAATGATGGGCCGTGAAAACTCCTTTCTGCTTTTCAAAAGTGGAAGGTGAGCGGTGAAGGAGTAGCAGTTATGAAAAGAGTAGGTACGCTTGGTATAATCGCCGCCACTGCGTTTTTTTGTGCAGCCCCAATCTCACTTCATTGGTCACCGACAAAAACGCCCTCACTGTCACTTGATACTGCGGACGCCCGAATTGGCCGTCCCTTGACCCCGATGAGCGTCGCTGGGGTCAATCGTCGCGTGAATCGGCGTGCCGTTTATGGTGCGGCAGCAGCAGGCGCAGTCGGTGCGGGCATTTACGCCCACGCCGGCCGCTGTGCGGTTTGGCACGCAGGTGTTTGCCGTCGTTGGTACTGACAGCCATCTGACGCTGCATTAACGCGACGCTGAGCGGCGACCGGGATCGTTTGCGAAACGATTAAGGTCAGATTTGGGTCATAAGTGGACCGTCGACGAGCATTAATGGCAGCACGTAAAGGTCAAGCGTTCTCGCAGTTTTGAGATCGACGAATGTTTTGAACTTCGGCGCCTCCACCGGAAGTTCGGCAAGATTGGCGCCGTGCAGGATCTGGTCGGCGTAAGATGCCGCCTGCCGGTTCTGTTCGAGGATATCGCCGTTGTCAGGAGTTAGCCGCGAACCTGGTAAATGCAAAAGCGTGCAATTCTGGGGCAACCCGTCGGCTCATCGGCGCCTGACTCACCGCAAACTATCGATCACCGGGAAGGCGATTCATGACCAGCCTTGGCCCGAGGCACACTTCGAGGACCCGAGCCTTTGCGGGCTTAACTTTTCTTTGACTTTGTGATGCGCGAGGAGGCGGCAGATATGGCGGAAACCACGACGACGAAAAAGGACCTAGGCGTCGTCTTTGATACCCATGTCAGGGCAGAGTTTGTCGACAAGGACGTCGCCGCGACGATGGCGACGATGACGGCCGAACCTTACTTGACCCATGTTCCGACCATGACGGGAGGCACCGGCAGGGTTGAAGTCGAACGCTTTTATAGCAAACATTTCGTCGGACACTGGCCTGATGACGTTGAGGTAAAGTCCATATCGCGTACCGTCGGGCAGAACCGGGTGATTGACGAGTTAATTGTCAGCTTCACCCACGATCGGGAAATGCGCGTCTTTCTTCCTGGTGTGGCTCCGACCGGTCGCAAGGTTGTGCTGCCGCATGTTGTGGTGATGGGCTTCGACGATGCCGGTCGCGTCGCGTACGAGCACATCTATTGGGATCAGGCGTCGCTGCTCGTGCAAGTCGGTCTACTCGATCCGAAATTGATTCCCGT
>JBAPZR010001105.1:0-2058 GCA_049285335.1 Xanthobacteraceae bacterium | reverse complement strand
CTGCCAGAGCTATTAGGCAAAGCTGGCTCTTGACGAAATGGACGCTGTCAATAGTGGGCCAGGAGAATTCCCCCTCATCCACACACCTACCCACACCACCATTGTTCCCTTCTAAGAAGCGTAGCGCCACGTATCATCGCTCTATGGAGCAAGTGCGCAACGAACTCTACGGCCTCTTGTGCATGGCCGGTGCGGCGATCGTGTTCTTTGTCTTCTTGGGCACCGCGTCCAATTTCTTCCCCGGTCCAGATTGGCTTTGGTACGTTGTGGGCTTTGCTGGGTTGTTCTGGATGGAGTTTCTCATCCAACAGAAGTTTGATAGTTCGCGGATTTGATGGCGCTGCCACGCCGCTTCCCGCCGCCCTGGTCAGTTCGCTTGACGATCTTCTTCCACGAAAGTCCCACGCCTATTCGCGCTACCGACAAATGCCCTGCGAACGAGCGGAGTCGAGTGCTGCGGATGCCGCTAGCCAATCGGGAAGTCCCATGACAATTTTCGTCCACCCGACGCCCCAAGGCGTGGAAGCACTATCCCACCAGATCTTGCACCAACCGTCCTGGAACTGGACTATGGCGAAGTCGGCGCGCGCTGGTGTCGATCCGACAATACCCAGTGCAAGAGCGGCAACAGCAAAGGCAAGACACTTCACGTTCAACTTCCTCTTGCTCCGCCCCTAATGTCATACAGCCGTATTCGCGATCACTCTGTTGCTACCATGATAGGACCATCGCGGCGCTGACCGCGATGACAACAACAAAGGCGGCAAATATAAACCCGACGCCATCAATTTGTGCTGCGTAGTTCAGATCGCTCGTCTCGTGCAAGTCTGCCATCGAGACCTCCATACTCCACTTTGCGCAAGCAGCAGCGCATACCGGCAATGATGCCGTGACTTCCAACTCGGCATTGACTGACTCAGTTCCGCTCTATGAGGGCGCTCGGTGCGATTTCAAAAAAACGCCACCAAAAAGCCGAGATGAGGAACTGCAAAATCATTTTGTAACGCTGCTGTTCCGATGCGCAGATTGTGGCGTTAATTGACCTACATCAATGATGCGCCGTGTGAGCGCTTTCTATTATCAACTTACGAGACGATGAGTACGAAGGAGAAGCAGTCATGAAAAGGTTGAGTGTAATTGGCATCGCTGCCGCTACTACGCTCTTTTGTGCGGTACCATTCTCGCTTAATTGGTCACCGGCAAAAACGCTGTCATTGTCAGTCGACACTGCGAGCGCCCGAATCGGGCGGCCACTAACACCAATGAGCGTCGCTGGCGTTAATCGTCGAGTACATCGGCGTGCATACTATGGCGCGGCTGCAGCGGGCGCAGCCGCAGTTGGTTACGGCTATTACAACCAAGCCCGCCGCTGTGCATATTGGCACGCAGGTGTTTGCCAGCGCTGGTACTGATGAACATACAACACCGCACGTAATGCGACTGTCCCGGTTTGCGGTAAGGGCGTGCGGCAACATTGAAGAGGCCCCGACGAATTGGGTGGAATATCGCCGGGGTTGTTATGTGTCCGAGTCGAGCCAACACGACGTAGACGGAGGACCGCAATGGATGTCTTTCGAAAAAGAGCGCCAAGCAACCTCATTCCGATCAATCCGGACAACGCCACGACCAAAGACTGGGTTGTCCTCCTGGAAGCCGGCACGATTGTTGGTCCGTCGCCTGTCAGACTGCGGATTGCCCGGTCGACGCTCGAGAAGAAGATTGTAAAAAGATACGGTCCGCTGCTCAATGTGAAGTATTTCCTTGAGGTGGAAGGCTACGATCCGCGGATTCACGCTGTGTATTTTTGTCCTCAACTTTATAAATACGACCAGGACAACAAACTCGTACCTCTGCAGGGAGAAGAAATCGGCGAAATAATCGCTAATACTCTTGTGCGTGGAGTTAAAGAGCGGCGGCCATGGTATGAACCGTCGGAGAAAGTACCAAATCAACCGATCATCAACGTGCCATCAGATGAATTTGAAACGCTTATTGTTGAAATGCCTGGTACGAGACCCGCGACCGACAAGAGACCGGCCGACAAGAAGCCATTGGCGG
>JBAPZR010001104.1:0-31822 GCA_049285335.1 Xanthobacteraceae bacterium | reverse complement strand
ATCATCATCCGACCTGGAAACACGTCACATGCCCGCAATGCGGCGGCCCGGCCACGCGCGAAACAGACACCATGGACACGTTCGTCGACTCGTCCTGGTATTTCGAGCGTTTCACCGATCCTTGGATCGCGACCGCGCCAACCGACCTGCCGATGGTCGATGCCTGGATGCCAGTCGACCAATATATCGGCGGCATCGAGCACGCGATCCTGCATCTCCTCTACAGCCGGTTCTTCACCCGCGCGATGCGGCAGACCGGCCATGTCGGCGTCGACGAACCGTTCGCCGGCCTGTTCACCCAAGGCATGGTCGTGCACGAAACCTATCGCCGGGCGAATGGCGAATGGGCGGCGCCGGCGGAAGTGAAAATGGCGACCGACGGCGAGACGCGCCGGGCGATTTTGATCGGAACGGGCGAAGAGGTCGCGATCGGCCCGATCGAGAAAATGTCGAAGTCCAAGCGCAACACGGTCGATCCCGACGACATCATTGCGACCTATGGCGCCGACGTCGCGCGCTGGTTCATGCTGTCGGATTCACCGCCAGACCGCGACGTCAATTGGACCGAAAAAGGCGTTCAGGGAGCCTGGCGCTTCGCCCAGCGGCTGTGGCGGCTGGTCGGCGAGGCGACCGAGATCGCCCAGGGCGCGCCGGACGAACGGCCAAGCACATTTTCCCAAGAGGCCACCGCGCTGCGGAAGGCAGCGCATACGGCGCTGGCGAGGGTAAGCGATGACATTGAAAAGCTGCACTTTAATGTTTGTGTTGCCCATATCTACGAATTCGCCAATGCTCTCAATGCGATAATTGGCGAATTGGGGGCAGATAAAGGATCGAAAGAGGAGCCAAAAGGCGGGGCACGCGGGGGATCAAACGGGCCGTCCGGATCGGAAAGCGCTTACGCGCCCGATTTGCGCTGGGCGATGCGCGAAGCGGTCAGTATTCTCGTACGATTATTTCACCCGATGATGCCGCATCTCGCCGAGGAGTGCTGGGCAATGCTGGGGCATGAGACGCTGGTCGCCCAAGCGGCGTGGCCGCAGGTCGAACGTGCGCTGCTGGTGGAAGAAACGATAACGCTGCCGGTCCAGATCAACGGCAAGAAGCGCGCCGACGTGACGGTGGCTCGCGACGCTGGCAATGCCGATATCGAAGCCGCCGTTCTCGCGCTCGAGGCGGTAAAACGCGCGCTTGAGGGCAAGAGCCCGAAGAAGGTGATCATTGTGCCGCAAAGGATCGTCAATGTGGTGGCGTGATCACCGCGGCAGGATTTGCGCTTTGGCGCGGCTCGGCCTCGTGCTGGGCGCGGCCGGCCTTCTGGCCGGCTGTTTCCAGCCGCTCTACGGCCGCAGCCCACCGTCGGCCGGCGGCGAGAGCGTCGCCGACAAGCTTGCCGAGGTTCTCATTCCACCCATCCCGGTGCGCCAGGGCACGCCGCAAGCGCGGCTTGCGGTCGAGCTGCGAAACGCCCTGCAATACGATTTCAACGGCGCCGGCGGCGCGGTTTCGCCACGGCTCGAGATTGTGGTGTCGCCGACCGACATCACGGTTACTATCGATCCCGTCAGCGGTCGGCCCACCGAGGAAATCGGCGGCATCAGCGCCACCTATAAACTCGTGGAGATCGCGACCGCCAAAGTGGTGTTGAGCGACAGCACGTTCGCGCATGTCGGCTACGATATTCCCGGTCCGCAACAGCGCTTCGCCAAACAACGCGCGCAGATCAATGCCGAAGACCGGGCCGTGCAGGTTGCCGCCGAGGCGATCCGCAACAGGCTCGCCTCGTATTTCGTCGCCGGGACCTGATGCATGAACCGCAAAGGCGATAGCCGTGTCGCGGACCCCATCGCGCACGAAGCAGCTTAATCCCCATGGTCGCCGTCAAAGCCGCCGATGTCGACGCTTTTGTCGCGCGGCCCGATCCGGCGCGGCGCGTCGTCCTGGTGTTCGGTCCTGATGCCGGCCTGGTCAGCGAACGGGTCGCCGCCATCCTCAAGGCGTCCGTTGATGACGTGAACGATCCGTTCGCGCTGGCGCGGCTCGACGGGGAAGAGCTCACCAGCGAGCCGGCCCGCTTGATCGAGGAAGCACTGACCATGCCGCTGTTCGGCGGCCGCCGCGCGGTCTGGGTAAAGGCCGGCAGCCGCAACATCGCGCCGGCCGTCGAGGCCCTCCTCGACTCCGACATATTCAACGCCGCGGCGACCCAATGCCGTGTCGTCATCGAAGCCGGCGATCTGCGCCGCAACGCGCCGCTGCGCACATTGTGCGAACGCGCCAAGAATGCCGCGGCACTTCCCTGTTACGCCGACAGCGAGAGAGACCGGGCGCGGCTGATCGACGACGAGATGAAGGCGGCCGGGCTGACACTGACGGCCGACGCGCGCGCAGTGCTGATTCCGCTTCTCGGCGCCGACCGCGCGGCGTCGCGCAGCGAAATTCGCAAGCTTGCGCTTTATGCGCGCGGCCGCGGCCAAGTTGGCGTCGATGACGTTGCCGCGGTGGTTTCGGACGCATCGGCGCTCGCGCTCGAGGACATCGTCGACGCAGCCTTTGCCGGCCGGCCGGCCGAGCTCGAGGCCCAGCTCGCCAAAGCGCGCACCGCGGGCGCCACGGCGGGGTCGATTCTGTTCATTGCGCAACGCCAGCTCGCGCAACTCCACAAATGGCGTCTCGCCATCGAGGACGGCGGGTCGTTTTCGCTCGACGCCGTCCAGCCGCCGCTGCATTTCCGCCGCAGGGCGCTGGTCGAAGCGGCGCTGAAAGCCTGGAGCGCCGCGCGGCTGAGCGCCGCTATGGCCGATCTCGCCGCCGCCGTCCTGGAGTCACGGCGCAACCCGGCGCTTACCGATACGATTGCGGAGCGCGCTCTCTTGGCGATCGCCACGCAGGGCCGGCGGAGCGCCGCATAGTGCGATATCGTACGTTACGCTTTGAAATGGAGATCATCGCATGCAAACGCTGACGGCCGGAATTACCAAAGCCGGGGCCGGCATTGACGGCATCGTCTGGAACATCCTGGGCCAAACCTACGTGCCGAAGGCGGTTAACGAGGCGTCGTTCTCCTGGCATGCCACTTTTCCGCCCGGCACGTTCGTGCCGCCGCACGTTCATCCGATGCAGGACGAATTCATCTACATGTTCGAGGGGCGTCTCGATCTCCTCATCGAAGGCAAGGATTTTGTCGCGACGTCCGGCGATTTGATCCGATTACCGATGGGCCTGCCGCACGGGATATTCAACAAATCGGACCAGACGGTGAAATGTTTCTTCTGGGTCGCGCCGACGCGCAAGCTCTACGACCTCTTCTGGGCCATCCATTCGATGAAGGAGCAAAAGCCCGAAGACGTCATTGCGCTCTCGGCCAAGCACGAAGTCATGTTTCTACCGCCGCCGAAATGACCGAACCGTCCCTCAGACCCTAAGTTGGATTTTCCAGGCTGAACGTGCCGGAATCGTCGTCATAGGCGAAGACTTCGGCATAGCGTCCCCAGGCCGTGACGGCGCGCAGCGTGAGGTCCACATCCTCAGGGCTCATGTGGTCTTCAAGCTCGTCGAAGAAGCGGCTCTTCGGCGCCGTATGATTGGCGCGATCCTGCAACACGTGACGGATGTGAGCGGCGAGCGGCACGTAGGTCAAGAGCTGGCGCTGGAACAGCCGCTTGCGATCGTCCGTGCCCAATTCGGCGAATTGCTTTCCGACATCGGTGAGTTTGATGTCGCCGCCTTCGATTTCGGCGAAACGCAGCAATTGCAGCGCATCGGAGACGGGAAACAGTTCGTCGGCTTCCATATGAAGTTCGTCGGCGAGCACAGGCAAATCGGCGCGGCCGTTATATGGCGCGGCGGCGAGCGTTTCGACGAGACCAGCCAGAAGATTGGCGGACACGCGCGGCAGCACGGTGTTCAGTGTCGCCGCCGGCGGCGCACTCGCGCCGATCTGCAAGGGGGTCGGGCTGCGCGCCGTCATCGCCACGTAGATTTTCTCGACCAAATCGCGAAAGCGCGGATCGAGGCGGTTTCGCGGCTGCTTCAGGTCGACGGCGATCTCGCTGATGATGCGCCCGGGATTGGTGGAGAACAGCAGGATGCGGTCGCACATCAGCACCGCCTCCTCGATATTGTGAGTAACGAGGATGACGCCTTTGATCGGCAGCTTGCCTTCGCCCCACAGTTCGAGGAAATCCGTGCGTAGCGTCTCGGCGGTGAGCACGTCGAGCGCGGAAAACGGCTCGTCCATCAAAAGAATATTCGGATGCACGACGAGCGCGCGGGCGAAGCCGACGCGCTGACGCATACCGCCCGACAATTCGCGCGGAAAGGCGGATTCGTAACCGTCGAGCCCGATCAAATCGATTGCGGCGAGCGCGCGTTTACGGATTTCCGGCTCGGGAAGTCCGAGCGCCTCAAGCCCGAGCTGAACATTCTCGAGCACGCTGAGCCAAGGAAATAGCGCGAAGGACTGAAACACCATCGCGATCCCCGGCGCCGGGGCAGTGACCGGCTCGCCGAGATAGGTGACCGTTCCCCCCGAGGGCTGCGCCAGACCGGCAATGAGCCGCAGCAGCGTCGACTTCCCGGAGCCGGTGCGGCCGAGCAGGCCGACGATTTGCCCCCGCACCAGCGAGAGCTCGACGCCGTCGAGCACCAAGTGCTCGCCGCCGTCGGCGCGGGGAAAAGATTGGCGTAGCGCGTGAACGTCGAGAAGAGCGGCGCTCATATGATTCCTCATCCGAGCCGGAATTTGCGTTCCGCGTAACGATAAAGCGGGCGCCAGAACAGGCGATTGATGACGACGACGAACATGCTCATCACGACGATGCCAAGCACGATACGGTGAAAGTCGCCGGCATCGGTCTGTTGGGCAATATAGGCGCCAAGCCCATAGGCCTGTAGGTGCTCATCGCCCCAGGATGCGACCTCCGCGACGATGCTCGCGTTCCACGAACCGCCGGATGCGGTGATGGCTCCCGTCACATAATAGGGAAAAACTGCCGGCAGTCCGACGCGCCGCCACCACAGCCAGCCGCGAACGCGCAGATTGACGGCGGCCGAGCGCAGTTCAGCCGGAATCGCCGAGGCGCCGGCGATGACGTTGAACAAAATGTACCACTGCGTCCCGAGAATCATCAGCGGGCTGAGCCAAATGTTCGGGCTGAGCTTCCAAGCGACGATGGCGGATACGACGATCGGGAACAGCAGGTTTGCCGGAAAGGCGGCGAGGAATTGCGCCACCGGCTGCACGAGATTGGCGACGCGCGGGCGCGTCCCGACCCAAACTCCGATCGGCACCCAAATGACACTGGCGATGGCGATCAGGACGATGACACGAAGCAGTGTGGCGAACCCTAGCAGCACCGTAGTGCCGACATCGCGCAGCGTGATGCCTTCAACGACGAAGCGCAAGATTTGCCACAAGGCCACGGCGGCGAGCGCCGAGACGATCAGGCCCAACTGGAATGCCCATCGACGGCCCGGCCGTTTCGCCGGCTCGACGACGCGTGCTTTGTCGGGGTGCCGCGGCCGCATCGACAACCGCCACAGCGCCGCAAACGGCTCGGTCAGGCGCTCGACGATACGCGAGCGGCGCAGCACGTCGAACACCCAGGATTCCGGCGCCACGACGCCGGGCTCCTGTTCGAAGCGGAAGCGATCGGCCCACGCGACGAGCGGCCGAAACAGGACCTGGTCGTAGACCAGGATCACCACGAGCATCGCGCCGATCGCCCAGGACACCGCGGCGAGATCGCGGCGCTCGATGGCGAGCGCGATATAGGAGCCGACGCCGGGCAGCGTGACTGTGGTGTTGCCGACGCTGATCGCTTCCGAGGCGACCACGAAAAACCAGCTGCCCGACATCGACATCATCATGTTCCAGATCAACTGCGGCATGGCAAAAGGCACGTCGAGGCGCCAAAAGCGCATCCAGGAGGTGAGCCCGAAGTTGCGCGAGGCCTCTTCGAGTTCGGTCGGCACCGTGCGCAGCGACTGATAAAAGCTGAAGGCCATGTTCCAGGCTTGGCTGGTGAAGATCGCGAAGATCGACGCGAATTCCGCACCGAGAACGCGGCCGGGCGCCAGCGACATGAAGAATACGACCGTGACCGAGATGAAGCCAAGGATCGGAACCGACTGCAGGATGTCGAGCAGCGGCACCAGCAAACGTTCCGCCGACTTGCTCTTGGCGGCGAACGTCGCGTAAGTGAAGGTGAAAATCAGCGACAACACCATGGCAATGAGCATCCGCAGCGTCGTGCGCGCGGCGTATTCGGGCAGGTGGCGCGGATCAAGCGAGGGCGGCTGCTTTTGCAGTTCGGCCAGGGGCTGCAAAACGTTGTGGCTCGCTTCGCCTAGGAAGACCAGCAGGCCGACGATCAAAAGAACCGCAAGAACGTCCCATCGGCTGAAGAGCCGCGCCCAGCCGCCGACCGAAATTGGGACGAATACGCGCATGCTTTGAGCCAGCTCTCAGGAACCGGTGTCACAGAGTTGTCGTTGAATCGCGACCGCGATGGACGAAGGCGATCACGGATTTGCCGTCTTCCCCATAACATTGGCTTCGTCCGGTTCAAACAGTTCTTCTTGCGCGGTGACGTGGAAAGTAAAGGCCGCAAACCACCGAGAATTCCGCGCCGCGCGCAAATGCAGGTGTCCTCAAATCACCGCATTGTTGAAAGATGAATCCTCTCAGTGAAGCTCTGTCGTTGATTCCAATGGAGGATTCCGTTGGCGGTGAAATCAGCTAATTCAATCCCGATTGCTGTGGCGGCGGCGTTCTTGGCGATATCCGCCGCCTATTCCATGACGCCGCCGCAGCCCGCGGCGAACGGCCTGTGGCAAAAGACTGACGAGCAAACCGGCGCGCCGGTCGGCTGGTTCCTGTTCGTCGAACGCGGCGGTCTCTATGAAGGCGTGATTGCGAAATTATTTCGCCGGCCGGGTGATCCGGAAAATCCGATCTGTTCGAGCTGCCGCGATGACCGCAAAGATCAGCCTTTGCTAGGGCTTGCGCTGATCAGAAATATGCAGCGCGACGGGCTCGTCTATCAGGGCGGCAACATTGTCGATCCGCGGGACGGCAATATCTATAGCGCCATGATGACGGTCAGCCCGGATGGTTCGACACTGACCGTTCGCGGCTATCTCGGCATTGCGCTGTTCGGACGCGATGAGATTTGGCATCGTCTGCCGGAAACGGCGGTTCGGCAACTCGATCCGACCATTGTCGCGCATTACATGCCTGGCGCCGTCAAACCCGGCTTCCCGATGACCGCTTCGCGGTCTCAGGACAAGGCGGCGGCGAGAGCGGCAAACGCCGTGCATTAACCAGAGCTGACGCTAGTAGGCGCCGTACTCACATCCCGGCGCGGCGTAGAGATATCTGGGAACGCCATAGCGATCGAGCGCGATCTGCGGGCGGCAATGCTGCTCCCACCGGCGTTCGCGATCCGTCGCGACTCCCCGTTCAGTGTCGCTGGCGGGCTCGGGGACTTGCCTGACATAGGGATCGCCAATCGGTCCCCACCGCACGACGCAATTGAGCGTATCCCACGAACCGATACAGCCGCCGACGCCCGCGCCCTGCGCGTGGGCCGTGCGGCAGATTGCAAAAAAGGTAAAACCCGACAGGACGAGCGCAGCAACCAAATGCGGGCTCGACCGTAAGCGACATCTCAAGGTTAACACGGTACCTTCTCCCCTTAAGCTCGGCCAACCGATTTTTTGTTCGGCTGACGCTTCGTTTCACGCATTTTGCGCATGCCGTGGACGAGAAACTTTGATCATTCGAGACACGCGCGGCTTCTGCCGAAGAAGCGAGCAAGGGCGGTGCCAGTCCATGTGCCCTGTTTTGGCACAACGTCCGCCGAGACGCGGGTCCGCGAAATTAAGGTTAATCAGCGACGGATGATCGTTGAAGCGGGAACGCGCCGCTGTTCCCATCCTGCTTGCTCGAGCTCGGGAACCGTATCGTCGGCCTGCGGATAGCCGAGGCAAAAATAGCCGATGAATTTCCACTCCGGCGGCGCATTCAAGATCGTGGCCATTTCGATTGGATCAAGGATCGAAATCCAGCCGAGCCCAATTCCTTGAGCGCGCGCCGCAAGCCACATCGTATGCACGGCCATCACCGCCGAATATTCGATCATCTCGGGCATCGTGCGGCGGCCGAGACCGTGACCTTGCCCGGTCCCACGGTCGGCGAAGACGGCGAAGTGCACGGGCGCCTCATCCAATCCCGCGAGCTTCAGTCGCGCATAAAGGCCGGCGCGATCCGGCGCCTGCGCGGCCAGCGCCTGCGCGTTGCACGCCTCGAAATTGTTGCGGACGGCTCGGCGCATCGCGCGATCGTCGACGATGACAAACCGCCATGGCTGGCTGAGCCCGACCGAAGGCGCCAGACATGCAAGCTCGATCAACGCTTCAAGTGCGCCGTCAGGGAGCGGATCGGATCGAAACCGCCGAACGTCGCGCCGCCAAAGCAGAAGTTCGCGCAATTGCGCGCGGAACGCCGCATCGAAGCTCGCCGATGGCGGTCTCGCGACCGCGACATCGTCGATCTGCCGGCCAAGGCGCGGGCTCATGCGGCTAGCCTAATCCCTGTTGGCGAAAGCAGCCATCGCTAATTCCAGCCGCCGCCAATCCTCCTCCGTAGCCGGCTGGCCGAACCGCAGCCATGACGGATTTTCGGGGAATATGCGGACGAAAATTCCGGCGCGGCCGAGATGATGGAACAGCGCGGAAGCATGCGCGCGGACGAGACGGAAAAGGGTCGTGCCGCCAACAATTTCGAGGTTTGCCGCAGCAAGGATCTTGTCGAGTCTTGCGATCCCTGCTGCGAGTCGATTTCTTGTTTCTTCAATCCATGCGCGATCGGCCAAAGCCTCGGTTGCGATCGCGAGCGCCGGTCCCGAGACCGCCCACGGTCCGAGCCGCGCACGGAGCCGCGCCGCCACGTCCGACGCGGCAAGCGCAAAGCCGAGCCGCGCTCCAGCAAGCCCGAAGAATTTGCCGAATGACCGCAGCACGACAATACCGCCGCGTCCGACCTCGCGTGCAATGCTGGCATCAGGCGGGCCGACATCCATGAAAGCTTCGTCAACGACGAGGAGCCCGTTGCGCGCCTGCAATTGCTTGGCCAGCGCAATCAGAATGCTTTTGGCGAACAGCCTGCCGTCCGGATTGTTTGGATTGGTCACAAACACAAGATCGGCGTCGGGCGCGGCATCAATATCGGCAAGTTCGGCGATGCGATGGCCGGCAAGCGCCGCGGCGCGCGCGTGCTCGCTATAGGTCGGCGTCACGACGGCGGCGTTTCCCGAACCGACGAGACCGGCGACAAGCGGCAGCAAAATCTGCGTGCCGGGCGCGCACACGACATGCGCCGCGGACGGCACGCCATAGATATTTGCGGCGGCAGCCGCCAGCGCGGTGAGCGCTTCGCTCTGCGGCAAACGCGCGAACAGATCCACCGAAAGATCGGGCAGTGGATAGGAATTGGGATTGATCCCGGTCGAAAGGTCGAGGAAAGGTTTCGGAGCGTCAGAAAATAAAAGCCGGGCGGCGGCAAGGTCGCCGCCGTGGAGGAGCGGTTCATCCGCATCGCGAATGAACATATCAGTCGAGCTAGCACTTCTGGCCATGCTGATCGAGCTCGGCATCGGCTATCCAGAGCCGGTTCTACGCGCGATCGGGCATCCGGTGAGCTGGATCGGCGCGCTGATCGGCGGCCTCGACCGTAGTCTCAACCGCGACGACCTCGCAGCGCCGATGCGGCGCGGCGCCGGAATGGTCACGATCGCGATCGTTCTCGGCATCGCTGGGACCGTTACGTTCGTCATCCAGCACCAATTGCTTCGCCTGCCACTCGGCATTTTCGTGCTCGCCATCGCGGCCAGCTCCATGATCGCGCAACGCAGCCTATATCGCCACGTCGCCAATGTCGCCGCCGCGCTTGAAAAACAAGACTTAGGTTCCGGCCGGGCGGCAGTATCGCATATTGTCGGGCGCGATACTGCGGCGCTCGATACCGCCGGTGTCGCGCGCGCGGCGATTGAAAGCCTTGCCGAAAACTTTTCCGACGGAATTGTCGCGCCGGTTTTTTGGATGGTCATCGCCGGACTTCCCGGCGCGGCTCTTTATAAAGCGATCAATACCGCCGACAGCATGATTGGACATCGCACGCCGCGTTACGCCGCTTTCGGCTGGGCAGCGGCGCGGCTTGATGACGTGGTCAATTTGCCGGCCTCGCGGCTCGCCGCGTTGTTGTTCTTCGCCGCGGCGGCTTTGCAGAAGGACACGCGCCCCGCCGAAGCCTGGCGCGCGGTGGCGCGCGACGCGGCGCGTCATCGTTCGCCAAATGCCGGCTATCCGGAAGCGGCGATGGCCGGCGCGCTTGGATTGTCGCTCGCCGGCCCGCGACGCTATGCCGGCGTCACCGTCGATGACGCCATGATGGGAGACGGTCGCCGCGATGCCGATGCACGCGATATTCGCCGTGCGCTCGCGCTTTACGCACGCGCCGACGCGATCCTTATCGCAATACTCGCTGTTCTAGTGTGGTGCATTTGAGTTCCCACGATTCCGCTGCTGCGATGGTCATCGCGCGAGCGTGAGCAAGCAGTCGATATCGAGATGCGCGGTGAGATGCGCGGCGAGCCGGTCGAGCGTTTGCTCGATCAGGCCCTCATAGACGATGCCGCTTGCGCCGGCGGCCAGGCGCGCCAACCAAGCCGCGCGCTGCCGGTCGTCGGCGAACAGTCCGTGGATATAGGTGCCGAGCACGCGGCCATCCGCTGAAATTGCGCCTTCGGGCGATCCGTTATCGAGCCTGGCGAACGGTCGCGCGCGGTCGCTGCCCTCGGTCACGCCCATGTGCATTTCATAGCCGGAAAACGGCACCCCTCCGTCGGTCGTCCCGCGGATCGGCTCGAGGCGCTTTTGCCCGGAGAGAACGGTGTCGACATCGAGGAGGCCGAGGCCGGCGACTTTGCCCGGCGCGCCTTCGATGCCTTGCGGATCGGCAATCGTCCGCCCCAGTATCTGATAACCGCCGCACAGGCCGAGTACCATTCCACCGCGACGCCGATGCGCGGCGATGTCGATATCGAATCCGGCGGCGCGCAAGGACTGCAAGTCGGCGATCGTCGCCTTCGCGCCGGGCAAGATGACAAGATCGATATCGCCAGGAAGCGCGGCGCCAGGCTTGAGCCGAACGAGGTCGAGCGCCGGTTCCGCCTCCAGCGGATCGAGATCATCGAAGTTGGCAATATGCGGCAGGATCGGCACGGCGACGCGGACGCGCGCGTTCGATTTTGCCGGCCGCGCTTGCGCAAGTGCGAGCGCGTCTTCCGCCGGCAAAAGATGCGCGTCCGCAAAAATCGGAACGAGACCGAGCGCGAGCCATCCCGTCGCCTGCGCGATCCATTTCATTCCTTCCGCAAACAGCGCCGGATCGCCGCGAAATTTGTTGACGATAAAGCCGCAAATGCGCGCCGCATCCGTGGCGTCCACCACGGCCTTGGTGCCGACGAGGCTCGCAATCACCCCGCCGCGGTCGATATCGCCGATCAGCACGACCGGCACATTGGCGGCCTGCGCGAAGCCCATATTGGCGATGTCGTTTGCCCGCAGATTGATTTCGGCCGCGCTGCCCGCGCCCTCGACGAGGACGATATCGGCCTCATGCCGCAGCTTGTGAAAGCTCTCAAGCACGACTGGCAGGAGATCGCGTTTCATCTCCTGATAAGCGCTGGCTTTGGCGCTGCCTTGCACGCATCCGCGCACGACGATTTGCGTGCCGATTTCGCTTTGCGGCTTGAGCAGGACTGGATTCATGTCGACAGTTGGCGGCGTACGGGCCGCCCGCGCCTGCAGCGCTTGCGCCCGCCCGATCTCGCCGCCGTCTACCGTGACCGCGGCATTGTTTGACATGTTCTGCGGCTTGAACGGCCGCACCGCCAGTCCGCGCAGTGTCAGAGCGCGCGCGAGCCCGGCGACAATCAGCGATTTGCCGACGTCCGAGCCGGTGCCTTGGAACATGAGCGCGCGCGCCGGCACGATCAAAACTCGATGCCGGGCTGCGCCCTCACCCCGGCGGCGAAATGATGCTTCACCAGGGTCATTTCGGTGATGAGATCGGCAGCGGCCAGCATTTCCGGCTTTGCGTTGCGTCCAGTGACGACGACGTGCAGCCCGACCGGGCGCGCCGTGAGCGCAGCGACCACGGTGCCGAGGTCGAGATAGTCGTATCGCAACGCGATGTTGAGCTCGTCCAAAATCAGCATCGCCAAGCCGGGCTCGGCCATAAGCTCACGAGCTTTCGCGAAGGCGCGTTCGGCCGCAGCAATGTCACGCGCACGGTCCTGCGTTTCCCAGGTAAAACCCTCGCCCATCGTGTGCCACACGAGCTGATCGCCGAAACGCGCCAGTGCGTCACGCTCCGCCGAATGCCAGCCGCCTTTGATGAATTGCACGACGCCGACGCGTTGGCCGCGGCCCAGCATGCGCAGCGCCAAGCCGAATGCCGCCGTCGATTTGCCCTTGCCGGTGCCGGTGTGGACGATGAGCAGGCCTTTCTCGATTGTCTTGGCGGCGACTTCGGCGTCCTGCACCGCCTTGCGTTTAGCCATCTTGGTGCGATGGCGCTCTGCTTCCGCCTTGTCGATGTCTTGCGTCATGGCTTTCACCTGCGGACCTTATAACGTGCCCTTCACCGCGAGCGGCAGCCCGGCCACAACAAGCGCGACGCGAGCGGCGCGTGCCGCGATACGCTGATTGAGCACGCCCTGCAAATCGCGAAAGCGCCGGCCGAGCGGATGATCCGGCACGAGGCCGTAGCCGACTTCATTGGCCACGACTACGATCGGTGCCGCTGCCGCAGCCAAGGCCTGCTCGAGGCGCGCCGTTTCTGTATCGATGTTCGCACCAGCCAACATCAAATTCGAAAGCCACAGCGTCAGGCAGTCCACCAAGACTGGCCGGTGCTGACACGATTGCAGCGCGCTTGCGAGATCTCGCGGTGCTTCGATCGTTTCCCAGCATGAACCGCGGCGCGCGCGATGAACGGCGATACGCTCCGCCATTTCCTCATCGCCCACTTCCGCCGTCGCAATATAGGCCCACGGCGGTTGCCACGGCGACGGCAACGCAGCGATCAGGCTCTCGGCATAGCGGCTTTTGCCGGAACGAGCGCCGCCGAGGACCAAAGTCAGTTCCGAGCCCATCTTTGATCCGCACTCATTTTTAAGGGAAAAGCCGTCGAGGCGATCACCATGGTTATGAGGCTTGACCCGAGTTCTGCTCCCGAGGGATATCGCCGGGCGCGGCGGTTGACAAACGAAGCCGCGGGACCGTTAACTACGGCGATCGATGGTCCCTTCATCAGGGTGAATAGGGAATGCGGTGCGGAAGGCGTGAACGCTGACCTAATCCGCAGCTGCCCCCGCAACTGTGAGCGAGAAGTCTCGTCCCGTTAAGCCACTGGCGCATCACGCGTCGCCGGGAAGGCAGGATGAGGCGACGATCCGCAAGCCAGGAGACCTGCCATCGATCGTGTCGACGCGACTAACACGGGCCGGGGTGCGCCTGTGGATGATCTAAAAGACGAAGGTCTTTTGGTCCTCGCTCGCGCCGACGATGGGTCACGCGAGGACGGTTTGTGTTCACCTATCTGACATCGGCGCTTGACGACGCGTCGCCCCATCAGAGCCGCAAGATCGTCGCGATCTACACGCTGCTGCTCGCCGCCAATGTTGCGGTCTGGACCTGGGCTTTGGTCGCGCTGGCCGGGCGACCGGCTCTTCTTGGCACCGCGTTTCTCGCTTACGTGCTGGGACTGCGTCATGCGGTGGACGCCGATCATATCGCCGCCATCGATAACGTCGTCCGCAAGCTGATGCAGGAAGGCAAGCGCCCGGTATCGGCCGGACTGTTTTTCTCGCTTGGGCATTCGCTGGTTGTGACCATCGCCGTCGTGATGATCGTCGGATCGGCACTTGCGCTGCGGGGACATCTTCATCCGTTCAAGGCGATCGGCGCCGTCATCGGCACCGGCACGTCGGCGTTTTTCCTGCTCACGGTGGCGGCCATCAACCTCGTCATCCTGCGCGAGGTCTGGCGGAGTTTCCGGCGGGCGCGTCGCGGCGAAGCGATCGCCGAGCATGAGCTCGATCATTTGCTTTCCGGCCGCGGCTTTCTCGCGCGACTGTTTCGCCCGCTGTTTCGCATCGTGTCGCGAAGCAGGCAGATGTTCCCGATCGGATTTTTGTTCGGGCTTGGCTTCGACACCGCGACGGAGATCGCGCTGTTCGCGCTCGCCGCAAGCCAGGTCGCGGGCGGCGCGCGCTTTATCACGGTGATGATCTTCCCAGCCTTGTTTACCGCGGGTATGACGCTCATCGACACCACCGACAGCGTCCTGATGGTCGGCGCCTATGGCTGGGCATTTCTCAATCCGCTGCGCAAAATTTGGTACAACCTCACCATCACCGCCATTTCGGTGCTGGTCGCGCTGCTCATCGGCGGTGTCGAGGCGTTGGGTTTGATCGCCGACAAGCTCGAACTTGGCGGCCGATTCTGGACCGTGGTCGGCAATCTCAACGACGACCTCGGCAATTTCGGCTACCTCGTCATCGCGATATTCGTCGGCAGCTGGGTCGTGTCCTACCTCATCTATCGCTGGCAAGGCTTTGACCGGCCCGCCGTCGAGCGTGGTTAGGAGCCTTGCGATGGCGCCACAAATTTATGTCTGCGTCACCTGCAGGCACGCCGGCGAACCGGACGCCGAACCGCGACCCGGCCTGCTGCTCGCCGAGGCGACCGAACAGGCGGCCGCCGGCACGGATGTAATCGTGCGGCGGCTGCGGTGCCTTGCCAATTGCTCGCGCGGGCCGAGCGCCGCCATGCGCTGCAACGGATCCTGGACCTACATTTTCGGCGGCCTCGACGCGGCCGACGCCGGCGCCTTAGTCGAAGGCGCAACGCTTCTTGCCGGCGCGAGCGACGGCATTTTGCCCTGGCGCGGGCGGCCGGACATTCTCAAGCGCGGCTTGATCGCACGCGTGCCGCCCATCGACTTCATGGAGAGCGACTTATGAACGGCGAAAATGCCACGCGGCTTGCACGCGTGCCCTGCACCATCGTCACCGGCTTTCTTGGCGCCGGCAAGACGACCTTGATCCGCCACGTGTTAAAAAACGCGCAGTGCCGACGGCTAGCCGTGATCGTTAATGAATTCGGCGACGTCGGCATCGACGGCGAAATCCTCAAGGCATGCGGCAATGCCGCTTGCCCCGAGGAGAATATTGTCGAGCTCGCCAACGGCTGCTTGTGCTGCACCGTGGCCGACGAATTCGTGCCGGCGCTCGACACCATCCTCGCCAAGGATGGCATCGACCACATCGTCATCGAAACCTCGGGGCTCGCTTTGCCGAAGCCCCTGGTGCAGGCGTTCCATTGGCCGGCGATCAAGAGCCGCGTCACGATCGATGGCGTCGTGGTCGTGGTCGACGGCGCGGCGCTCGCCGACGGCCGTGTCGCCGCCGATCTCGATGCGCTCGGACGCCAGCGCACCGCCGATCGGGCGCTCCAACACGACGATCCGGTCGAAGAGGTGTTCGAGGATCAGATCGCCTGCGCCGACCTTGTGGTGCTGAACAAACGCGATCTCCTCGACGAAGCCGGCATCAATCGCGCATTGGCGACGATTTCAAGCGCGCTGCCGCGAAGCGTGAAAGTGCTCACGGTCAGCGACGGCAAAGTCGACGAGGCGCTGCTTCTTGGGCTTGGCGTCGGCACCGAAAACGACATCGCCAATCGCCGAACCCGGCACGATGACGAGGCCGAGCACGACCACGATGATTTCGACAGTTTCGTCGTGCCGCTTGGCGAAGTGGCCGATGCTGCCACGCTCGCCGCGCGCGTCGCCGCGCTCGCCGAGCGATTCGACGTATTGCGGGTGAAGGGCTTTGCCGCCGTCGCCAACAAGCCATTGCGGCTCTTGGTGCAGGCGGTTGGGGCGCGGGTGACGCATCACTACGAGCGGCCCTGGGGCGCGTCGGAACCGCGGCAAGGACAGTTGGTCGTGATTGGACTCAAAGGGCTGGACCGCGCCGCCGTGACGGACGCGTTGGTCGGCTAAGCCTTTTTATTGAGGTGAGCGATGCACCTGCTCACGACAAGCTCGACCGGTCTCGACGAAATCGTCGAAGCGATCGACCTTGGGCAGCCGCCCGGCGAGATCGCGGCGCTGTCGTTCGCCGACAGCGATCTCGCCGGTCTCGCCGCCGCGTGGGAGGCGGAGCGCGACGTGTTGCCGAGCGTGCGGCTCGCTCACCTGCGCGATCTGCGGCATCCGATGTCTGTCGATCTGTGGATCGATCGCGTCGGCGCGCATGCCAAGGTCGTGCTGGTTCGTCTCCTTGGCGGCCTCGACTGGTGGAAATACGGCATCGAGCGGCTGAGCAGCGTGGCGCGCCAACGCGGGATCGCGCTTGCCGTGCTGCCCGGCGAAGACCGTGACGATCCGCGGCTTGTGGAAGCCTCGACATTGCCGGTCGACGAGCTGCACACGCTATTACGCTATTTCCGAGAAGGCGGACTTGAGAACTTGCGCGCGCTCCTTCGGCGGCTGGCGCGTCATGCCGGACATGCGGTCGATTTGCGCCAACCCGAAGCGGTGCCGCGCCTTGCCGGTTATCTGCCGGGCCACGGCGCTATCACGCTCGACCGGCTCGTCGCCGCTCTCGCGCCCGGCCGTCCCGTCGTGCCGGTGGTGTTTTATCGGGCGATACTGCTCGCCGGCGATACGGCGCCGATCGATGCGTTTTGCAAGGCGCTCGCCGCGCGCGACTTGGCGGCAGCGCCGTTGATGGTCACGAGCTTGAAGGATAAAGACGCCGCGGCCTTTCTCGGCGCGGCTTTGGGCCGGCTTCAACCCGCGGCCATCGCCACCATGACGGCTTTTGCCGCGGGCGGCGGCGGGGAGCCGACGCCGCTCGACGGACCGGGCGTGCCGGTCTTGCAGATCGTCAGCGCCACGACCAAGCGCGCCGCCTGGCAAGATAGCCAGCGCGGGCTCGGCACCGCCGATCTCGCAATGCATGTCGTTCTTCCCGAACTCGACGGCCGAGTGTTGGCCGGCGTCGTCGCCTTCAAGGACCCGCTGCCGCCGCGTCAGGAACTCGCCTTCACGGCGCTCTCAAGCCACTCCGAGCCCGATCGCATTGCCATGGCGGCGGAGCGCATCGCGGCCTTGGTGCGACTCGCCCGGCTGCCGCGCGGCGAGCGCCGGGTCGCGTTCTTGCTGCCGGACTATCCTGGCATGAAGGGCCGCGCTGGCTATGCCGTGGGCCTCGACGTGCCGGCGAGCGTGCTTGCCGCTCTCGCCGACCTTGCCGCCGCCGGCTACGCAGTGGCTGGGACGCCCGAAACGCCGCGCGATTTGCTCGCGGCGCTCGCGCGCGGGTCGGACCAAACCTTCCTCACCGCGGAGAACTATGCGCGTCTACTCGAAGACGTACCGCGCGAGGCGACCGAAAAAATCCGCCGAGCTTGGGGCGAGCCGGAGGACGATCCCGATATGCGCGACGGCGCGTTCCGGTTTCGCGCGCAACGGTTCGGCAATGTCCTGGTAGCGCTGCCGCCCGATCGCGGGCGCACCGCGCAACGGCGCGCCGACTATCACGATCCGCTATTGCCGCCGCGCCATGCCCTCGTCGCATTCGGATTGTGGCTGCAACACGTCGTCACCGCCGACGCGCTCGTCCACATGGGCGCGCACGGCACGCTGGAATGGCTCCCGGGCAAGGCCGTGGCGCTCTCCGCGCAATGCTTTCCGGAAATTGTCACCGGACGTTTGCCAGTGATTTATCCTTTCATCGCCAGCAATCCCGGCGAGGCGGCGCAGGCGAAGCGCCGCATTGCCGGCGTGACGATCGGCCACCTGCCGCCGCCGCTGACCGCGGCCGGTGTGAGCGGCGACGCGCATCAACTGGAACTGTTACTGGATGAATATGCCCAAGCCGACGGGCTCGACCGCCGGCGGCGCGAACGGCTCGCCAGCGCGATCATCGCAACCGCGCAGCGCACTGGCTTGGCGCGCGAGGCCGGCGTCGGCGCAAGCGCGGCGCCGGATGAGGCGCTTCGGCGGATCGATGCCTGGCTGTGCGACCTTAAAGATTTCGCCATCAAGGACGGCCAGCACATTTATGGCCGCGCCGCCGAGGGCTGCGACGACCCGGCCTGGCGCACCAGCGCCGAAGCGGAGCGCGCCGCCCTCCTCGCCGCACTCGATGCGCACCGCATTGCAGCCGGCCCGGCGGGCTCGCCGGCGCGCGGTCGGCGCGATGTGCTGCCGACCGGGCGCAATCTATTCACCGCCGATCCGCGCACGCTGCCGACCCCGACGGCGATGGAGCTCGGCAAGCTTGCGGCCGCCGAAGTGGTGCGGGCTCATCTGCAGAGCCACGGCGACATGCCGCGCGCGGTGGTGATCGATTTGTGGGGCAGCGCCACCTTGCGCACCGGTGGCGAAGAAATCGCCCAAGGCCTCGCTCTCTTGGGCTGCCGGCCGATCTGGGAGCACGCCACCGGCCGCGTTACCGGAGTGGAAGTCTTGCCGGTCGCCGCGGTCGGACACGCGCGCCTCGATGTCACTTGGCGCATTTCCGGATTGTTCCGCGATCTGTTTCCGGCGCAGATCGCGCTCATCGATGCCGCCGTGCAGGCAGTCGCAGCGCGCGACGAGGGCGACGACGAAAATCCGCTGGCCGCGATCCGTCGCACCAACGATGCGAAAGGTGAAACCCAGGGCGGCCTGCGCGTCGATCGCATCTTCGGTACGGCGCCCGGAACCTATGGCGCCGGCATCGAAGACCTGCTCGGGCGCGATGTCGGGACCGATACGATCGGCATGGCCTATCTCGACACCGCCTCGCATGTCTATGCCGGCGCCGAGGGCGAAGCCGGCGCAGCGCCCGGCGCTTTCGCCGAGCGTGTCGCGAGCGCCGACATGCTCGTTCATGTCGGCGACGATCCCAGCCGCGATCTTCTCGAGGGCGCCGAGGATGCGGCCTTTGTCGGCGGCTTTGCCGCAGCGGCGAAAATGTTGGGACGGGCGGCCGATCTCGTCATGTTGGACATGACCGATCCGCAGCGCCCGCGGGCGCGGGCGCTGTCGGCGGCGTTGGCGCGCATCGTCCGGGCGCGCGCGATCAACCCGCGCTTCATCTTCGGACAGATGCGTCACGGACCGCGCGGCGCCGCGGAGCTTGCCGAAACGGTCGACCGGCTCGTCAATTTCGCCGAGACAACCGATGCCGTCGGCGGCGAATTGTTCGATCTCGTTCACGCCGCCTATGTCGACGATCCGGACGTGCGCGCCTTCTTGCTACGGGAAAATCCCGACGCCGCCGCGGCGATCGCCGAGCGTTTCGAGACGGCGCGGCGGCGCGGTTTCTGGCATCCGCGCCGCAATGATGTCGATGCGACTTTGGCTGCGCTACGCGGGCAAGCCATCGTGGGAGAGATGGCATGACCGCGCCCACGCGCACGATCCCGCCGCGCCGCGGCGCTTGTCCGGGTCTTTCGGCGCCGATGTCCACGGGCGATGGGTTGCTCACGCGCTTTGCGCCGATCGGAACCATTGCGCTCGCCGCGTTCAAGCGCCTCTGCGCGGCAGCACGGACTTACGGCAATGGCATCGTGGAAGTCACCGCGCGCGGCAACATCCAAATCCGCGGCTTGAGCGGTGGTTCGGCGCGACAATTCGCGGACGAGATCGCTGCGCTTGACATTGCAGCGCAGGACGGCGTGCCGATTCACTATAATCCGCTTTCAGGAATCGATGCCGAAGAAATCCTTGACGTGACGCCGCTTGCCTTCGAATTGCGCCGCATCTTGGCGCAACGACCAGCGGCGACCTCGCTCAATGCAAAGGTTTCCGTCGCTATCGATGGCGGAGCAAAGCTTAGCCTCGCGCGGGTCGCAGCCGATATCCGCCTCACGGCGCAGTCCATGAACGGGAAAACTCTCTTGCGCGTGGCCGCCGGCGGCGACGATGCGAGCGCCGTCGATCTCGGTTTTGTCGCGCCTGACAATGCCGCCGAAGTTGCTTGGCGTCTGCTCGGCCTCTTGGCCGAGCGCGGGCATCACGCGCGCGCGTGCGACATTATCGCGGCCGAGGGAGCGGCCATATTCCGAGAAGTGCTCTCGATGCATCCGGCTTTGCGGTGGACACCCGCCCCTGCCGATGCGGGCCAGATAAGGCATGACCGCAACGAGCTTTGTCACAACGCTCCAGTCATCGCTCTGCACCGGTTGCGCGACGGTTCACTCGCTTGTGGGATCGGACTGCCATTTGGCCATGCCGAGACCGGCGCGCTCGAACAGCTGGCCGATGCGGCAGCGTTGGCCGGCGCATGCGGTCTTCGCGCCGCGCCCGACCGAGCGCTACTCGCCATCGGACTGACTGAACAAGCTGCGGCTGATTTTGTCGCCGCAGCCGAGCAACTCAATTTTGTCACGCGCGCGGACGATCCACGCCGCCGCGTATTGGCCTGCGCCGGAGCACCGCTGTGCGCCTCCGCTTACCTTGCCACGCGGGCCTTGGCGCCACAGATCGCGGCCGCCGCAGCACCGCATCTTGCCGGCGATTTCACGATTCACATTTCCGGCTGCGCCAAAGGTTGCGCGCATCCCGCTGCGGCGGCGCTCACTGTCGTCGGTACCGCTGGCGATTGCGCGCTGGTTGCGAACGGCTCGACTCACGACGCGTCGTTTGCGGCAATGCCGGTGAACGATTTGCCCGCCGCAATCGAACGATACTTGGGCGACCACACAGCGGCTCAAATTCGAGTCTGAACCATCGATGTCCGAACCGATATCCAAAGCAATCTCAGAACAGGCGCGGCACGCCGATTCCCCGGCCTATTTGCGCGACGGCACGGCCATTTACCGGCAGTCGTTCGCCATCATCCGCGCCGAAGCCGATCTGTCGCGCTTCACGCTCGACGAAGCCGATATTGTCGTGCGCATGATCCACGCCTGTGGTGAGGTCGACGTGGCGCACCATATCGTCTTCGGCGGCAATCTCGTCGCCGCAGCGCGCGATGCGCTTAGCGCAGGCGCGCCGATCCTGTGTGATGCCGAAATGGTGGCGCACGGCATCACCCGCGCGCGGTTGCCTGCGCGCAATGAGGTGATCTGCACCCTCAACGATCCGCGCACGCCGGAGATTGCGGAGAAGTCCAAGACAACGCGGTCGGCCGCCGCGCTCGATCTGTGGCGAGAACGCCTCGATGGCGCCGTCGTCGCGATCGGAAACGCCCCCACGGCGCTCTTCCGCTTGCTCGAAATGCTCGACACCGGCGCGCCAAAACCGGCGGCCATTCTCGGCATCCCGGTCGGTTTTGTCGGCGCGGCGGAATCCAAGCAAGCGCTTGCCGCCAATGCGCGCGGCGTGCCATTTTTGATCGTGCGCGGGCGGATCGGCGGCAGCGCGATGACGGCAGCGGCCGTCAATGCCCTGGCGAGGCCCGGCCTATGAGCACGATAACGCCGCGCTCAGGAAAGCTTATCGGCGTCGGGGTTGGTCCCGGTGACCCGGAATTGATGACTCTCAAAGCGTTGCGTGCGTTGCGCCAAGCCGATGTGATCGCGCATTTCGCCAAAGCCGGGCATCCGAGCCATTCGCGCGCGATCATTGAACGGCATCTGCGCGCCGGCATCATTGAACTTCCGCTTGCTTATCCGGTGACAACGGAACTGCCAAAATGCAGCGCCGCTTACCGCGACGCGCTCAGCGCTTTCTACGACCGCGCCGCCGCCGAGGTGGCGCAGCATCTCGAGACCGGGCGCGCGGTCGCCGTGATCTGCGAGGGCGATCCTTTGTTCTATGGCTCCTACATGCACGTGCATGCGCGACTGGCGGCGCGCTTTCCGACCGAGATCGTCGCCGGCGTGACCGGCATGTCCGGCTGCTGGTCGGCCGCCGGGATGCCGATCGCCCAGGGCGACGATGTTTTCACCGTGCTTCCGGCAACGCTGCCGGAAGGCGAGCTGGTGCGGCGTTTGTCAGAGGCCGACGCTGCGGTGGTGATGAAGGTCGGCCGGCACCTGGCGAAATTGCGACGCGCGCTCGAGCGCAGCGGACGATTGCGCCGCGCGCTTTATGTCGAACGCGGCACCATGGCCGCGGAAAAAATGATTCCGCTTTCGGCCAAGCCCGACGATGACGCGCCCTATTTCGCCGTGGTGCTGGTGCCGGGCTGGCAGGACCGTCCGGGAGGCAAGCCGTGAGCGGACGCCTCGCCGTCATCGGTCTCGGCCCCGGCGATCCGCGCTATCTCACCGCGGAGGCCGCCGAAGCGCTGGCCGAGGCGGACGCGCTTTATGGCTACGGTCCCTATCTCGATCGCGTGCCGGTGCGCGCCGGCCAGACTAGCCATCCCTCAGACAATCGCCAGGAAGCCGCCCGCGCCGGCGAAGCGCTGCGGCACGCCGCACAGGGCAGCCGCGTCGCGGTTGTTTCAGGCGGCGATCCCGGCGTGTTCGCGATGGCTGCGGCGGTTTGCGAGCAGATCGAAACCGGCCCCGACCCTTGGCGCGCGCTTGATGTCGTCGTCGTTCCCGGTATCACCGCGATGCTCGCCGTCGCGGCGCGGATCGGTGCGCCACTCGGCCACGATTTCTGTGCGCTGTCGTTGTCAGACAATCTCAAGCCATGGCCGCTGATCGAGCGTCGGCTCGATGCCGCCGCGGACGCCGGGTTTGTGATTACGCTCTACAATCCGGTGTCGCGCGCGCGGCCCTGGCAATTCGGCAATGCGATCGAGCGCTTGCGCCACCATTTGCCGGCAGCAACGCCGGTCGTATTCGGCCGCGCCGTGGGACGCCGCGATGAGCGCGTCGATATCACGACGCTTGGCGCCGCCGACGCCGCGTCGGTTGATATGGCAACGCTCGTGATCGTGGGTACGCGCGAGACTCGCGTGATCTTGCGGCCGGGACGCTCGCCGCTTGTTTACACTCCGCGCGCGGCGGCGGAGGTGAGCGCATGACCGAGCCACACGATCGCTTCATCGACAGTCTCGACCGCGGTCGCCTCGGGCGCCTCTGGACGGCGCAGCATAATGACGGGGATGCCGAGCCCGCGGGCGGCGGCGATCTTGCCATAGCTTGCCGTGCCGCCGCTGTTTTTGGCCACCACGATGTCGATGGCGTGATCGAGGAGCAGCACGCGGTCATCCGCTTCGCGAAAAGGCCCGCGCGCTCTCAGATAGGCGGCGTGCGGCAGCGGCAGCGGCGGATCGACCGGATCGACGCTTCGGATCAAATAAAAGTGCTGTGGCGCGTTAGCGAACGGCGCGAGCTCGCTGCGCCCAAGCGCAACGAATACGCGGCGCGGCCGATCTCCCAATTTGCGGACCGCCTCGCCCACATCCGGCGCTTCGTCCCAGCGGTCGCCACTTATGGGAAGCCAAGGCGGCCGGCGGAGCGCGACGAAGTCAATGCCGGATGTGCGGGCGGCAGCGGCAGCATTGGCCGACATGACCTTCGCATAAGGATGCGTTGCGTCGACCATCGCATCGATGCGCTGTTCAACGAGATAATGCGCCAGCCCGGCGGAGCCGCCGAAACCGCCGCGCCGGACCGGCACCGGCAGCGACGCCGGCGACATGGTCCGGCCGGCGAGCGACAGCACAACCTCAAGATCGGCGCGCTTGGCCAGGCGCTCGGCCAGACCGCGCGCTTCGGTGGTGCCGCCGAGGATAAGGACGCGTGACATGCCCGTTGCCAACGAACCGCTTGCCGACAAGCTTTCCTGCAACACTGCCGCATCGCCGCGCTGGCTGTCCATCGTCGGCATTGGCGAGGACGGCATTGAGGGCTTAGGCACAGCTGCGCGCGCTTTGATCGGCGCCGCCGAAATCGTGTTCGGGGGCCGCCGGCATCTTGGGCTCGCGGCGCCGCTCATTCGCGGCGCGGCGCGGCCATGGCCGAGCCCGTTTGACGGCGCCGCCGAAGAGATTTGCCGGCATCGCGGCCGGCCCGTCTGCGTGCTCGCGTCGGGCGATCCGTTCCACTTTGGCGTCGGCGCGGTGCTGACGCGGCGCATCGACGCGCACGAAATGATCGTCGTGCCGGCACCATCCGCGTTCAGCTTGGCCGCCGCCCGGCTCGGCTGGTCGTTGCCGGATACCGTGCTGCTATCGCTGCACGGCCGCTCGCTCGATCTCATTCGACCGCACCTGCAGCCCGGAGCACGCATTCTGACTTTGACATCCGACGGCGACGGGCCTGCGGCGCTCGCGGAACTTTTGACCCGGATCGGTTTCGGCAAGTCGCGGCTGACGGTCTTGGAAGCGCTCGGCGGCCCGCGCGAGCGCAGCCGAAAGACAATCGCCGCCGAATTCACTTTCGGATCGGCGGATTCGCTCAACACCCTTGCAATCGAGGTCGAGGCCGCGCCGGACGCCCGCGTCGTGGCGCTCACCCCGGGACTGCCGGACGATCTTTTCGAGCACGACGGACAAATCACCAAGCGGGAGATCCGCGCCGTCACGCTGTCCGCCTTGGCGCCCCGCCAGGGCGAACTGCTATGGGATATCGGCGCGGGCTCCGGTTCGGTCGCGATCGAGTGGATGCTCGCCGATCCGACCATGCGCGCCATCGCGATCGAGGCGCGCGCCGATCGCGCCGCGCGGATCGCACGCAATGCCGCCGCCCTCGGCGTACCGGGACTTGAGCTCATCGAGGGGACCGCACCGGCCGCGCTTGACGGCCTGCCGACGCCGGACGCCATCTTCATCGGCGGCGGCGCCAGCGATGCGGGCGTGCTCGATGTAGCGGCGCGGGCGCTGCGGCCCGGCGGGCGCTTCATCGTCAATGCCGTGACGCTGCAAACCGAAGCGCTGCTGCTCGGCAGACATTCCGCTTTTGGCGGCGAGTTGATACGGCTCGTCGTTTCGCGCGCGCAGCCGCTCGGCGAAAAGACCGGCTGGCACGCGGCAATGCCGGTGACACAATGGATATGGAAAAAGCCGTGATCGTCGCCGGCGTCGGCTGCAAGCGGGGCGCACCGATGCAGGACATCGAAACCGCGCTGCGTACCGCGCTCAAGCGCGCCGGCGTCAACGCAAGCGATCTCGGCGCGATTGCGACCGGAAAGACAAAGCAGGGCGAACGCGGCATTGAAAGCGTCGCAGCCAAGCTTGGCGTGAAACTCATGCTGATACCGGACGGCGAACTCAAGGCGGCCGGCGCTCGCGCGACGACGCGATCCGATCGCGTTTTGGCGGTTATGGGTCTGCCCTCGCTTGCCGAGACCGCGGCGCTTGCCGCGGCAGGGCCTTCGGCGCGGCTGATCGTTTCGCGTCTTATCGTCGGCGCGGCGACGTGCGCGCTCGCCGCTTCGGATGCCGTCCGATGACCGTGCATTTCATCGGCGCCGGCCCGGGCGCAGCCGATCTCATCACCGTGCGCGGGCGCGAACTGATCGCGCGTTGCCCGGTTTGTCTCTATGCCGGTTCGATCGTGCCGCGCGAGCTTCTTGATTTCTGTCCGAAAGGGGCGCGCATCGTCGATACCGCGCCCCTCTCGCTTGACGAGATTGAAGTCGAGTTCGTCCATGCGAATGCCGCCGGGCAAGACGTCGCGCGGCTGCATTCCGGCGATCTGTCGATCTACTCCGCGCTGGCTGAGCAGCTGCGCCGCCTGCGCCGCCGCAACATTCCCTATACGATGACGCCGGGCGTGCCGGCCTTTGCCGCCGCAGCGGCCGCCCTGGAGTGCGAGCTTACGGTTCCGGAAGTCGCGCAGAGCGTCGTGCTCACGCGCCTATCCGGCCGCGCTTCGCGGATGCCGGACGGCGAAAAACTCGCGAAATTCGCGGCAACCGGCGCGACGCTTGTTATTCATCTCGCCATCCATGCCATCGACACCGTCGTTGACGAGCTGACGCCGTTTTACGGCGCTGATTGTCCGGCCGCGGTCGTGGCGCATGCCAGTTCGCCGGCGCAGCGTATTATTTCAGGGACGCTGGCCGATATCGGCGCCAAGGTTTCCGAAGCACGGATCGAACGAACCGCGCTTATTCTCGTCGGGCGCGTGCTTGACGCCCACGGCTTCCGCGACAGCGCGCTTTACGACGCCGGCTATCAGCGCCGATTTCGCGGAGGCGGCGGGTGATACTTGCGCTCCGTCCAGATTCCCGCATAGGCGCGAATGAGCAACGCGCCATGAGCAACGCACCGTGAGATACGCACCATGACCGCGTGGGATTCTTTGGCGGCGCGGCGCGCTGGAATTCCCGTCTTCGCGCCGGGGCATGTCTGGCTTGCCGGCGCCGGACCGGGCGATCCCGGGCTGCTGACGCTCGATGCGCTGGCCGGTCTCGCCCAGGCCGACATTGTCGTGCACGACGCGCTTGTCGATCGGCGCGTCCTCGCGCTCGCCGGAGTGCAAGCGCGGCTTGAATTTGCTGGCAAACGCGGCGGCAAGCCGTCGGCGCTGCAGGCCGACATCAGCGAGCGCCTCATCGCGCTGGCGCGCACGGGCAATCGCGTGCTGCGCCTCAAGGGCGGCGATCCGTTCGTCTTCGGCCGCGGCGGCGAGGAAGCCCTCACCCTGGCACGCGCGGGCGTACCGTTTCGCGTGATTCCCGGCGTCACGTCTGGCCTCGCCGCGCTCGCGGCCGCCGGCATCCCGGCGACGTTACGCGGCATAAACCGCGCCGTGGTCTTTGCCGCGGGACACGGCGCCGACGAAGCCTTCGATTGGGCGCCGCTCGCCCGGACCGGGCAGCCCATCGTGCTCTATATGGTCATGCACAATCTCGAGCGGATCGTCGCGGCAATGATCGAAGCGGGCCTTGCCGGCGATACGCCTGCCGCGGTGATCGCTTCAGCGACCACGCCGAAACAACGCGTTCTTGTCTCGAGTCTCGCTCAGCTTGCCGCCGCGGCGCGCGAGAAAAAATTCGAGCCGCCGGCCATCGTCGTGATTGGCGACATCGTAACAGTGCGCGATGAACTTACGTGCGCTGACGCGAGTGCAACGAAGGATTTGAAATAATGCCGCGCGGGTTGATCATCGCTGCGCCGCATTCGGGGGCCGGCAAGACGACTATTACCCTTGCAATTCTCGCCGCGCTGGCGCGCCGCGGCGTCAACGTGCGCGCGGCAAAGGCCGGCCCGGACTATATCGATCCGGCCTTTCATGCCGCAGCCACCGGCGCCGCGGCCATCAACCTCGATTCCTGGGCCATGGCGCCGGCAATGCTCGACAGCCTCGCCGGGCGTGCAGCCCGCGAAGCCGATATTTTCGTTATCGAGGGCGTCATGGGGCTATTCGACGGCGCGCCGGGAGCAGCGGGCCGTCGCGGCGCGACCGCCGATCTCGCGGCGCATTTCAAACTGCCGGTGCTGCTCGTGCTCGATGTGGCGCGGCAGGCGCAATCTGCCGCCGCCGTGGTGCGCGGCTTCACCGCGCACGATCCCGCCGTGCGCATTGCCGGCGTCGTTCTCAATCGCACGGCGAGCGAACGCCACCGCAAAATGGTCGCCGATGCAATCGCCGCATTGCGCGTTCCCATTCTCGGCGCGCTGCCGCGCGACGCGGCGCTGACTTTGCCGGAGCGTCATCTCGGGCTGGTGCAAGCCGGTGAGCACGACGATTTGGCCATGCTGATCGATCGTCTCGCAAAGGTGGCCGAGCATCATCTCGGTCTCGACGCAATCGAAGCCGCCGCCGAACCGGTCGCCGTCGCAACGCACGCCGATTGTGCGACCGCCTTGCCGCCGCCCGGGCAGCGCGTCGCGCTCGCACACGATCGCGCCTTCGGTTTCGTCTATCCCCATCTCCTCGATGCGTGGCGCAGTGCCGGTGCGGAGATCATTTTTTTCTCGCCGCTCGCCGACGAAGCGCCGCCGGAGCGCGCAGACAGCTGCTGGCTTCCGGGCGGTTACCCGGAATTGCACGCGCAAGCGCTCGCCGCGGCGCGGCGGTTTTCCGACGGCATCCGGCGTTTTGCCGAAACGCGCCCGGTGCACGGGGAATGCGGCGGCTACATGGTGCTCGGCGAGAGTATCGAAGACGCCGACGGCCGCCGTCACCCTATGACGGGACTGCTGGGCCACGCGACCAGTTTTGCCAAACGCAAGCTGCATCTCGGCTATCGCGTCGCGCGGCTTCTTTCAGACGGTGTGCTCGGCTCGAAAGGTCAAATCGTCCGCGGCCATGAATTCCACTATGCCTCGCTCATCACGGTGGGCGACGACGAGCCGCTGGCGGAAATCAGCGACAGCGAAGACCGCGCTCTTGGTAAGACCGGCGGGCGGCGCGGCCGCGTCACCGGGACATTCTTTCACGCGATCGCCGCAGGCGATCGTTAGCGCACGCGTTTCGATTTTCCATTGGTGCATTCGGCAACGAACGATCGAATAACGACGATCATTCGGTGTTCATTTCGCGCGCAAACGCTCGGCAGTATTGGGAGCGTTTCGGTGCAATTCAGGGGGATATTATGGAGCATTTTCCCATCAATTGGCTCGCGATCCTGGTGGCGGTCATTATCAAGCAGGCGCTAGGGGCGTTCTGGTTTTCGCCGGCGCTCTTTGGCCCATCGTGGTGCAAGCTGACCGGCGTCTCCGAAGCGGACATGAAGGCTGGGCTCGTCAAGGCGCTCATTCCAGATGTCCTCGGCTCCGTGCTCATGGCGTTCGTGCTCGTCCATGCCGTGCACTATGCAGGGGCGCAAAGTTGGGCGCAGGGCGCGTCCGTGGGCTTCTTCAATTGGCTTGGCTTCGTCGCCGTGGCGACACTCGGCTCGGTGACATTCGAGAAGCGGCCATTGCAGCTCTATCTGATCAACAACGGGTTTCTGCTTTTGGCGCTGCTCTTGATGGGCGCGGTGCTGGCGGTCTGGCCATAACGACGCCCGAATGGCGCCGAACAATCGCTTAAGCCGTGTCCTACTAGCTTGCCGCGGCCGATGTTGCATCGTCGGCCGGCCGGTCGGAGACGCCCGCCTCGGCGAAGGTTGCCATCCCTGTGTGGCATGCGAGCGCTGCGCGCAGGAGCAGCACGGCCAAAGCTGCGCCGGACGCTTCCCCAAGCCGCATATTGAGGTCGAGCAAGGGATTTAGACCGAGCTCGTCCAGTAGGAGCCGATGGCCGGCCTCGGCCGAGGCATGGCTCGCCAGCGCATGCGCCAGCGCGTCGGCTCGCAGCCCTTGCAGCGGGGCGACCGCTGCGGTGCAAACAAAACCGTCGAGCACAACCGGAATGCACCGCCGCCGCGTCGCGAGCGTCGCGCCGAGAATGGCAGCCAATTCGCGCCCGCCAAGCGCCGCGGCGATGGCGATGGGATCGTGCAGTATGGCGGCATGGCGTGACAGCGCCCGATCGATCGCGTCGCGTTTGCGCGCCAAGCCGCCTGGGTCGACGCCGGTGCCGAGGCCGGCCCAACGCGTGCCGCCGCCGCCGAACAAGGCCGCCGCGAGCGCCGCCGCCGCCGTCGTATTGCCGATCCCCATTTCGCCCAAACAGAGAAGGTCGCAGCGGGGTGACACCGCCTCGAAGCCCGCCGTCACCGCGGCGAGAAAGTCCTGCTCCGACAATGCCGGCTGCTGCGTGAAATCGGCCGTGGGCCGCTCAAGCGACAGCGGAACGACCCGCAATGTGGCCGCGGCGGTCCGCGCCAGTTGATTGATCGCGGCGCCGCCCGCGGCGAAGTTCGCCACCATCTGCGCCGTCACCTCCGCCGGATAAGCCGAGACGCCACGCTGCGTCACGCCATGATTGCCGGCGAAGACCAAGACCTCGACGTGTTGCAGTCGCGGCGGCGCGCGGCCCTGCCAATGCGCGAGCCAGCCCACCAGCTGTTCGAGCCGGCCCAGGCTGCCCGGCGGCTTGGTCAGCACCGCTTCGCGACGCGCGGCCGAGGCGCCGGCGGCCGGATCCCCGCTCGGCAGATCGAGACAAGCGGCACGCAGGTCGGAAAATGAGGTAAAGTTGACCATGCTGACCCTATTCCACGCGCCGCACGGCGCGGAGGAGATGTAGCAAATCGCTTGTGTTACGGCCATTCAACGGCGGACATCCCATGAACACCGGTCCTAGCAACTGGCCCGAAGATCGCGCCGAAGAGCTCAAGACGGTCCTTATTTTTTGCAGCAGACTGCCGCTTGCACAGGCGACGCCGTTTGCCGAAGGCGCCATCGGCAAAGCCGCATGGGCTTTTCCGGTCGCGGGACTCGCGATCGGCGTGATCAGCGCAGCCGTCTATGTGCTGGCGCACCGGCTCGGCCTGCCGCCTTGGCCGGCGGCGGCGCTGAGCGTCACGGCGACGCTTGTGATCACCGGTTGCCTGCACGAAGACGGTCTTGCCGATACGGCGGACGGTTTCGGCGGCGGCGAGACGCGCGAACAAAAACTCGAAATCATGCGCGACAGTCGGACCGGCGCTTACGGAGTCTGCGCCTTGGCCATGTCGCTGTTGCTGCGAGTCGGCACGTTGGCGAGCTTCGCCGATACGCATTTGGTCGTATGGGCGCTGATTGCCTCGCACACGGCGGCGCGCGCCACCATGCCCGTATTGATGTGGCTGTTGCCTCCAGCGCGCAACGACGGGCTATCGTTCCAGTCCGGACGGCCGGCGGGCGAAAGCGTAGCGGCGGCCGTAGGGATCGCCTTTATCGTCCTCTTGTTCTGCTTGTACCCCGGACGCGGCGTCGTTGCGTCGATCGTTTTGATTGCCGCCATCGCACTGATGGCTTGGTTGAGCACGCGGCAGATCGAAGGACAAACCGGCGACGCCTTGGGCGCGCTCGAACAGGTGAGCGAGATCCTGGTTCTGCTTGTGGCCGTGGCTTAGTTACGATCAGACACTGAGTTGCTCATCGGGCATTAAGTCGCGATCAGGCGATGCGCGGCTCAAGCGGCAGCTTGACCGGCTGCTTAAGCTTCGCCGACAGATCGAGCGCCTTGGTCAGCATCAACCGGTCATGCGCTTCCGCGGCGGTGGCCGCCTGCGTCGACAGGCCGAGCGAAACGCGGTTGAGAAACGAATCCGTTTCTTCGCGCATCGGCCCGCGCAGCTCGCCGAGCGCCATGTCGCCGGGCGGATAGGAGCCGAGAAAATCGACCAGGCGACTTGCGTCGGGTGCGTAGCCTTCGCTCTGCGGCGCGGAAACCGCGAGCACCATGTCGCGATGAGTGTCGTCGATCGTCAGGACGCCATGCGTGCCGTTGATGCCGACTTCCAAACTATAGACCGCGCCCGGCCAGGTCACCGGCAGCGCCCAGGAAATGTTGAGGTGATGGATGGTGCCGTCGGCGCACATGATCATGCCGGCGGTGGCGTCGATGCCATCATAAAGCGGTCCCAGGACCGTGTCGATCGAACGCGCGAAACATTCGACCGGCTGCTTGCCTTCCAGATACCACATGACGATGTCGAGCGCGTGCGTGCCGGATATCACCATCGGCGAGATCGTCGACGGATCATTGGTGCGCTTGTAATTGTCGATGGCGACGAGCCGGTTCATGAAGGCGCGCGACGTCACCATGGTGACATCGCCGAGCGCCCCGGTTCGCACCTTTTCCTTGCCGGCGAGCCATTTGCGCCGGAAGCGCTGCGTATAGCCGACGACGGCGTCGAGTTTCGCGTCGGTGATCGCCTTGAGCACGCGCGCCGACTGCACGAGATCGGTGGCAAGCGGCTTCTCGATCAGCATCGGCACGCCGCGTTCGACCGCAGCGAGAACCGGATCGACGTGAAGATGCTCGTCGGTAGCGATGATGGCGCAGGTCACTTCCGGCC
>JBAPZR010001103.1:0-1815 GCA_049285335.1 Xanthobacteraceae bacterium | reverse complement strand
CTCGTATGCGCAGGCATCGGAAGACTTGAAGGTTCATCGTAACTGGGTGAAGGCGTTTGCGAACGATCCGCAGCACGCGTTCCCCGGCCAGGGTCAGATGAAACCCGAACAGCTGGAGATCGAGCGGCTTAAGCGCGAAGTGCTCAAGCTAAAAGCGGAACGAGACATCCTAAAAAACCAATCGCGGATTGCTTCCGCCTGTGGGCAGAGAAACGGCCGACCCGCTATGCTGCTCTTGGAAGGGAGCGACCGTCGGCTTTTTGGTGGCGAATGACCCCGATAAAAAACATGGTCCATGGGCTGTTGCGAACTTGAGAATGGCGACATCTTCGGATGATCCCGGTTAGGAAATTGGCTTATGCGCAGCCCGGCCCTTCCGCTTTTAATAAGGAGGGCTGGTATGAAGCGGAATAGTAAATCGACAAGCAGGGGGTCTCGGTTAACTACGGTGCACCCCAATGCTGCTGCCATCGACGTCGGCGCGACGATGCATATGGCTGCGGTAAGTCCTGACTGCACAGCTGAACCCGTGCGGAGATTCGGCACCTTTACTGGAGATCTTCATCGATTGGCCGACTGGTTGCAGGAATGCAGCGTTAAGACAGTGGTCATGGAATCGACCAGCGTTTACTGGATTCCGATCTTTGAATTGCTCGAAGAACGTGGAATCGACGTGCTCCTAGTCAATGCGCGTGATGCAAAGCATGTACCTGGCCGCAAGACGGATGTCAGCGACGCACAATGGCTGCAGCGGCTACACTCTCATGGCCTGCTGCGGGCAAGCTTCCGGCCGAAGGGTGAGATTACCGAATTGCGTGCCTATCTGCGGCAACGAGAGCGCCTGCTCGATTATGCGGCATCGCACATCCAACATATGCAAAAGGCGCTGATCGAGATGAATCTTCAGCTTCACCATGTCGTCTCAGATATTACCGGAGCGACTGGCTTGCGCATCATCCGCGCAATTATTGCCGGCGAACGAGACCCCGCCGTTTTGGCGCAATTGCGTGATACACGTTGTCATGCTGGCGCGGACATTATCGGCGAGGCTTTGACTGGCCATTATCGGCCAGAGCATCTGTTTGCGTTGGAACAAGCGCTAGCGCTCTATGACGAATATCAGCGGAAGGTCGCTGCCTGCGATGTCAGGATCGAAGGCGTATTGAAGCAGCTGGCATCTCTGCGCGGATCCGGGAAAGTGCCGGTGCCTGCCGCTCGCCGGCGCATGCCTCGACAGGCGAACGCTCCTTCATTCGATGTGCGGGAAGCCCTTTATGCTCTCCTGGGAAAGGACCTGACCCAGATCCATGGCCTCGGGCCCTATCTAGCGCTGAAGCTTATTGCCGAGTGCGGCGACGATCTGTCGGCTTGGCCTACTGCAAAGCACTTTGCATCTTGGCTTTGTTTGGCCCCTAGCAACAAAATCTCAGGCGGCAAGGTCTTGTCGTCTCGGACCCGTCGATCCGGCAGCCGCGTCGCAGCGTTATTGCGACTGGCGGCAGTGACCGTCGGTCGGACAGAGACTGCATTAGGCGCATTCTACCGCCGCCTGTCGGCTCGTATCGGCAAGGCGAAGGCCGTCACCGCAACGGCCCGCAAAATCGCCGTCCTTTTCTACAATGCGCTCCGCAACGGAATGGATTACGTCGATCCGGGTGCTTCCTACTACGAGGCTCGCTATCGAGAGCGCGTCATCAATAACCTGCACCGGCGCGCCAAGGCCTTCGGCTTTGTCTTGCAGGCCGCCCCTTCTAGCCTTGCCGTTTCTTAGGAAAGCCGCGGCCTACTTCGCGAAGGAATCGACGTGAAGTTCGG
>JBAPZR010001102.1:0-2577 GCA_049285335.1 Xanthobacteraceae bacterium | reverse complement strand
GAAGTGAGAGAGATAGACGGCCGCTACGGTGAAGAACAGGCAGCGAAAGCAAGATCGAAATTGAATAAATCGATCAGGGTTGTGCGCACGGTTCGGTCTTCGTTGCGCCTAGAATCAATTATGAACGCTCGTGATAAGCATCTGGCGCATTCGCTTACTAAAACGCGCCGGGAAATACACGGCCCGATCAAGCCGATGAAGAACAGTGACGGCCATTGGTTATTCACTAGATCAATCCCAGTAATAGAAACTCTCTATTGCTGGGTAAACGGTAAAAGTTTCTCAATCGCAGATTCAATGAAAATCCACACACAAAATGCCCAAGCGCTTTGGGGGGATTGCAGAATGAACGTCCTTCGTTGACGTTGCAACTGCTCACACCGCCAAATTGTCGTGCTTGCGCGGCGGCATTTCGACGGTCTTGCCGCGAAGCATCGCCAGCGCACGCGGGTTGCGCGGGCAATCCAAGCCGACACTATGGTTGGTGAAGGAGTATGACACGGCACGCTCAGCTTTAAGGCGTCGTGACGAGACCGAGGCGCAGCCAGTCTTTGCTTGAAAGCTGCGTGGCGCGCCCGGTCTGCGCATCGCGATCGATAATATCCGCGATCTCCGTGCTCACACCCATCTGACTTAGATAAAGTCGGAACTGGTTGCCAAATTGCGTCTGCAAGCCAACCTGACGCTCCTGGGAAACATTTGGAGCGAGCCGGTCGGCGATATGGGTCGGACCGATGACAACCGTTGCATCGGCTGGAAGTGTCCGGTGCACGCCGCCCGCCAGAACGAGCACACAATTGACGTCGCATGCGACGGACGTGGTGTCGATCCTGGCATCGATAACTTTGCCGCTGCGCTTGAGCGCAACGCATTCGGTTTCCGTCACTTTCGCGCAGTCCGCGACAATCGTGGCGCCGGCGCGAACGTCGAGCCTGTGATCACGAATGATCTTGCCGAGCGACGATGCGACCTTGAGATCTCCCGCGCCCCAGTTGTGCAAGACCATGGGCATCTTGCGTTCGCCAAGGCGGTCCATGAACGCGAACAGGCGCTTGAAAGTATCCCACTCCACGACACCTTCGGCAGCGATCCAATCGGAGCAGTTCGGTCCGCAGGCTCCGTTTTGACCGTGGGCCGTATAGAAGATCATTGCGCCTTGCGGCGAGGTCACGCCGCCAACCGCGGGCGGCGCATCGTCCTGCGCACGCGCGCAAGTAGCAAACACAGTCAGAATGACGAGCGCGCTCATCAGACCTGATCGCGACATTTTTTCTACACCGGTAAATTGTCGTGCTTGCGGGGCGGCAGTTCGACCGTCTTGCCGCGCAGCATCGCCAAAGCGCGTGCGATGCGCGGGCGGGTGGCGTGCGGCATGATCAGGTCGTCGATATAGCCGCGCTCGGCGGCGACGAACGGGGAGAGGAAGCGCTCTTCGTATTCCTTGGTGCGGGCGGCGATCTTTTTCGGGTCGTCCATGTCGGCGCGGAAGATGATTTCGACCGCGCCCTTGGCGCCCATCACCGCGATCTGCGCGGTCGGCCACGCATAATTGACGTCGCCGCCGATATGTTTGGACGCCATCACGTCATAGGCGCCGCCGAACGCCTTGCGGGTGATCACGGTGACGAGCGGCACGGTGGCCTGCGAATAGGCGAACAAGAGCTTGGCGCCGTGTTTGATCAGTCCGCCATATTCCTGCGCGGTGCCGGGCAAGAAGCCGGGCACGTCGACGAAAGTCACGATCGGAATATTGAAGGCGTCGCAGAAGCGCACGAAGCGCGCCGCCTTGCGGCTGGCGTCGCTGTCGAGCACGCCGGCGAGCACCATGGGTTGATTGGCGACGAAGCCGACGGTGCGTCCGGCGATGCGGCCGAAGCCGATGACGATGTTGCGCGCGAAGGATTCCGACAGCTCGAAGAAGTCGCCCTCGTCGACGACTTTGAGAATGAGCTCCTTGATATCGTAGGGCTTGTTGGGATTGTCGGGCACGAGCGTGTCGAGCGATTTCTCGGTGCGCTCGACCTGGTCGAACGACGGCCATTCCGGCACGCCGGATGAAGCGTTCGCCGGCAGAAAGTCGATCAGCCGGCGCATCTGCAGCAAGGTCTCGACGTCGTTGTCGTAGGCGCCGTCGGCGATCGAGCTTTTGGTGGCGTGGACCGAGGCGCCGCCGAGCTCTTCGGCGGTGACGATCTCGTTGGTCACCGTTTTCACCACGTCCGGCCCGGTGACGAACATGTAGCTCGTGTCGCGCACCATGAAGATGAAATCGGTCATGGCCGGCGAATAGACGTCGCCGCCGGCGCAAGGGCCCATGATCACCGAAATCTGCGGAATGACGCCCGAGGCGATGACGTTGCGCTTGAACACTTCGCCATAACCGCCGAGCGCGGCGACGCCTTCCTGGATGCGGGCGCCGCCGGCGTCGAACAGGCCGACGATCGGCGCCCGCGCCCGCATCGCCATGTCCTGGATCTTGACGATCTTCTGCGCGTGCGTCTCCGACAGCGCGCCGCCGAACACGGTAAAGTCCTTGGCAAAGACGAAAATGCTGCGGCCGTTCACCGTGCCCCAGCC
>JBAPZR010001101.1:0-3498 GCA_049285335.1 Xanthobacteraceae bacterium | reverse complement strand
ACCGACGTTCTCCGGCTGGTTCAATTGGCTGAGACTTGGTGGTTTCATCCTTTTCCCCGACAATGACAATCCTTTCATATTTCATCATGCGAGGGAATTGGTCGGTCGAGGAAGAAGAACGAGCGTACATCGTCTTCACACCAATAATTCTTGGAGGCGCTGTCCTCGTGAGCGTCGCGCTATATTGGGCATTTGGACGGCTCGCTGCGACCCCATCATAGGCGGATTGCCTGTCTATCTGATGAAATAAAGTCCCCTCCGCAAATTTTGTGTGAAATTCCTCGATACGAACCGATCCAAAAACCATCCCGCCTTGCCTTGTGCTTGAATTCACGCAGGTCTATCGTGACCTCACTGGGTTCTAAAAATGACAGGCGATGCTTTTTACACACCTGCCTTTTTGCTTGTAGGCGGCTTCGCAATTTTCCTTTGCGCGATTTGGTACATAGAGCGGCGAGGCAATCGCGTCGCTCGCCGAAGGGAAAAGCGGGAGCGTCGCAAAATTAAATTATGAGCGAATTGCGAACCGATCCAAAAGATTTGCCTGCCTACGATGACGAAACGCTACGAGGCTGCGATGACCCGTTTGGATTTGACCAGCAAGAAAGCTCCGTTGGAAAAGCCGACTGTTGGTCCGGATGGCAGACCACTCTGGCAATCCAATGGTGAACGCCAGCGTTATGCGCAGCGAATGTTGGAAGAAGTTGACAAGGGCGCTGTGTTTGCAGCGGCAGGACAAGTGGTGTTTCATCGAAAGCTGAAAGCGGGAGAGATTGGTCCCGATGACAGCATCACTCCCACACAGGACGAAATGGTTAAAGTGATTGAGTGGGCCGATCTTTCACAGCTTCAATTGCTGAGGAAAATCGCAGAGAGCATTGATAAAGAACCGCTGCGCTAACGCGCTGCTTTCACGGAGGCGATCGAGCAGGGTCACCACAGCCGCCACAAAATCAAGGCTAGAAGAGTTGAAATCAGCGCTAATAGAATTGGCGCGGAGATCATATAAATCTGTGTCAGGTTGACTAGGTACTGAACATTTTCACGCCTACGTTTTTCTTGAATAAATTCTCCCACGCTCAGTTCGTCACTGTCGTGTTGAATTGCCATGTCGTCAGCCTTTCTATCTGCCAAGGAGGACCGATTGAACTCGTTGCGATGACAGTGAAGGGAGCAGGAGTTAGAGGAACGCAAAGGCAAGAATTATCAGAATGGCAAAGGCAAAGAGCAAGACCGACCCAATCCAATCCCAAGTGCGCGCAGCGTCTGTGTTCATGACACCACCCTCACAGCTCAACTACTGACCAACGAACATCACTGCACTGACGGCGAACAGCGCAAAGCCAAACGCCAAGAACATCAATAGTGCTCTCATGACGACGTCAGCAGTTTGTGCCGTCACACATGGACGCTTGCTCTGGATACGTGACAACCGTCCCGGCACTATCCGCCATTGCCTGATCCGTATGTGCAACGACGGTAACGACCGCCATTCCAGTGGCGAATGCGAAGGCCAACACGAAAACTACGGCTAACTTTTTCATGGCCGCACCCTCCCATGTTATAGGTTGCCTGCACCGGGTGGGGGCCTCTGTGACCTAGCAGTCTGCGGAAAAAACAGAAAATTGAGCCATTGTTCTGTCCTGTAAGGCTCGATGAGTTGCGGCAATTGTATTCGACGAATGTGAGTGGCGGGTAGAGCATACCTATGCCGCGGCCAGTTTGGGGATTCGGATCAAGTTATAGGCGATTAGGTTGAGCAGAAAATCCGCCGCGACGGCGGCAATGCCGCGGTGTTTGGTCTTGCGCATCGTACCGTGCTGCTTGCCCCAGCCAAAGATGCATTCGGTCATCGCCCGGCGCGATTGCGACATGCCATAGCCTTCATGCCGCGTGGTCCGTCTGTCGATGGCGCTCTGGCGGCGTTTGCCGGTTGAAGTGACGCTGTCGTTCTGCGCCACATGCGGCGTGACGTTGATGCCGCGCAGATTGGCCACATGATCGGTGCTGTCATAGGCCTTGTCTTCGCCCACCGTGATGCGGTGGGCGGCCTCTTTGGCTTTCGCCTTGAGCATCGTCTCCGAAGCGTGGCGCTCCGCAGTGCCGTTGGCAAGCGTGACCATGCCGGCGACCGCCAGACCATGCCGGTTCTCCATGGCGGCATGGCCCATATAGCAGAGCCTCGCCTCGCGGCCGGCGGCCTTGCGGTACAGCCGACAGTCGGGATCGGTTGTGCTCGCGTGTGTGTCGTTCTTACGCTGTTGGCCATGGAAGTTGGCGCCGCCATCGTCATCACCACTGCCGTCCTTGGGGCGGAAACTCTTCTGCGAGGCCCAGGCTTCGATCAACGTTCCATCGACCGAAAAATGCTCGTCCGACAGCAGCGGCTTGACCTGCGGGTGGTGTAGAAGCTTGCTCATGAATTTGCCAAACACCTCTCCGTTCTGCAGCCGGTCGCGGTTCTTGGTGAACACCGTCGGGTCCCACACCGGATCGTCGGGTGAAAGTCCCACAAACCAGCGATACAAAAGATTGTAGTCCAACTGCTCCATGAGCTGGCGTTCCGACCGGATGCCGTAAAACACTTGCAGAAGCAACGCGCTCACTAACTGCTCTGGAGCGATCGAAGGGCGGCCTTCGCTTGCGTAAAGTCGCGAAAAAGTGCGATCGAGCTCCGCCAGCACATCGCGCACAAGCGCGCGGACTGCTCGCAACGGATGGCTTACAGGAACCCGTGCTTCCGGCGAAATGTAGGAAAACAACCGCCCCTGATCCGCAAATGCGCCCCGCATCCTTCCCCTCCGCTGATTCGTCGCAGAAAAACTGAATCAGCAAACTCTTGCGTTGGCGAGGGGTTTTTCAGCAAACTGCTAGCGCAGGTATATCACCAAGAAGCGTGAGATGTCCGTGCATCTCCACTAACTGCCCATCCATTTCGTTTGGTCGATTATCAGAGTCTGCCACGTGAGCCCGGCGCGAACTGATCGAGAATGTAAAAGCCGCGGCGTCGGGCCCATCCGCACCAGCAGCGGCGAACGTCAGCCTTGTTTTTGGTATTTCGAACGAGTCGAGCATTCGAAGTCAGACATGTAATGCGGCAGGTGCGGAACTTGAGACCGTCGAAACGATTACGTAAAAAGAGACAGCCCAAAAGTGCGTGTCGATGGACCGTCTGTTTTTGAAATTGTTACGTAAGGTGATTCGCCGAGGCAATCTTCAGATTACGACGGCGAGCGGATCGACACTCGTCGTTGGAGACGGTAGTGGCACTCCGGTTGTGATTCGCTTTGGCACTTATGCTGCTGAGTGGGGGGTTTTGATCGATCCTGAACTAAAGTTAGGAGAGGCTTACGTAGAGGGCGGCCTCGTCGTCGAACGGGGTTCGATCGCGGACCTGCTGGCTATCGTCCTCGATCAGCCGTACGCAGGCCGGTTACCTCATTGGGCGCGAATACAATGGTTGGGTCGTTACCTAGGCCGCCGTTTGAAACAATTTAA
>JBAPZR010001100.1:0-2267 GCA_049285335.1 Xanthobacteraceae bacterium | reverse complement strand
TTGCCAGGTGTAAGTGTTTCCGGCCATACGGCCGTGATGATGTCGAAATCCCAGCTGCGCAGCCGGTTCTCGTACTGCGCTACGTCGACTGTTCGCACTGTCGTCGCGATACCGAGGCGATCCAATGATGGCTTATAGAACAAGAAAACACGCTCAAAGCCTGGATCTGCGGTGAGAAATTCAATGGCATAGGGGGCGCCGGTCTTGGTGTGCACCAATTGCTGGTCGCGCACCTCGTACCCGGCCGCTTTGAGGAGTCGCAAAGCCTCACGCAGATTGTTACGTACCGCCTCGGGATTTCCGTTCACCGGATTCGTATAGGGCTTCGTGAAAGCCTCGGCAGGCACCTCGTTGCGCACGGCTTCAAGCAATTCAAGCTCTCGGCCCACCGGCAGGCCAGTGGCCGCGAGCTCCGTGCCCGCAAAATAACTGGCAATGCGCTTGTATTGGTCGAAGAAAATCTGCTTGTTCATTTCCTCAAAGTTAAACGCATAATTGAAGGCTAGACGCACGAGGGGATTCTGGAATTTCTCGCGCCTGATGTTGAAGGCGAAGGCCTGCATGATGCCAATATTGCGAATGGGAAACTCTTCGAGCAAAACTCTTTTGTCGCTGACCGCGGGAAAATCATAGGCAGTGGCCCAATTTTTGGCACTGTTCTCAGTGCGCCAGTCAACGGTGTCGGCCTTGAATGCTTCGAGTGCGATGGTCATGTCGCGGAAATATTCGTATTGCAGTTCGTCGAAATTATTGAGGCCGATATTGACGTTAAGGCCACCGCCCCAATGATCCTTGACGCGCTCGTAGACGATTTGGCGGCCGGCCGAAAAATCCTTGATGCGATAGGGCCCGCTTCCAAGCGGCGGCTCAAGGGTGGTTTCACCGATATTGCGCTTCTTGCCGTCCTTGTCCGCTGCCTCCCACCAATTCTTGGGCAGAACAGTGAGCTCGCCGATGATCCGCGGCAATTCGCGATTGCCAGGGGCATCTGCGGTGAACGTAACCTCACGGTCGCCGGTCTTTTCCGCCTTCGTGATATGGCGGTAATAAGCGGAAAGCTGCGGGCTGTATTTTTTGAACGCCTCGAACGAAAAAATCACGTCATCGGGCGTGACTGGCGTGCCGTCATGCCATCTTGCGTGCTCCCTTAGACGATAGGCGGCTGAGGAAAAGTCAGCTGGAAAACTGACCGCTTCGGCAAGCAAACCATATGCGCTTGACACTTCGTCCAGCGACGATACGAGAAGAGTTTCGTAGACAAAATCAATGCCGGCGGCGATCGAGCCTTTAACGCTGGCGACCACCGAGTTGAAGTTATCGAAGGTGCCAATTGCAATCCCCCGCGCCGTACCGCCCTTCGGCGCATCGACGTTGACGTATTCGAAATGTTCGAACCCTGCTGGATATTTCAGATCTCCGAACAGTGATATACCGTGTCGCCAGTCTTTATTATCCGCCAATGCGGCGCCGATCGAACGTGACCACGTGAACGGGAACGCCGCAACGGCGAGCAGAGTCGAGCCGAGCAACGATCTCCGATTCATCCAATCCTCGAGTTTTAAGCCGTCTGCCCTTTACGACCTGGTTGTCGCTTTGAACTGTGACCTGCATCACAGAGTGGGTTCAGAGTCCTGCCCAATAGACGAAGCGCGTCAGGGTGGCCCCCGTCGCGGGTCCTGCGACAGGATTGAGGTGATGCCCGAATCCAATATTCCTGGCGGATCGCGCCCGAAGTGGGTGGAATTGAGTCCGACGTGAGCGCCCACAATCCTCTTCTGCCTCTCGTTTCAGCGCTGGTCCTCACACCTTCCGCCGCCCTGGTTATTGTGACGTGCGGCACAGACCGCAGTTCAGAGCGCTGCTAATAACATTGCGGCGACGATCTACCCGCGGTGGATTGACATGGACAACGACGCAAATGGTCTAGCCGAACTCGATGAGGATATTCTCACATTCGATGTTCCAGATGACGCGTTAGAACGGACTGCGGCGCCCTCGGAGGGGCAAGCCGTAACAATCGGATATTGCACTCATTGGTATCACTGTAACTGGCCCCTGTGATTGACGGCGGCAGATTTGCAGTGACGCAACGCCGCTTCCCGCCGCGCTGCTCAGTCCGACGGAACCCCGCAAAGACCAGTTTGCTGTCGGCCACACATAACCAACGGCCATGTCTTCCAGCGCCAACGAACGCAGTTATTTCTTCTTCGCCTTGCATATAGCTGTGGGACACATGCCACTCCGCACGTTGCAGGGAGAGAAGTCCC
>JBAPZR010001099.1:0-4099 GCA_049285335.1 Xanthobacteraceae bacterium | reverse complement strand
GCAACAGACAGGTGTCTTCGCGCTTGAGCCAATCACGAATGGCTGCGACCTCATCCGGCGCAGCCTCTTGCTCAGAAAGAATGTGGTCAAGCCCGAACACTAAAAGTGTGTCAGTGTCGGCCAGAATCCGTTCGTCAATGGGCAGTGTATAGCCCGCCTGGTCAATGCGCTGAAACACCGCAACCGGATGGTCGGTAACCTCGCCGGCAATTTGCTGGAAGCTGAGCGTCGAGCGGTGGAACAGTTCCAGCGTGCCTGCGATCCCCTGAAGAAACTGCGCCGCGCTATATTCGGGTGTCTCATAGGTTGGCCATCCCACCCTGCGGACTTCGGTGATCGTAGAAAAGCGATTCTCCATCGCCGCACAGTCGCGCTGCGATTCCCACGGGTAGCTCCATGTCCAGTAGATGCTCAAGCGACGTTTGCCCGGCGTGTATTTGCGGGGGATGTGGTTTTGATTGTAGGTGCGCGCGTGTGCCTGTGTATTCATGGCCGTTTCCCTTACTCTTTCCAGACGCTTAGAATTGCTGCCAACTGTTCTCCGCTTGATAGGCTTGCCAATTCCCCTTCGGATTAAGTTTGCGGGCCGCACTCGCCGCAACGCGAGCCAGTATCCCCGCGTAGGTTGGAAACGAGAGTGGAATATGAGCCAGCTCATCGACTCGCATGCCACGGGCGATGGCTATCGCCGCCACTTGGGTGATCTCCACTGCCCGCTCGCCGACTACATGGCAACCCAACATCATCTTGGTCTTGCGATCGACGATTAGTTTGCAAAAACCGATCTCGTGCCCGTCAATGATCGTGCGCGTAGTCGAATCGAAGTGTAAAACGACCGTCTCAACATCATGTGTTTCACGGGCCTTCGCTTCAGTGAGACCAACCTGAGCGTACTCGGGGTCCGTGAAACTGCCGATCGGACTCACCGGGTCCCCGATCGTCATCGTTGAGCCTTGCACGGCGTTGGTGGCCGCAACGAACCCGTCTCGTAGCGCTTGGGGCACCAACATCAGACGACCAGTAATGTCCCCAGCGGCAAAGATATGGGGCGCAGCGGTCCGCAGATACTTATCAACCCCAACGAATCCCCGAGAGTTGCTCTCGACACCGGCTAGATCAAGGCTCAGTCCAACCGTATCGGCGACCCAACCCACAGCTACAACCGCCAATGCTGCCTCGGCGTAGGCCCGGACGCCGTCTCGCGAGAACGTCATTCGTACCCCTGTCGGCGTCTTTTCGAAAGACTCGACAGCGCCGATGTTCTCATAAACCGCGATGCCCGCTTTGCGGAAAGCCGCAGCAACCACTGCCGACACATCTGCATCCTCCGACGGCAGGATGCGTGGGCCTGTCTGGAAGAGTTGGATGCGCGAACCAAATGCGTTGAAGATCGAGGCGACCTGCACTCCAGTCGCTCCGGCGCCAAGCACCAGCAGCGATGGCGGGATTGAGGTCAAGCCCCACGCGTCGCTATGGGTGTTTGTAAATTTGGAGCCGGGCACTGAGAGCTTCCGGCTCACGCCGCCAGTGCAAATGATGATCTTTTCAGCCTGAAGTCTCAGCCCGCACTCGGTTTGGACGGAGTGTTCGTCGGTGAAACGCGCAACACCCGCGTGCTCATGGACAGTCACCCCGAGAGAATCGATCTGCGGGCGTAAGGAGGAATTAGCGCGCACATCGTTGACGACCTGGCGTACGCGGGCAAGCAATCTGGAATAATCCAGTACCGGCTCGCTCACGCCTATGCCGTATTGACCTAGCTGGCGAGCTTCGCGGATCAGGCGGGCTGCATGGGCTAAGGTCCGTACCGGAACTGGGCCGTCGTTGGCTGCCATGCCGCCGAACTCGGAACGAGTCACTAGTACAGTGCGAGCGCCGAGGTCCGCTGCACGGAGCGCTGCGAGTACTCCCGCCGGGCCAGCGCCAATAACGAGGATGTCTATCATCTTTGGCTATCCAAACGATGAATGAGACGCTCCCATTCAACGGACATCACCCAATGTTGTGAGGTAGTGGAGCGCTCGGATACCCGGAAGAAAGAAGTAGGCGCCACCTCTCACAGTGGTGAAGGCCGGCAATCCAGTGATTTTCTTGCGGATCGGACGCTTGGGGATTTTAAATTCTAGCGCGCCGTCTTGGTTGCCGATGATCGGGTCGCGTTCATTGCCGAGTTCGTGAAAGTTACGGTCATTAGCCCAGACATTTTGCGCGAACTCGAATTGGCGGATCAGACTTGCGCAGATCACAAAAGCGGCGATGCCACGCTCCGTGCCATCTTCCGCTGCGTCTTCCGGTAAGTACGGCCCATAGGTGGCTCCACGGCGGATCATGCGACGGCGGTTCATGTTCGCCGCTGTGTCGCGCGGGTTCATGCGCCGAGCGTGCGATCCGAGCGGAACGGCGTAGCCCTGCGGGTCCATTTCCTTGTAATTGAAAGCGTTGTTCCGCTGTGGATCGGCGGCTAATTGCGGGTCGTCTTTGTCAGGCGACAGCACGAGCGGTGCACCGCTTCGCCAACGGCCCATGATCTTCGCTGCGAGTAGTTCCTGTTCCTCGGCGGTCTGAGCATTCTGGCGTAGAAAGTCGCGGAACTTGCCAACATGTTCTTGCAGCCGCCGATAAGCCATGAAGCTGCCGTTGCGAGATAAAATTTCAGGTTGCGGCAGATTGGCGGGCGGCCCGGCTTCGTCTGGATAACCGAGGATAAATTCACCCGGCTTGAGCGGCGCGCCGGAGCCGGGTGTCGGGACCTCGCCACTGTCTTCAATAACAGGCTGTGAGAGTCGATCGCGATAACCGAAGTGGTCGTGCGCATAGATGAATGGTGGCACGGCCTGCAGATCAAGAGACGACAGCACCTCAACGTCCATACACTGCGAGATGAATTTATTGTGCTCCATTACGCATCGCTCGCGCTCCGCCTCATCGCCGGCGAAGAGGATAACGATGGCATGGAGATCAGGGCTTGCGAGACCGCCCACCCAGTTGTTTGGATGGTTTTCCCCTGTATCGCCGAGCATTTCCGCGCGGGCGACCATGCCCTGCCTGAACTCTTCCGGGAACGTGGCCAGCGAATCCTCGTCCACACCGAGTGCACGCAGACCGTTCCAGGTGAGCGCCACCGTCACCCAGCGCTTTTCTTTTTCGACCGAAGCACGGACCTCCGCGGCAGATTGTACCTTTTCCTTAATCGCCGACAGCCATGTCCGTCCCCCTGTCGCACTTCGAAACGACAGAAATTCGTATCGCCCCGTAAGTGCGGGCACTCGCATCAGCAAGATGTGTTGAATATCGTCAAACTCAAGCATGAAACTCACACCGCGTTACGGCATCTGATCGAGTATGGTGTTGTTTCGCCACCAGAGCCGCAATCTCGTCTCCCTAGATGACCGCTTGCCACGGCGCAGCCGCTATCGAGGAGTGCCTTTCGCCCACGCCCAGGCCGCTATGCGCCACCCTTCGGGGGAGCTTACGAAGCGCTACCGTAAAGGCCGCGCCGGATTGCGTAACCTGCTTGCCACGCACTTTAAACGTCATGGTCGCGGGAACGACTATATACGCGCTGTCGCCGGTTACGTCGTGCAATGGCTCGCCCGCGGTGACGAAATAATCTGAAGCACCATGTTGCTCACCCTCAACCAGTACATCTCTGTACCAATCTTGCGCCGCGGTGGGCCCCAGCCAGAGGTGCGGAGCCATGCCATCAAGGATTGCCCCAGGGACAGTGAACGTCGCCGCCATCAGCTTTGCGTCACCTTTGTTAAAGGCATCTATGTACTGGCGTACTGCCGCCATCGGATCGTTCGTGCTCATCGCGGCCACTCCGTTCTTCGCTGGTGTTTGCGCGAAAGTTCCTGTTTGTCCGATTACCTGAGCAACTGCTGTGTTCGCCCATATCGGACTGAGACCAACGCCGAGAACGATGCAGTTGAAATCACGACGTTGCATGAATTGTCCCGCCTTGTTGGCACTTGCGATCGGTGAAAGGATACCCGCCACCCCGCGCTCCTGATTCGGTCACTGCATCTGGTCAAGCATGTTCGAGAAGGCAGCCTTGAGCTTGAGCGCCTTCTTGATTTCATCGGCGCTCACGTAGGGG
>JBAPZR010001098.1:0-12556 GCA_049285335.1 Xanthobacteraceae bacterium | reverse complement strand
ACACTTCGGGATCGAACTCGGCGAGATGACGCCGGCCGATCTCAGGATCGTAGGCGGGAAACATATCCTCAGGCCGCCGCCACGGGCCGTCCCGCTCGATAATGCTGGTAATGGTGACGTCCCCTATTGTAAGTTTTTTCATGACAGCCCTTGTTGGTTAGCTGGCGAGTACCTTGAGTCGGGTAGACTACGGCTACCGAATGGACTTTTGCAGCGAAAATTCCTCACTTCTCGCGGCCAACGAGCCGCTGGCGCCGAAAGGCTTCTCTGCGCGCATAGCGTCCGCTGCGGCCGGCAGCATAACAGGTACCGGCCGCACGCGTAGCTTTGCCCAAGAAGTAGCAGGTGAGATAGCGGATGACGTCGGCTTAATTTAGTGCGACAGCGCGCGTCTCGAGTGAAAGGCCAAGGCTAAACGCTTTTTGCCGTGTTGCCCCCTCGGTCCTCCTCAAGGTGCGGGCGATTTCCTTGGCCCGGGTCCTTTTGCGAGCGAGCTTTTTCAACAAGCGGACATCTTTTGCGGTCCACGATCGTCTTTTCATTGGTTTGGCCTCCTCCCGATCGCTGCAGTCAAGAATTCGAACTAAAACGCCCCAGCAGTTTGCAGACATTGATCTAAATCACATTTTTATTCTTTTGCCGCCGAACGAGGTCGGCCTGCTTGCCGGACTTGCGGGCCCTGCAAGGCATTTTACGATTGCGTTTTGGACGCAGAAACATCGCCTTGGTAGCGTCCGATCAGATCGTCGACCGAGACGCGACGGCGGCTGTTACTTGTTCAGTCGTTTATGAGGACCAACGCCTTCTTCGGGGCAGCGGACGCGTTTGATAATGAGGGAGATGCAACAGACGCTGGGCGCGGCCGTGGCAGCGGGAGCGGCACGGAAGACGCAGTCTGACGGTGTTGGTGGTTGCCGGCATGAGGAATACCACGCAACCAGTTGGCAAAGTCGCGCGCAATCCCGGACAACGGTGACGGTTCTTGGGGCGTCGCAGGCGGCGACGCATGGGCTTGGAAGGACGCCGAGACGATCAGCAGCAAAGATAAAGACACCGCCGCGGCCTTCGATGCTTTTGCCTGCACGGGAAGTCCCCATCCCCCGATAGCAGCCAAATGACTGCAGCCAGGAGGTTAGCCGAAATAACGGCATGGCTTGGGCGTCGGCCTGGCCAAACTACGGTGTATTTACGAGGAAGAGACCAGACATTAGCGTAATTTAAGCAGCGAAATGCCCAGGATCGATCAAACACGCCGTCGGCTTGCGGAGGGGACAGGCTGGAACTGGGTCCGCAGCAGCTGAGTTTAGAAAGCATGATCCGAAAAAAGCTTGCCCGGACGCGATCCGGGGTGGAAACCGGTTTTCGAATGGATTTTGCCTCACCAACTACCTAGAGCCGCAATCGATGAAAGATTGCGCTCGAGGTTCACCCGGACTGACGGAGAGCGCCATGATTCTTCCCGCACTATTGGTTCTCAGCACGCATGTGGCGTTGGCGGCCACCGACAGCGTTCCAGTCCTCAACGTCCAACAGGTGTGTCAAGGTATCGCGCAGCAAGGCGGCGTCTCCTTCCACGACACCGACGTTGCCGACGAGAAGAAAAACTGCCTCGACAGTGAAAATGCTGTACGCGACCAGCTCGTCAAGCAATGGTCGAGCTTCTCGGCGCCCGACAAGTCGGCCTGTACGATGGAATCCGAGATGGGCGGCGAGTCAAGCTATACTGAGTTGCTCACTTGTCTGGAAATGGCGCGCGACGTGCGAAACATACACAACGACGCCGATACGTCGACCCCGACGGCTCGGCGGGGTCTACCGGCGCCCGCCGGTCATCGCCAGCCGACTCCACAATAAGGTCCGCGGTCCCAGTTGTCTGGATTCTAGATCGAGCGGTTGATGCCGCCGTCGACGACGATCGTCTGACCGGTGATGTAGCCGGCTTGCGGTGAACAAAGATAGGCGCAGAGATCGCCGATTTCGTTCGGTTGCCCTATTCGGCGCACCGGGATGGTTTCGGAGAGCCGCTCGAATTGCTGCTCGGGAGTTATGCCAAAACTCTTCGCTCGCGCGGAAAGAATTTCGGCGAGGCGATCAGTCATGATGGGACCGGGCGCGATGTTGTTGACCGTGATGCCATAGGGCGCGAGATCCGACGCGATGGTTTTGGCCATCACCGTGACGCCGGCGCGAATCGAGTCCGACACGACAAGATCGGTGATCGGTTCTTTCACGCCGTAGCCGGTCAGATTGACGATGCGGCCGCGTCCCGAAGCCTTTAGCGCCGGCAACGCCCCGCGAATAAGGCGGACCGCGCTCATCAGATTGAGCCGGTAAGCGACATCCCAATCGTGATCGCCGGCGTTTTCGAACGGAGCGGTCGGCGGACCGCCAGCATTGGTAACCAGGCAATCAAGCCCACCCAATGCCGCAATGGCCTCGGCCGTTACTTGCTTTATCTCTTCAGGCCGCGAGAGATCCGCTGCCGAATAACCGGCTGCGCCTATTTCCGTCGCCGCTCGCTTGAGTTCTGCCTCGCTGCGCGAACAGATGAAAATGCGAGCGCCTTCGCCGACTAGCGCTTTGGCGCAAGCCTTGCCAAGCCCCCTACTGGCGCCAGCAATAAAGGCCCTGCAGTCTTTCAAACCAAGATCCATTGCAGCCCTTCGACGGCTCATTTTGCCAGATGAACTGTGAAAATCAGCCGGATTGAGACGCGTGCCTCGCGGTAGCCAAATAGGCATGTTCCAGTCGCCGCGGCAGATCGGCTTCGCCGGTTTTGGATTCCAAAACGATCGATCCGCGTGCGAGCGCATAGACGCGATCGGCAAGGGCTAACGCCTTTTCGATCAACTGCTCGACCAGCAGCACCGCCGTTCCGGCCTCGCGCAGCCGCCGCACGACCAAAAGAACGCGATCCACCAAGACCGGAGAAAGGCCGGCCGAAGGCTCATCCAGCATGAGCAATCGCGGGCGTCGCACCAAACCTTGCGCCACCGCCAGTATCTGCTGCTGACCGCCGGACAGTGAGGCCGCACGTTCGTGACGCTTGGAGGCGATTTCAGGGAATAGATCAAGCACCTCCTCGACGCGCCTGGCGCGCTCGCTGCGCGACAAGTCGTAGCCCGCCAGCAAAAGGTTATCGAACACGGCGAGATGCGTGAATATCCGGTGCCCCTCGATGACGTGCGCCAGTCCGGCTTTGACGGTATCGCGCGGATTGGCGCCGGCGAGATCGCGGCCGGCGAAGTGAACGTTTCCCGACCGCGGAAGCAATCCCGACACTGCACGTAGCAAAGTCGTTTTGCCGGCGCCGTTGGGACCGAGCAGCGCCACGACCTCGCTTGCGCCGACCGTCAGATTGATATCGCGCAACACGCGAATCTTGCCGTAGCCGGCGGACAGACTGTCAACTTTCAGTAACGGTTCAGCCGCCGAGATAGGCACTGACCACCTCCCGATGCGAGCGAATTTCGACCGGCGATCCGGCCGCCAGCATCCTGCCGAGATTGAGCACGCTCACGTGGTGACAGATGTCGAAAATGAGATCGGGGTGATGTTCGACAACCAGCACCCCGGTGCCGGCACGGGCAATTGCCAGGAGCAACGTGCCGAGCCGTTCGATCTCCTCCGCCGAAAGGCCGGCGGCCGGCTCGTCAAGCAGCAGGAAAGCCGGGCGAAGCATCAATGCGCGAGCGATCTCCATGAAACGAAGCTCGCTGTGCTGCAAACGATCGGCGCGCACCGGCGCGAGTCTTTCGAGCCCGACCGTCGCCAAGGCCAGCATGGCAGCTTTGCGCAACATGGCTTCGTCGCGCCAATAGCGCGGCAGCGACAGCAACGTTTCGACAAAGGTCGCTTTACCGTCGATCGTGCCGCCGATCATGACGTTCTGGAGCAGGGACGCAGAGCCGACAAGGCGCGGCGTCTGGAACGTTCGCGCAATCCGCAAATGCGCGCGCCGATGGTGCGCCAAAACCGGCAGCGCGGCCCCGTTCAGCCTGACCGCACCGCGCTGCTGCACATAGTATCCGGAGATGACGTTGAGCGTCGTCGTTTTGCCACTGCCATTGGGACCGATCAGGCCATGCACCTGCCCCGGCCTGATCTCAAGGTCGAGACCGTCGATCGCTTTCACCCCACCGAAGCTCAGCGCCACCTGTTCCAGCGTCAGGGCGCCGGTGGCATGCGCGGTGGGAAGTAATCGCTCGAGCAGTTCCGGCCGCGGAATGATTGCCCGGCCGCTCTCGAGCGGACGGCGGTTCTTGAAATCCAGGACCTCGGCGATGCCGCCCGGTATCGCCAGCACGATGAGGAGCAGCAGTACCGCATAGAGAAACGTCGACCACGCAACCAGAGGCGCGGCCAATTCCGGCAGCACTGTCAAGAGAATCGTGCCGAGCAGCGGCCCGAGAATGGAGCCGCGCCCCCCGATCAGTATTGCGATGAAGAACAGGATCGATAGGTCGAGTGTGAATGCGTCCGGCGTAATGTAGGATTGCAATGCAGCGAAAAGTCCGCCGGCCACTGCCGCAACGGCGCCGCTGAATAAAAATACCGGCGCCAGCAAAGCTGGTTTTGAGATCCCGTTTGCTTCCGCCGCGACCTCCGCGTCGCGGATCGCGGTCAGCGCACGGCCGAACCGGCTCCCCGCAATGTTTGCCGTCATCCAGGTGCAGATCGTCGCTAAACCGAAGCAGAAATAATAAAGGCCCCATTGGGAAGAGAACGGCGGCGGGAAAATCGGCCCAGGCACGCCGACTCCGCCGCCAGTGACACTCTGCCAAGCCAGCGCCACCTGGGTGACGATCGTGGCGAAGCCAAGCGTCGTAATCGCGAAATAGAATGTGCGCAATCGCAATGCCGGCAACCCGATGATCAAACCGAACACTGCGCCAACCACCGCCGCAATCGCGAGCGCGAGATAGGGTTGCACCTCCGGCGTCGCGTTACCGACCACAAGCACGCTGGTTGTGTAGGCCCCGAGCGTCAGCAACGCCACCCAGCCGATGGCTATCTGACCAGCGAATCCGACGACCAGGTTGAGACCGGATACCAGCACCCAATAGACGCAAGCGCGGGTCGCGATCACGCCCCAATAGCCGCCGCCAAATAACGGGAACGCGACACCAAGAAGAAGCAGACCTGCGAAAGGCAGCCCCGCGCTCCATGCGTTCGCAAAGCCGAGCACATTTGCACGGCTCGGCTGTAATTTTGCTACCGTATTCATCAAACCCGGCGCTGAAGGGACGCGCCGGCAAGACCCTCGGGCCGGGCTAGCAGGACGATGATGAACACCGTGAACACCGCTACCGAGGCGAAGATTCCGCCGACCAGAAAATTAGCGGCCTGCTGAAACAAGCCGAGCAAGAGGCCAGCAACGACCGCGCCGCGGTTATTGCCCATTCCACCGAGCGCGACCGGGACGAAGCCGTAGAAAGTGAGCAGCGGCGCATTGCCGAAGAAGGCAAGCAGCATCTCGCCGCCGGCGAAACCCGCCAGCGCGCCAACTATGCCGGCGAGCGCAAAACTCGCCATGCGCAAGCGGCGTTCCGGCAGCCCGATTGCGCGCGCCGCATAGTTGTCCTCGGAGATTGCCAGAAAAGCTCTGCCAACCAGCGTGTGGCGGTAGAGCAGTTCCAAGCCGACGATCACCGCCGCGCAGGCAAGCATCGGCAACCAGAACTGCTGATCGAAAGCACCGCGAGGAATGTCGAGGAGGCGGGGAAACGGCCGCGCCTCCGTGCCCCATTGGATCGCCGTGAACTGCTGGACCATGAGCGCGAGCGCGAGCGTGGACAGCACGTAGAGATGCTGGTCCAGGCTTTTGAGCACCGGACGCACTGCGACGATTTCGGTCACGATGCCGAAAAGCGCGCCGGCCGCGAGCACGAGAAGAAAGCCGACTAGAACGGGCATGCCCATCTGCGCGATGAACAGCGAACCCAGTACGCCGCCCAACATCCCGAGCGTGCCCGCGGTAAAGCTGAACACGCGCGAAGCGGAAAACATCACGTTGTACGTGATGCCGATCAGTGCGTAGATGCAACCGATCGCCAACCCGGTTGAGACAATCGATTCGACCATCGGCTCAAGCGCTATAACCGGGAGCCAGGTTGAACGCGCCGTCCTTGAGCGAATTGGCTTCGACCATCACAACTTCGTCGTCCGGATAGCCGTTGTGCTGATCGGGGCTAAACGTGATGTCGCCATAGACACCGGGGAAGCCTTTGAGCTTGTTGAGATAGGCAACGAGCTGCTGCGGTTCGGTGCCGGCGGTCTTCATAGCCTCGGCGATCATTCGCGGACTGTCATAGCCGAGCGCGATCCACCACAAGAGCGTGTCGCCCATGTCGATCTTGGCGCTCTTCAGGCGATCCAGGAAGGCGACGGTGCGTTCTGGAAGCTTGCCACCCGGAACATAGCAAACGTTGCGGAAATTATTTGGATAGACCTTCGCCCAGTATTCGGGCTTTTCCAACAACGCCATGGTCTGCCCGGAGCCGAGGGTGGTCTGGCCCACGATCGGCACGTCCCATCCCATGTCGCCGCGCGTGTTGATGATGCGAGAGAGGAAGCCGGCATTCACGCTCCACGGCATGATCGCTTCCGCCCCCGCCGATTGCATGCGCAAAAGCTCGGGCTTGAGGTCGGGATTGGCGGCGTCCACATTGCCCCGATAGACGATTTCGGCGCCCTTCGCCTGGAGCATCGGCACATAGGCGTTGACCGACGCCGTGCCATAGCCCGTGGTATCGCTGATCACGGCGACCTTTTTGCGTTTGAGCACATCCATCACATAACGGTTCGCGGCGGCCCCGATCTGCTGGTTGGTGGGCGCGTTGCGAAAACACATCGGATATTTCTGCGGGTCGGTCAGGGTATCGACCCAGCAGGGATGCACCTGGGGAGTGTTGCCGCGCGCGAGCAGCGGGACGACTGCAAGCGACTCGCCGGAATTGACCGGGCCAAACACGACGCTCACCTTCTCGCCGTGGATCAACTCCGCCGCGCCGTTGACCGCTTTTGTCGGATCGCTTTGGGTATCGCGCGTAATCAGTTCGATCAGCCGCCCGTTAATGCCGCCGGCGGCATTGATTTCTTGCACCGCCAATTGGGTGCCGCGATTGATCCCAATTCCGGTCGAGGAAGACGGGCCGGTCAACGCCGGCAAATAGCCGATGCGGATCGGCTCGTTTGCCGCGATCGCGGGTTTGGCGAGGTTACTTGCAATCGCAGCCGCACCGGCGGAAGCCAGCGCTTGACGACGAGTTAATCGCATTTTGATTTCCTCCCTAGCTTGCTTTGTTTCGCTCCCATCGTGTCGTGTTCTGTCAAACTCTTGCCACCTACTATATCCTTGGCTTTGCAGCCCGCAAAGCGCCCTGCCCGAGGAAAACTCAAACGTGAATGTTGGTCGCCTGCGATTTCGACATTTCATGCGATAATTTTTTTTGAAGGAGCGAGGGTGATGGAACTAGGACTTGCGGGCAAGACGGCGCTCGTCACCGGTGGCAGCAAGGGAATAGGCCTTGAGACGGCGCGCGCGCTCGCGCGCGAAGGCGTGAAAGTTCTTATTTGCGCGCGTCGGGAGGAAGCGCTTGCCGATGCGGCACGCGACATCATGCAGACCACCCAAACGAAGATCGAGACGCATTCGCTGGACGTGACCAAAGTCGAACAAATCGCGACAATCCCGCGCATCGTCAAGGACAAGCTCGGCCGCATCGACATTCTCGTCAACAATGCCGGAACCGGCACTTACAAACCTTTTCTCGATGTGACCGACGAGGAGCTCGTCGAGGGCATGGCGATCAATTTCTTCGCGCAGTTCCGTATCTGCCAGCGCGTCGTGCCGATGATGATCGCTCAGGGCGGCGGACGAATCCTCAATGTGAGCGGAGAGACCGGGATCATGACGTTGAACCCGCCGTTCCTCTCCTCCTGCACCGGACCGGCGAAATCCGCCGAGATCCGCTTTTCCAAGGTGCTCGCCAACGAGCTGGCGCCGCACAATATTCGCGTCAATTGCGTGATACCGGGCTTCATCAATACGCCGGAGCGTTTTGCCAAATGGGAGCGAGAGCTCGCAAAGCGCCGCCTAAGCCCCAAGGACGCTGCGCGCGAGCGATCGCTGTGGTCGAGCAATCAGGGCGTGCGCGATACGCGTTGGGGTACGCCCGAGGAGATCGCCAATCTGATCGTATTCGCCGTCTCGGACGCGGCGAGCTACATCAACGGCGCCGAACTCATTGCCGACAACGCCATGGACAAATCCTGACGCGTCGGAAGACCTGAGCTTTGCCTAACCCGGACTGTGAACGGAATGCACCGTGGATGATCTCGTCGATGCTCTGGCCGGTGCTCCGTCCTTGGCGTCCTGAAGAATCATATCGGCCCCCTTCTCGCCGATCATGATTGCGGCCGCGTTGGTATTGCCGGAAACGACCGCCGGCATGATCGAGGCATCGACGACGCGCAAACCGGCAAAGCCGCGCACGCGCAGGCGTTCATCGACCACGGCGTTCTGGTCTTGGCCCATTCGGCAACTGCCTACGGGATGATACGTGGTGGAGCCGCGACGGCGGATAAAGTCGAGCAATTCATTGTCGTTATCGCATTGCGCTCCCGGCTCGATCTCTTCGGCGAGGTGGCGCGCCATGGCTGGCGCCCGGAAGATGCGGCGCATTGCGCTGACACCAGCCACGATCGTCTCCCGATCTTTCTGTGTCGCCAGATAGTTCGGGTGAATCGCCGGAGCGTCTCGCGGATCGCGGGATTTGATCTTCACATAGCCGCGGCTTTCCGGGCGCAGGAGGACGCAGACTCCGGTCACGCCCGGGAACGGATGCAGGTGTCCGCCGATGGTGCCGGCCGAATAGAGCGCAATCGAACATTGTGAATCGGGCGTTTCCGACGAAGGATGCGCGCGCAGGAAACATCCGGCGGAGATCGCCGGGACGGCGAGATAACCGCGGCGCGTGAACAGGTAGCGCAGGCCGTGCGCGAGCTTTCCATTCCAGCTGCGCACCGCATCGTTGAGCGTGATCGGCTCTTTGCAGCGAAAAATGATGCGGCCGCCGAAATGGTCGTTAAGCGCGCCGCCGACGCTCGGAGCATCGGCGATTACCGCTATTCCAAGCGATTGGAGGAGCGAAGCCGATCCAATCCCCGAAAGCTGAAGCAGTTGCGGCGAATTGAAGGCCCCCGAAGAAATGATCACCTCGACATGAGCGCGCGCGCTGTGTTTGTCGTTGCCGATAAGGTACTCGACGCCGGTGGCACGCCGTTCATCGAACACGATGCGCGTGGCGAGCGCCTGTGAAGCGATCTTGAGATTGGCGCGGCGGCGCGCCGATTTGAGATAACCGGCCGCAGTCGAGGCGCGCACCCCGTTGCGCATGGTGGTCTGGTAAAAGCCTGCGCCCTCTTGCTCCGATCCGTTGAAATCGTCATTGCGCGGATAACCGCATTGCAGGGCCGCCTCAACGTAAGCTTCGGCGAGCGGATGCCGGTCGCGCAAATTCGAAACCGAAAGCGGCCCGCCGGTACCATGGAATTGATCGGCACCGCGTTCGTTATCCTCGGCCTTGCGAAAATACGGCAACACGTCCTCAAAGCCCCAGCCGGCATTCCCGAGCTGCCGCCAATAATTGAAGTCCTCCGCTTGGCCGCGGATGTAGATGAGACCATTGATCGAACTGGACCCGCCAAGAACTTTTCCCCGCGGCGCGATGACGTTGCGATTGTGGCATTCGGGCTGCGGCTCGGTCGCATAGCACCAGTTGAACCGGCGATCGCTGAACAGCTTGCCAAAGCCGAGCGGAATATGAAGCCACGGGTGCAGATTGGCGGGGCCCGCCTCCAACAGAAGCACGCGATGGCGACCTGAGGCGGTGAGTCGATTAGCGAGAACGCACCCGGCGCTGCCGGCCCCGACAATAATGAAGTCGAACGCCTCCGGGCTTGCCACGCGTTTCCTCAAGTCGACCACTGGGATTGTTTTCTAGTGTCCCGGAAGTTCGTTACACCCTCGGCACGCTCTTCGCGAATTTCGGAATCGAAAGGACGCTAGCAAGTTTATAATTGTAGCGCGGTTTTTCGATTAAAAGTTCCTACGCGAGGGTGCCGCAAAACCGTGTGACCTTCAATCCACCACACAAGGCGGGACCAAAAGACCTCCGGCTAATCGACAGCCGAATGCTCCTCTGCCTCACGGCCCATATCGAGTGTACTCAATTTTTCGGTCCGCATCCAAGGGACGCCGATGGGATCGTCTTGCTCGCAAGTCAGAGTGCCCAGAAATCGCTCGCCCCAGCTTTTGGCGTCGTGCGCCATTAACACCTGGAATAAAGTCCTGTTACGGGAACGACGTTCATCGAGCGGCATTGACAGCGCCTGCTCGATTGCAGCACCGACCGCCTCCGGATCGTAAGGATTGACGAGCAACGCAGCAGTGCATTCCGCGGCCGCACCGGCAAAACGCGACAGGATAAGGACACCGGGATCGTCCGGGTTCTGACAAGCGACGTATTCCTTCGCGACGAGGTTCATGCCATCCCGCAACGGCGTCACGAGTGCGGCGCGCGCCGAGCGATAAAGCCCCGCCAGCGCCGTGCGGCTATGATTGCGATTCACATAGCGGATGGGCGTCCAGGACGCCTCGCCGTACATTCCGTTGATGCGCCCTGCGGTTTCGTCGATCTGGCGTTCCATATCGGCGTATTCTCGAATTTCCGATCGGCTTTTGGGCGTGATCTGCAGATACGTCACCTTCCCTCGCCAATTGGGATGGGCCGACAGAAAGCGGTCGAACGCTTCCATGCGAAGTGCGATGCCTTTTGAATAGTCGAGGCGATCGACGCCAATGATCATATTGCGACCGGCCAAGCTGGCCACAACGTCCTCAACGAACGGCAAATGTATTGCTTGCCGCGCCAGCCGATTAAGCTCCGCGGTCTCGACACCCACCGGGAATACACCGATACGCACTGTCCGCTCGGCCGCTTCGAATGTGTATCGATCGGAGCTTGGGATTTTGCATTCATTCTTGAGATAATTGGCAAAATTCATCGCGTCGCAATCGGTCTGAAAGCCGATGAGATCGTAGTGACACATCATCGGAATAAGATGCTCGTGATTTGGGAGCGCCGTCACGATCTCAGTTGGCGGAAAAGGAATATGATGAAAATACCCGATCCTGTTTCGATAACCGAAATCGCGAAGTATTTTGGCGAGCGGAAGAAGGTGATAATCGTGGATCCAAATAACATCGTCCGGCATCAATATTTTATGCAATTCGGCGGCAAAGCGCTCATTGACCCGCATATAGCCCTTAAGATCGCGCCGAGAGAACTCGGCGATATCCAGCCGGTAATGGAAGATGGGCCATAGCGCTCGATTGGCGAAACCGTTGTAATACTCGTGGTAATCGTCAATGGTTAGATCGGTTACAAGATACGATTGATGCCCTCGCTTGATCGCTCGCACGGGGGCTTCCGGCTTTGTCGAGATTTTCCCGCTCCATCCGAACCAAATACCGGAATATCGCTTCAAAACGGGACGGATCACGACCGCAAGGCCGCCCGCGCGGTCGCTCACGTCGCGGTGTGGAACCGCGACTCGATTGGAGACGACGACGAGACGCCCCATACCCCTCACCCCAGACCACCCACCCCAAGTTTAAGAACGCAACTGGCGGAAATGTGGCGGTTCGCTCTAATGCCAAGCTTGCGTCACGCTCAGGCCACGCTGGACCGCAACCCTGGACGCCGGGGCCTGACCACGACAGACGAAAATCAAGGGGCCGTCATGATGTTAGCGCGTAGTGTGTGGTTGGCGATCGGCTCCTTGGCGCTGTGTGCCGCAGGCCCGGCCGCGGCGCAGGGAAACTTGGACGAAGGTAAGACCGCCGCGCAACTTTTCGCAGCCGATTGCGCGAACTGCCACAAATCCCCGCAAAGCGTCAGCAGTACCAGATGGTTTTTTGGGCTCGAAAGCTTCCTGACCGAACATTACACATCGAGCCGTCAATCGGCCGCTATTCTGGCTGCCTATCTGAAAGAACAAAGCAAACGCTCGGCAGACGCCCAACGCGCCCGCACCGCTGGACGTGTGAGCCAAGCGAGGCCCGTTGAACCACCGTCGAGGAACGCTGACGATGACATACCGAGGCCTCCCGCGGACATACCGGACGTGAAGCCGTGATAGCGCGTCCCTATCGGGAAGTGCTGTGGTCGCGCCCTCGCCGAAATGATGCAAATTCCGCTCAATAAACGCCGCGTAGAGTGTCGTTTATTTTCTGAGCGATCGGGTCATCGACGCGATAGGCCACGGACCCCCGATTCAATGGAGCCGCACCGGCGGACGCCGACCGAGACGACTGCCGCACGCCCGCGATGGAGGCGGTCTCGATGCCGGCCGGGCAAGCACCGTTCGGATCGAGGTTGCCGGTCAGCATATTGAACACGTAGCGCTGGTCACAGACGGCGACCATCGGCGGTCGTTCAGACGCAAGAAACACATCGCTACCGGTCTTGAGCATCTCCCAAAATGGCAT
>JBAPZR010001097.1:0-1819 GCA_049285335.1 Xanthobacteraceae bacterium | reverse complement strand
GTAATATCGCGGGAAACTTTTGACGCGCCGATGATTTTACCTTGAGCATTTCTGACGGGTGAAACGGTCAGCGAAACGTTAATCAGGCTCCCATGTCTGCGCCGACCGTTGATACAAAGGGGTAGACCAATGCAACGATTCCGGCGAGGACCATGAGGACGCCTTGTATGAGATACCAAGTCGAATACCTCCTTACAACTTCTCGCGTTGCCTCGCGCAGGGCTTGCGCGGCTGCTTCAACAGACATCGTCATCGCACGTCTGCCTAGCTAAAGCGCGTAATACCGTAGTCTCAAATTTTACTAACAATTTCGCACGCCAGCCCTTCAAGGCCGGTGTGCAGGCGCAGCAGAGCGGCAAGGTCGCCTGGATGTCCGGCGTTGTTCACAGCAGGGATAGTGCCAGCGAATGTGCAAATTTCGCGCGACTTGCGATGAGCCGCATACAGTCGATGACATGCGCTAATTTCGCCGGGGGTCATCCCGTACCCTCAATAGCTCTTGCCACACAAGTCGCACCAACGCGCTTTTGTTCCCCTAGAGTGCGCATCGGCGGCTGCTGCAATGCGGCAAAGACTACTTCGCGGCTCCGCGCTGCCGCTTGCGGTTACTAAGTTTGCTCATCCACCCACCACGATGGCTTGACGATGTTGCCATCCTTGTCCTTGGGCCAGACAACGCGGCTCTCTACCTATCGTGGGCGCATGCTGACCGGAACCGTGGTGAACGCGACCGCGGGAGCTGCTCTGGACTGACTGTTTCCCGGAGCGGAGGTCAATGTCGCTTCATTAGCGGACATTCCACTAATTCCGACCGATGTCCGCTTTACCCCCGAAAGCGGACATTCGTCAGCGTAGCGATTTAATCAGCTTTAAGAGTTCGATGCGGGATCCAGCTTATCTTCGAAGGGGTAGCTCTCAGCTCGCTGGCGTGGCAGGTGCGTCGGAGCGTGTAAGCTGCGCTCTGACAGGCGTCTTGAAGATGCCGGTCATGCCCATCGCTTTGACCAGTTTCCCTGTTGATCTGATGTGTTTAGTGGATAGGTGGTTTCTGGGTCAGTCGCGCGCGGAGTGTGCGGCAGCGCAGCATAGTCAAAAGTCGTTCATCTCGTCGACGCTCTATTTCATCGTGATCCGAAGCGGATAGTCAGGGTATGGCGTGTCACCCTTCTCAACCGCCTGAACAATTCCAGAGAATGGGCGAAGCCCCTCGGTCGTCAGACCCTGCACCATGACTGGCTGTCGGGTTATCGAGGATTGCAAACACCGCTCTTCATCCTCAGCCTTGGCATAGAACTGGCTCATTCCTTCAACCTGAATGTCAGTGGTTAAAACCACATGCAGTGCCATTGTCGGCGGATTTATGGTACGCTCCTGCCTCCCTTGAGCTGGCGGGACCTTGGGCTGGCTGGACTATGTCGCTACGACCGGACGCCGACCTTGTTCTTGGACCATTGGCACGCGCTCGCCGAGACGAGATTGCCTATTATCTGGCCTCCATTGTTGATGCCTGCGACGACGCAATCGTGACCATCGACCTCGATGGCACCATCACAAGTTGGAATAAGGGCGCAGAGCGGCTCTACGGCTATACGGTCGAGGAAGCGGTTGGCGAGCCGATCACGATGCTGACCCCACCGAATCGCCACGATGAGGGGCCAGCAATCCTAGAGCGCATCAAACGCGGAGAGCGCGTCGAACACTATGACGCCCTGCTTCGGCGCAGACATGGGAGCCTGATTAACGTTTCGCTGACCGTTTCACCCGTCAGAAATGCTCAAGGTAAAATCATCGGCGCGTCAAAAGTTTCCCGCGATATTAC
>JBAPZR010001096.1:0-22319 GCA_049285335.1 Xanthobacteraceae bacterium | reverse complement strand
CCGCAATGACGTTGAAGCCAAGCGCCGTGCTGTGGACGCGGCCGCGGCCACCCTTGCCGCCGCCGCGACGGCGGAAACGCAAGCGCGCGAGCATTGGCGGCAAGCCCAGCGATCGGCCGATGCGGCGCGCGAGGAGCATACCGCGGCCGAGCGCGAGAGCAGCCGCAACGCTGCGCAGGTCTCGGCGCGCAAGGAAGCAAGGCAGCGCATCGCCTCGGCTTGCGATGAATCAAAAGCCGCGCGCGGCGAGGCGGAGCAGGCATTGGCCGCCCTTGCCGATGCGCAAACCATCGAGAACGAACTTGCCGGCGTCAACGAGGTGATCGTGCGCGAGCGTGGCGCCTACGCCGAAATCCGTGGCGAAGCGCAAGCGATCGCGCGCGAGGCCCAGCTCGCCGGCCATCGCCTTTCGGCTATCGCCGCCGAACGGCAGGAATGGGCAGAACGGAAGGACAATGCCGCGGCGCAGATCGCCACGCTCGATCAGCGCACCGGCGAGGCGACAAGCGAACGGACAGAGCTTGCAAGCGCGCCAGAAAAATTTGCCGCCCAGCGCCAGAGGCTGATCGGCGAAATCGAAAAGGCCACAGCCGAGCGGCGCGTCGCCGCCGATCGTCTCGCCGAGGCGGAAACCGCGCTTGCCGAAGCCGATAAAGCCGCGCACGCGGCGCTCGAAGCCGTTGGCGAAGCCCGCGCCGGGGCCGCGCGCAGCGAAGAGCGCCACGATGCGGCGAGGCGCCGGCTCGCCGATATCGAGCACGAAATCCGCGAAGCCGTGCAGGTCGAGCCGGCCGCGGCCGCGCAGGTCGCCGAGCTCAAAGCCGAGGCGCCGCTGCCGACGATTGCCGAGGTCGAGGCCAAGATCGAGCGCATCAAGCAGGAGCGCGAACGGCTGGGCTCCGTCAATCTGCTGGCCGAACAAGAATTACGCGAGGTCGAGGGCCAGCACGGCAAGCTGATCGCCGAACGCGACGACCTCATCGAGGCGATCCGGCGGCTGCGACAGGGAATCCACAGTCTCAACCACGAGGCGCGCGAACGGCTCCTAACCTCGTTCCAGATCGTGAATCAGAATTTCAAGAAGCTCTTTTCCGAATTGTTCGGCGGCGGCAGCGCCGAATTGCAGCTCATCGAGCACGACGATCCGCTCGAAGCCGGGCTTGAGATCATGGCCAAGCCGCCGGGCAAGAAGCCGGCGACGCTGTCGCTTCTCTCGGGCGGCGAACAGGCGCTCACGGCGCTCGCCTTAATCTTCGCCGTGTTCCTGACCAATCCGGCGCCGATCTGCGTCCTCGACGAGGTCGACGCGCCGCTCGACGACTATAACGTCGAACGTTTCTGCGATCTGCTTGATGAGATGACGCGCTCCACCGAGACCCGCTTCGTCATCATCACGCACAATCCGATCACCATGGCGCGCATGGATCGCCTCTACGGCGTGACCATGGCCGAGCGCGGCGTATCCCAGCTCGTCTCCGTCGACCTAGCGGGCGCAGTGAAGCTGCGCGAGGCGAGCTGAGAGAATTCCTGCTCCTTCCCTCGCATCCGCTTATTCCGCGCAAGTGGGGACGACCGGTTAATCGCTACCGAGCTTGAAAAGCTTACGCGCGTTCGCGCGGCCGATCTTCCTGCGGTCGGGTTCGCTGATCGGACAGGCGTCGAACCAGCGCGCGGCGTGGTCGATGTTCTCGAAAGGCCAGTCGGCGGAGAACATGATGCGGTCCGCGCCGAGCACCAGCATGGCGTCGATCAGCGCCTGCGTGTGAAAATTGCCAGACGTCGTGACATAGAAGTGGCTGAAGAAATAATCGTTCATCGGCTTTTTTGCCGGATAATTGTGCCGGTTCTCGATCCAGCCATTGGCATGGTCGATGCGCCACATGGCGTAAGGCAGATTCTCGCCCAAGTGCCCAAGGATGATGTTGAGCCGAGGATATTCGTCGAACAGTCCCGAGCCCATCAGCCGTAGCGCATGGACCGCGGTCTCATGGGCGAAGGCCCAAATCGGCCCGAGCAGCCAGGAATGGCCTTCGTAAATCTTGGCGTTGTCGGGCAGTGGATTGCGCGGATGCAGATAGAACGGCACGTCGAGCCGCTCGACGGCGGCCCAGAACGGGCGGTATTGCGGTTGATCGTAATAAACGATCGTGCCATCGCCGATCTCCGAAAAACCGTTGACCAACGCGCCGCGAAAACCGAGCTCCTCGATGCAGCGCTCGAGCTCGCGCTGCGCCCCTTCCGGATCCTGCATCGCCAGCGCCGCGAGGCCCTGAAAGCGATCCGGCCGCTTGGCGACTTGCTCGGCGAGATAATCGTTGGCCTTGCGGGCGACCTCGGTGGCGCGGGTTTTATCCGCGATCGCCTGCACCGCCGGCGCATTGAGCGATAGAAGCATCATCTCGATGCCATTGTGGTCCATCTCGCGCAGCCGCCGCTCGTGAATGTCCATGACGCGGCTTTTAATTTCCTGCCACACGCGGTCGGGAAAATAGCCGCGGGAATCTTGGAGTGTTTCCGGAATAGCGAAATGCTCCTCGAGTACGATCTTGCCTTGCATGCTCCCCCTCTCAGCGCCGCCACTACAAAAAGATCAGCCGCGACAATTTATCTTAGCACGGCATCCCGCCGTCGCACGCGCTGGCATCCGTCCGCCGCGCCGAGACCTCTCGTCGTATCCCCAGCGACGCCCTATATAAAGCAGCCCTGCAATCGATCGCGGTCACACCACAGCAACAGCGCCGTCGATCTATGACTGGAGGAGCTTGGCAATGTCGATATCGACCGTGATCGTGCTTGCAATCATTGTAATTGCCTTGATCTGGGCGATCGGCGTCTATAACGGCCTCATCTCGATGCGCCAGCGCGTGAACCAGGCGTTTGCCGATGTCGACGTGCAGCTGCGCCAGCGCCATGACCTCATTCCCAATCTTGTCGAGACGGTGAAAGGCTATGCCGCGCATGAGCGGGGGACGCTCGACGATGTGGTTAAAGCGCGCAACGCCGCCGTTGCGGCACAGGGTCCGGCGCAGCAAGCGGCCGCCGAAAACCAACTGACCGGCGCGTTGCGACAGCTTTTCGCGCTGGCGGAAAACTATCCCGAACTAAAGGCAAGCAGCAATTTCCAGCAATTGCAGGCCGAGCTTTCCGATCTCGAAAACAAGATCGCCGCGTCGCGGCGTTTTTTCAACAGTGCCGTGCAGGAATACAATACCGGCATTCAGCGTTTTCCCGCGGCACTGTTCGCATCCTCCTTCGGCTTTGCACCGAAGAACTTTTTCGACCTCGGCGAAGACCGTGCCACCGTGGGCGAGGCGCCGGCGGTGAAATTTTAGGGTCTTTCGATGAACTGCAAATCGCCGGACACGCGCTGTTGTCAGTTCCCGACCAAGCGGGAATGAGCGGAAATCACAGCGATGGCCGCTTATGGTCTTTATAGCCACATCCAGTCCAACCGGCGCCGCTCGATCGCGCTATTGATCGGCCTGTTCTTTCTGGTCTATGTGCTCGTCTATGCCGGCGCGCTCGCGGCGGCGGCGCTGTCAATCGACGCCGATCTCGACGCGCTGCTGCAGATCGCGCTCGCCGATCTTATCAAGGCGGCTCCGTTTGCCACGGTCGGCACTGCGCTGTGGATTGTCATTGCCTATTACTTTCATCAGGACATGATCGATGCGCTGACCGGCGGACGCGAAATCCAACGCGCCGACGATCCGCGGCTTTACAATATCCTGGAGAATCTCTGCATCTCGCGCGGCATTCCCATGCCCAAGCTCAAGGTGACGGATTCCGGTGCGCTCAACGCTTTCGCCACCGGAATGAACGCCAAACAATATTCGATCACGGTCACGACCGGATTGCTCGAGGCGCTCAACGACGACGAAATCGAATCGGTGCTCGGTCACGAGCTCACCCACATTCGCAACGGCGACGTCCGCATGATGGTGGTCGCCGTCATCATCGCCGGCGTCGTTTCGTTCTTCGCCGAGCTCGTGTTTCGGCTCTGGTTTTACAATGGCTTCGGCTTTCGCGGCGATCGCTCCGACGAGCGCCGTGGCGGCGGCGCCGCCCCGGCCGTCCTGATCGCAATTGCGCTCCTTGTCGTCGCCTATGCACTGTCCTTTATCATCCGGCTTGCGCTGTCGCGCTCGCGGGAATTCCTCGCCGATGCCGGCTCGGTGGAACTCACCAAAAACCCCGACGCTATGATCTCGGCGCTCCGTAAGATCGAAGGGCGCGGCGAATTGCCCGGCGCGACGTCCGCTGTGATGGAGATGTGCGTCGACAATCCGCGCCAGGGCTTCGGTGAGTTGTTTGATACTCATCCGAGTGTTGAAAACCGGGTCGCCACTCTGGTCAAATTCGCCGGCGGTCACGATCCGGGTCCGCTGGCGTTGCCGGACGATTTACAAGCGGCCGATCAGGAAGCGAGCGATTTCCAAACCGAAAATGCCGACGAAGAGCAACCGGTGACGACGGGCCCTGCGGCAGGTCCATGGGGGTCGGAACAGGATGCGCCCACCCCCGCGCCGGCAGCGCGGCCACCTTCGGTTCCATCTTCCGTGCCGACGTCTGGGCCAATTCCGGGACCAATTTCGGGACCCTGGGGCCGGCACCCGCGATTAACTATAACCGGTTACAAATACGGCAAAAACGCCGAACTGATCAGTCGCGCGGATTCATCAGGCTTTTCAACTTTCGCGCGGCTGTGTAGAAGCAAATTCAGTGGATGGTGACGCAGCTTGCAGCGTTAGTGAGGGTGGAAACATGGCTAAACCAGCATTGATATTGGTGGGTGCGGACAAGGGCGGCGTTGGCAAGACCACCGTGGCCCGCACATTGCTCGATTATTTCACCGCGCATCATGTTCCGACGCGTGCTTTCGATACCGAAACGCCGAAAGGAACGCTCAAGCGCTTTCACCGCGAGGTGAGCGAAATCGTCGATGCCACCGCCGTGGCAGACCAGATGCGGATTATCGACACGCTCTCGACCACGGAATCCACGGTGACCGTCGTCGACGTGCGCGCCGGCCTGATGTCGCCGACCTTGCAGGCGCTGCGCGACATTGGCTTTCTCGAAGCCGTCAAAAAGGGCCAGATCACCTTTGTCGTGTTTCACATCCTCGGCTCGTCGATTGCCTCGCTGAACGAGATCGAGGAGACCGCACCGTTCACGCCGGATGCCGAATATTTCTTGGTCAAGAACTTCATCAACAACACGAACTTCTTCGAATGGGACCAGGCCACCCACGCGTCCTACTTCAAGAAACTGAAGGACGCCGTGGTGATCAACATTCCGAAACTGAACGAGATGGCCTACGAGCAGGTGGAACTCGCTTCGGTTCCGTTTTTGACCTTCGTCGCCAATAAGGACCCGAAGGGCGATACGGCCAATTATTCGTTCGTGCTGCGGGGCTATGTGCGGCATTGGCTCGGCAATGTGTGGGCCGAGTATGATCGTGTGAAGCTGCTCGATCTATTCGAGCAGGCCGGTACTGCGACGACCGCCCGCGCCCAGGCTAGCGCCAGATCATAAACATAAGTTTCACGAGCGTTCGGATCACAGACTTCTAGCGAAGCGGCTAGAGCGGGCTGCGATTCCATACTAGTGTCCTGCAATTCCGTATTAGTGTCCCGATTCCGAAGTTTTCCACATCTTGCGACACGCTTTCAGCGAACTTCGGAATAGATAAGGATACTAGCGAGTTTATAATTATAGTGTGGTTTTTGGATTTGATGTTTCTATAACGAGTGGCTGCAGGATCGTAGGAACTTCAAATTCACCACACTGGTGTCGGCAACGCCGAGCTGGTCTGGACCTATTGCCCGTAAATGTCGCCGGTGTCGTATCTCTACATCGTCGCCTCGCGTCATCCGCGAGTGGGAAAAACGCTGATCGCTCGACTGTTGTTGGATTTCCTGCGGCTCGCCGGCCGGCCGCTGGTCGGATACGATCTTGATCCGCGCGAGCCGTCATTCGCCGCCTGCTACCCGAACCTGGTCTGGCCTGTCGACATCGCCGACACGCGCGGCCAAATGGCGCTGTTCGACCGCATGCTCGCCGACAACTGGCGCACGTCGGTGATCGATCTTAGTCACGGCGTGTTCGATCAGTTCTTCAAGGTCATGACGGAGATCGGCTTCGAACAAGAGGCGCGCCGGCGGCTGCTCCAACCGATCGTGTTGTTCATCACCGATGCAGCACCGATCACGGCGCAGAGCTACGCTGAGATGCGGCGAAGGCTGACACAAACCACGTTCGTGCCGATCCACAACGAGGCCGCGTCTTTCATGATTATCCCTGGTGATTTTCGCCCATCGTCGCCGAACTCCGGCGCTCTGCGCATTCCGCGGCTCTCGCCTCTCGTGCGCGGCGTCATCGATAAGCCCGGCTTTTCGTTCAGCGCCTATATGAGGACCCAGCCCGGGGGACCGACCGAAGTCCATAGCTGGATCGGCCAGGTCTTCGCGGAGTTTCGCGAGCTCGAACTGCAGCTGCTCATCGGCCAGCTGGAATCCTCGTTGCGCAGCGTCGCCAAGCGGCAGATGGCGCAGATCGGGGCGAAGCGCCCAGCCCCGCAAGGCTGATTAATGGCCTTCGAACGAAACCAGCGTGCGCACCGGCACGCCGAGTTTCCTAATTTTTTCGGCGCCGCCCAATTCCGACAAGTCGATGACGAAACAGGCGGCGAGCACTTCGGCGCCGATCTGCTTGAGGAGCTTGACCGCCGCCTCGGCAGTGCCGCCGGTGGCGACAAGGTCGTCCACGACAATAACGCGCTCGCCTTTCAGCAGCGCATCTTCATGGATTTCCATTTCGTCGAGCCCGTATTCGAGCGAATAGCCGATGCTGACGCACTTGAACGGCAGTTTGCCCTTTTTGCGAATTGGGACGAACCCGCATGAAACCTGATGCGCCACCGCGCCGCCGAGAATGAAGCCACGCGCTTCGATGCCGGCGACCTTGTCGATCTTGCCGCCGGCCCAGGGCTGCACCAATTCGTCGACCGCGCGGCGGAAGGCCCGCGCATTGCCCAACAGCGTAGTTATGTCTCGAAACATGATTCCGGGCTTGGGATAGTCCGGAATGGTGCGGATCGCAGCCTTCAGATCGTTCTCTGTCGCGACGCTGATCATGGCCCTAGTGTCCCGATTCCGAAGTTCGCCACACCCTCCGCACGCTCTTAGCGAACGTGCCGCATAATCACAGGAACCTCAAATCCACCACACTAGGCCGCGCGCGGCTTTTCCAAATCGGGGTCGTGCAGCACGGCGTGCCAGACCCGCTTCTTGGTGAAATACAGCAGCGCCGTGAACACGATCAAGAATATCATAACCTGGAAGCCCAGCCGCTTGCGCGCATCGAGTGTCGGTTCGGAGGCCCACATCAAGAACGCGGCAACATCGCGGCCATATTGATCGACCGTGGTCGGCGTGCCGTCGGTATATTCAACCTGGCCATCGCTGAGCGGCTTGGGCATGCCGATCGCGTGGCCCGGAAAATATTTATTGTACTGTCCGCCTGGCGGCAGCACGAAACCGGGCGGAGGATCGGTGTAGCCGTTGAGGATCGCATGGATGTAGTCGGGGCCGTCCTCCTGATACATCGTGAACGCGTCGAGGACGAACCGGGGAAAACCCCACTCGTAGCTTCGCGCCTTGGCGAGCGTCGACATATCCGGCGGCAACTTGCCGCCGAGCGCGGCGCGGGCAGCCTGATCGTTGGCGAAGGGCGGCGGAAAATAATCGGCGATCTTGCCGGGCCGTTGGAACATCTGGCCCTGATCGTTCGGCCCGTCGGTAACCTGAAAGGTCGCGGCGATGGCGGCGGCTTGCGCCTCGGCAAAGCCCGGCCCGCCGGGATCGGCAAGGTTGCGGAACGAAAGCAGCTTGAGGCTGTGACAGTTGGAGCAGACCTCGCGGTAGATCTTGAAGCCGCGCTGCAGCTGCGCCTGATCGTAGATGCCAAACGGCCCCGAGAACGACCAATGCAGGCGCGGCGGCGCGTCCGCTTCCTGGGCCGAAACGGCGGTGCCGAAGCCGCAGAGCAAACCCGCAAGCGCGAACGCGATGGCCAGCTTGTGGTGACGATTCATAGCTGGATCTCCCTCAGCCGCGCGCGCCGGCAGGCGGCGGCCCGGACGCTCCGATCGGAACACCTTTTTTCAACACCGACTCGGAGATCGAATTCGGCAGCGGCTTGGTTTTCTCGAACAATCCCAACAGCGGCAGGATGACGAAGAAGAACGCGAAATAATAGATCGTCAGGATTCGCGCCGCGACGACATAGCCGCCGGTCGGTTCCTGCGACCCGAGATAGCCGAGCCCGATAACGGCGGCAAAGAAGATGAACAAAAACTGCCGATAGAGCGGCCGATAATTCGCCGACCGCACCGGCGACGTGTCGAGCCACGGCATGAAGGCGAGCACGACGATCGAGGCGGCAAGCGCGGTTACGCCAAGGAGCTTGCTCGGGATGCCGCGGAGAATGGCGTAGAAGGGCAGATAGTACCATTCCGGCACGATATGCGTCGGCGTCTGGCCCGGATTGGCCGGGATGTAATTGTCCGAATGCCCGAGATAATTCGGAATGTAAAAGATGAACCACGCTAACACGATACAGAACAGGCCGATGAAGAACGAATCCTTGATCGTGGCATAGGGCGTGAACGCCACGGTATCTTTCTCGGTTTTGGCGTCGACGCCGGTCGGATTGTTCTGTCCGGCCACATGCAGCGCCCAGATGTGCAACACGACGACGCCGGCAATGACGAACGGCAACAGGTAATGCAACGAATAGAACCGGTTGAGCGTCGGATTGCCGACGGCAAATCCGCCCCATAGCCAGGTGACGATCGATCCGCCGACGACCGGTATCGCGGAAAACAGATTGGTGATGACGGTCGCCGCCCAGAAGCTCATCTGACCCCACGGCAGCACGTATCCCATGAAGCCCGTGACCACCATCAAGAGGAACAGGATCACGCCAAGAATCCACAGCACTTCGCGCGGCTCCTTGTAGGAGCCGTAATACATGCCGCGGGCCATGTGGATATAGACGGCGACAAAGAAGAACGAAGCGCCGTTGGAGTGGATATAGCGCAACAGCCAGCCATAATTTACGTCGCGCATGATGCCTTCGACGGAATTGAAGGCGAAATCGACATGCGGCGTGTAATGCATAGCGAGCACAACGCCGGTGACGATCTGCACGACGAGCATAAAAGTGAGGATGCCGCCGAACGTCCACCAATAGTTCAGGTTGCGCGGCGTCGGATAGGCGACGAAAGAGGAATAGACCAGGTTACCGATTGGCAGCCGCCGCTCGAGCCATTTCATGAAAGTGCTTCGCGGCTGGTAAGTCGGATGTCCGCTCATCGTCAAAACCTATATGTCTGATCGGGCGCTGGACTGCGGATGCGTGAGCGCACCGGCAGTCGCATTGTCCAGAAAATTGCGGCGTGTCGGCTCCGCCGTCGAGATTGATGTCACAGGCGCAAATCCTCGTTCGTGTCGCCGATCCCAACACCCATCCGCGCCGCAGACCGCCCTACGCCCGCCATTCTCGCCGTAGGCAAGTTCGGGGCGTAGACTTTCGGCGGCGGAAGGACCGCTCACCCCGACCTGGGGAAGGTCCAAGGCGAACGGATTCCGGCGGCGTTTCTATTGGCACCCTTGCATGGACAGCGCAAGTCTGGCTTCGAGCGCGCCCACAACGCATCTTGCATGATTGCCGCAGAGGCGATCCGACGTGCGAATTTGTCATGCATCTTGCCCTCTACCAGCCTGATATCCCGCAGAATACCGGCACGGTTTTGCGCCTATGCGCCTGTTTTGGCCTTCCGGCGCACATTATCGAGCCGGCAGGCTTTCCGGCTTCAGATCGCGCGTTCCGACGCGCCGGGATGGACTATCTCGACGCCGTGACGATCACGCGGCATGCCTCCTGGGCCGATTTCGAAGCGTGGCGAAGGCGCTCCTCTCGCCGGCTTGTACTGTTCACGACAGCCGCGACTTTGTCCTATCTCGATTACGGCTTTCGAACCGAAGACATTCTCCTGTTCGGGCGCGAATCCGCAGGCGTACCCGAAGAGGTGCATGCCGCGGCCGACGCCCGGCTTCGTATCCCGATGCGCCAAGGCATGCGTTCGCTCAATGTCGCGATCGCCGCCGCACTCGCCGCCGGCGAAGCTCTAAGGCAAACGGGTGCGCTAATCTAAAGCATTTCCCGAGATCAGCGCCGGATGCAACAAGGCTCCGCTAAAGCGAAATGATTTTAGTTTGAATCGGTTTTTCGCTTTAGCTTGTTGTTTGAGCATGATCTTTTCCGAAAGCCGGTACCCACTTCTTGGGATCATGCCCTAGGCGGCGACCACGCCCGGCCGACCGCCCTCGACCGCGAAGGTCTTGAAGGTGGAGATTGTGGCCTTGGGATCGTGCGCATCGGAGACGACGCGCATTTGCACCTGCAGGTGATCCGGCACGAGATCGGCAATGACATAGCCGCGCCGCCGGCTATCGAAAAAATGAACATGCGGGTTGTCCGGCAACGCCTGTGCGATGGGATCGTATGGCGGACCGTAGGACGAGATCGATGTACCGACGAATTCGGTCGCGACAGTGGGCGAGGACGGGTCGTAAAAATCGAGCTTCAGGTCATTGGCGAAAAACGAATGAATATCGCCGGAGATGACGACGGGATTGGATACTTTGCTGTCATGGATCCGTTGCAACAGCCGTTTCCGGTTGGCCGGATAGCCGTTCCAATCGTCGGTCCAGAACGCATCGACGCCGTCCAATTTCTTACGGAACTGCGCCATCAGCACATCCTGTGCGATGAGATTCCATTGCGTCTTGGAGTGCTCCAGCGCGCTGTAAAGCCAGGCTTCCTGATCGAAGCCGAGCATGGTTCGGCCGGCATCGAGCCGCTCGGGACAGCTCGCCTCGGTTTCCAAATGTCCGCCGCCTTTGTTTGGCGGCCTGTAACAGGCTTCGCGCGAACGGTACTGGCGGCCGTCAAGAAGCGACATCTCGATAAGGTCGCCATAAGTGAAGCGGTCGTAGACCCGCATCACCGGGCCGTTCGGATGCGACAGGATCGGCCGCATCGGCATGTGCTCATAGAATGCTTGATAGGCCGCGGCGCGCCGGATCAGAAACTGCGCCGGATCGTCGAAAAATTCCGACCATTTGTCGGCATAGTCGTTCTGCACTTCGTGATCGTCCCAGGTGGCTATGGCAGGGACGCGCGCGTGCAGATTCTGAAGATCCGGATCGAGCCGGTATTGCGCATAGCGGTTGCGATATTGCGGCAGCGTCGCGGCTTCGACGCCGTCGCTGTGCCGCCGCACGATGGTGCGATTTTCCTCGATCGTCTCGTAAATATAGTCGCCGAGGAACAGCACGAATTCGGGCTCCTCCTCGGTGAGATGCCGATAGGCGGAGAAATATCCGTGCTCGTAGTTGGAACAGGACACATATCCGAATCGCAATTTGTCGACCGGCGCGCCCGACGCCGGCAGCGTAATGGCGCGGCCGACTGCGCTCGTCGCGTCGCCGCTCAAGAAGCGATACCAGTAGGTCCGGCCGGGTTGGAGCCCGCCGACATCGAGGTGCACCGAATAGCCGAAAGCCTGTTCCGCGGTCGCGCCGCCTTGCCGCACGAGATTGGTCATGCCGGGATCGGCCGCAATCTCATAGCGCAGCGTAACGTCGCCGCCGCTCATGCCGCCGGGAGTTTCCGGATTGGTCGATAAAGGATCGGGCGCCAGCCGCGTCCACAATACAAAGCCGTCCGGCCGCGGCGTGCCGGCTGCAATGCCGAGGCTGAACGGACTGCCGGACGGCCAGCTTTGCGCTCTTGCAATGCGCATCGCGCCCGGCGCGGCGACCAAGCCGATGGCGGCGCCCGTGCCGCCAATAAAGCCGCGCCGGGTGAGACGGTTGACGAGGCCCCTACGCTCCATTGTCACACCTGCAGAGTCGCGCCTGCAACGCGATTGCGATCGATCCACATATTGAACGGTTTTTGTGACATTCTCACGCGAGCCCTGACGAGACAATCGAACCGAGAAGGATATGGATAACGCCAAAAACGAACAGCGCAAAAAAACGGCGAAAGCCTGGTTCGAAGCATTGCGTGATCGCATTGTGGGCGCCTTCGAAGCCATTGAAGACGCCCTCCCCGCGAACGCGCCCTTGGGCAACCGTCCCGCGGGGCGCTTTAAGCCTGCGCCTTGGTCGCGCACCGACCACAGCGGCGCACCGGGCGGCGGCGGCGTGATGGCCATGATGAGGGGCCGCGTGTTTGAGAAGGTCGGCGTCCATGTCTCGACGGTGTTCGGCGAATTCGCCCCGGAATTTCGCAAGGATATACCCGGCGCCGCCGACGATCCGCGCTTTTGCGCCACCGGCATTTCGCTGATCGCGCATTTGCACAATCCGCATGTGCCCGCGGTGCATATGAACACACGCTATGTCGTCACCACGAAATCGTGGTTCGGCGGCGGGTCGGATCTCACCCCTTTGCTCGAGCACCGGCGAAGCCAGGACGATCCGGACAGCGTCGCCTTCCACGCCGCGATGAAGGCCGCCTGCGACGCCCATTCGCGCGTCGCCCCCTACGACAAATTCAAAAAATGGTGCGACGAGTATTTCTATCTCAAGCATCGCGGCGAGATGCGCGGCATCGGCGGCATTTTCTATGACTGGCTCGACAGCGGCGATTTCGACGCCGACTTTGCCTTCACGCAGGAGGTCGGCCGCGCTTTCCTCGGCATCTATCCCTCGCTCGTAGAGCGCAATTCCACCACGCCCTGGACCGAAGCGGAACGCAACGAACAACTCGTGCGGCGCGGCCGCTATGTCGAATTCAACCTGCTCTACGATCGCGGCACGATTTTCGGGCTGCGCACCGGCGGCAATGTCGAATCGATCCTGTCGTCCATGCCGCCGGTGGTGAAGTGGCCTTGAATTGCGTTTGACATGATTGCTCGCTACCCGCGGATTCCGCCGAGGATCATCACCGCCCCGCCGATAATGACCACCGCGTCAAGGAGCGCGCTGTGCAAATGCACCGGCAAGCGTTCGACGATCAGCTTGGCGAGAAAGGTGCTCGGAAAGGCGACGAGCCCGATCAAAAGCGCGATCACGAGCACTTTCGACGTCAGCACGCCGGCAAGGCCGAACACCGAAATCTTCACGACGCCCATGCCGAGCGACACGGCGGCGTCGGTGGCGATCACCGCGGCGCCTTCGAGACCGACCGCCATCAGAAGCGACAGTAGGATCACGCCGGCGCCGGTGGTGCCGCCGACTACGACGCCCCAGCCGGCCGCGGCAACGGCATAACCTTTTTCGCCGAGCTTATGACCATGACGCTTGAGGAAGCGGCGCAACGGCACGGTCGCGATCAGGCTCGAGCCGATGACGAAAGCGGCGCCGCGGCCGCTCAAAAGTGTATAGAGCCAAGCCCCAAGCACGCAGGTCGGCAGCGCGGCAGCAAGCGCGATCAAAGCCCGCCGCGGATCAAGCGCATGGCGAAAGACGGCCACCCGCGCCGTGTTGGTGAACATCGCCGTGATCGCGATGATCGGCACGACCGGCGCGGCGCCGACGATCGGCACCAGGATCAGCGGCATCAGCGCGCCGGTGCCGTAGCCCGCAACCCCGCCGGCAATGGCGGAGACCACCGCCAGGGCGACAATGATGCAAAGCTGCACAATCGATATGTCGGGCAAAAGCAAAGCGGAATCAGCCGTTGACTTGGAGCCGTCCAGTCAGGAGAACAGTCGCCCGATGGAAAGCGCAAGAACCTAAAGGGGGGAACTAGGCATGGACCTTGGCATCGCCGGCCGCAAGGCAATCGTTTGTGCCTCCAGCCGCGGCCTGGGTTTCGCTTGCGCCAAGGCGCTCGCCGAGGCCGGCTGCGAGGTCGTGATCAATGGCCGCGACCAGGACCAGCTTGCCAGTGCCGCGGCCGAATTGAAGAAACGAGGCGCCAAAGTGACACCCGTGGCGGCCGACCTCGCCTCGCCCGAGGGGCAGAAGGCGTTGCTCGCCGCCTGTCCCGAACCGGATATCCTGGTCAATAACAATGGCGGCCCGCCGCCGCGCGATTTTCGCGAGCTTGATCGCCAGAAGCTCCTCGACGGCGTCACCGCCAATATGGTCGTTGCGATCGAGCTCGTTCAAAGAGTCATCGACCCGATGATCGCCAGAAAGTTCGGCCGCATCGTCAATATCACCTCAGGCTCAGTGCGAATGCCGCTCGTGGGGCTTGATCTTTCCTCCGGCGCGCGCGCCGGCCTGACCGCCTTTCTTGCCGGTGTTGCGCGGTCGGTCGCCGCCTCGAACGTCACCATCAATTTTATGCTGCCCGGAGTTTTCGCCACCGATCGTTTGCGAACCTACATCGACACGATGGCGAAGAAGAAGGGATTGAGCGCGGAAGCGGCGCTGGCCGAACGCGTCGCTACCGTTCCGGCGAAGCGCGTGGGCCAGCCGGACGAGTTCGGCGCGATGTGCGCATTTCTTTGTTCGGCGCATGCCGGCTATATCACCGGACAAAACATTCTGATCGACGGCGGGACGTTTCCCGGCGCGTTCTGAAAGATCACCAGAAACTCCAAGGAGAATATCGATGAAACTCGTTCGCTATGGCGCGCCCGGCCGCGAAAAGCCCGGCATGATCGACAAGGATGGCCGCCTGCGCGACCTGTCGAAAATCGTTCCCGACATTGCCGGCGACGTGCTGTCGCCGAGCGGGCTGAACAAGCTGCGCAAGCTTAAAGCCGAAAAGCTGCCGCCGGTGCGCGGCAAACCGCGCATCGGCGCTTGCGTCGGCAAGGTCGGCAATTTCATCGCCATCGGGTTGAACTATTCCGATCACGCCGCCGAAGCCGGCATGCCGATTCCGGCGGAGCCGATCATCTTCAACAAGGCTCCGTCGTGCATTTGCGGCGCCGGCGACGACACCATGATCCCGAAAGGCTCGACCAAGCTCGATTGGGAAGTCGAGCTCGGCATCGTCATCGGCAGCCGGGCCCGCTACCTGAGCAAGGAGAAGGCGCTGGACGCGGTTGCCGGCTATTGTCTCGCCAACGACGTCTCCGAGCGCGTCTTTCAGATCGAACGCGCTGGACAATGGACCAAGGGCAAGGGCTGCGAGACCTTCGGCCCGATCGGCCCCTGGCTCGTCACCAAGGACGAGATCAAGGATCCTCAGAGCCTCGACATGTGGCTCGACGTCAACGGGGAGAAACGCCAGCGCGGCAATACCTCGACCATGATCTTCGACTGCCGGCACATCGTCTGGGCCTGCTCGCAATATTTCGCTTTGGAGCCGGGCGACGTCATCATCACCGGCACGCCGCCCGGCGTCGGGCTCGGCATGAAGCCGCCGACCTTTCTCAAAGCCGGCGATGTCGTCACGCTCGGCATCGAGGGTTTGGGCGAGCAGCGGCAGAAAGTGGTGAAGTTCAAGATGTAGGGTGCACGCGGCGCGAAGCAGCGCCACTTTCGTCACCCGCGGGCTTGACCCGCCTCAACAACGAGAACGCCGTCGTACCGGCACTGCGGCATGGATTGCCGGGTCGAACCCGGCAATGGCAAAGTGATACTCACCCTTCCCTTGCCTGCAGCACGGCTTGCGTCGAAATGCGCGACCAGGCGGCGACCTTGTCGCCGAAGGCCAGATAGGAATCGCGCACCTTGGTGGCGCGCGCGCTCTTGCCTGCGAGCTCGGCAAGAACATCCTTCGCGGTCGCGCGGGCGGCGGCGATGAGATCGGAGGGGAAGGTGCGCAGCTGCACATTGTCTTTGCCGGTGAGCGCGGCGAGCGCCTCGATATTAAGCCGCTCCATTTCGGCGAGCGCATAGGAGGCTTCCACGGCGCAGGCGCTGGTCACGATGGCCTGCAATTCGGCGTCGAGCCCCTGCCAGGCTTTCAGGTTGATGATGCATTCGCCGGTCCCGTTCGGCTTGTTGAAGCCGGGGCCGCAATAGAATGGCGCATAGCGGTAGAGCCCGAGCGCGATGTCGGAGCCCGGCCCGACGAATTCGGCGCCGTCGATCACGCCGGACTGCAGCGCGACCAGGATTTCGGCGGGTGCGGTGGTCTGCGGGATGGCGCCGAGCCGGCGATAGACCTCGCCGCCCAATCCCAGCGAGCGGATTTTGAGTCCGCGAACATCGTCCTGGCTTTTGATCTCGCGGCGAAACCAGCCACCCATGCAGACCCCGGTATTGCCGGCCATGAAAGCCTTCACCCCGAACGGCGCATAGAGCTCGTCCCACAGCGCCTGGCCGCCACCGGCATAGATCCAGGCGACGTGCTCGTTCGGCAGGAGTCCGAAAGGCACAGTGGTGAAGAAGGCCGCGGCGGGCTCCTTGCCCTGCCAGTAGAACGCGGCGCTGTGTCCCATCTCGGCAACGCCCGAACCGACCGCATCGAGCACGCCGAAAGCCGGAACCACTTCGCCCGCCGCCGACACGGCGATGTCGAGGCGTCCGCCGGAGAGTGCGCCGATGCGTTCGGCGAGACGCTCCGCCGACATGCCGGGCCCCGGCAGGCGCTTCGGCCATGAGGTGACCATGCGCCAGGGCAATTTGCCGCTCTGCGTCACGGCAGGCGCGGCCACCGCAGATGCGGCTAATGCGCCCGCCGCGCCCAGCACTCCGCCGCGCGCAAGGTTGCGGCGCGTGATCCTCCTCATCACTCGATCCTTTCGGAAGGCCCTAAAAATACGCTTTATGATACCAAATCGCGCCGCCGCGGATCGCTTCGAAGCGCTTGCGCAAGCGGATTTTTTCGGACACAGGTGTCGCGCCTGGAGCTTTAAGCATCGATTGCCGCTCCAGGTTTTTGATAGGCATGAGTAAGCCGGTTTCCACTTTTCCGGATCATGCCCGATAGGCGCCGGCGTTGGAGGGTCGAATGGGTGCGAATTTCGGTATTGCTGGACTGGATTGGCAGCAGCGGGTCAATTGGGATCGGCTGCGAAAATACCGGACCGAGCGCGCCCGCGCGATGATGAAAAAGCACGGTCTCGGCGCGCTCCTGTGCATGTACGACGAGAACGTCCGTTATTTGACCGGCACCCTGACGCCGGGCTGGAACAGGCTCAAGCCCGGATTGCGTTACGCGATGCTGTGCGGCGACGGCGCTCCGATCCTGTTCGAGCAGGGCGATCTGGGCTTCCAGATCGAGCGCCATTCGCCGTGGATCCCGAAGCAAAACGTCCGCCACTCGTTCGCCTGGATCAAAGGCGCCGCCGGGCCGGCGTCCACCCAACAGGTGACCAAGTTCACCAAGGCGGTGCTGCAGGCGATGCGAGAGAACGGCGTCGCCGGGCAGAAGCTCGGCGTCGATTTCATCGACATCAATATGATCAATATTTTCAAGGACAATAACATCAACTGGACCGACGGCATGACCGCGATGATGGAAGCGCGCGCGGTGAAGAATGAGGACGAGCAGGAATGCTTCCGCATCGTTGGCGCGATCGGCGACGCGACGCATTGGGAGTGCATGAAATTCCTGCGGCCCGGCATCACCGAGAACCAGGTAACCGCGCATCTGATGCAATATCTCTACAACATTCCGGGCATGGAGGACGTCGAGGACGTCATCGTCTCGTCAGGGCCGAACACCTGGCCGAACTGGCGTAATTTCTCGGACCGCATCATCCAGCCGGGCGACATCGTATTTATGGATTTGGCGGCGCTGACCTGGAACGGCTACAAATCCTGCTACTACCGCACCTATTGCGTCGGCAAGGAACCGACCAAGGAGCAGCAGGAAACCTATCGGACAGCGCTCAAGTGGCTCTACGATTCGATTGGCGCAGTGAAGGCCGGCGCCACCACGCGCGACATCGCGCTCAAATGGCCGTCGGCGATGGAGACCTGGGGCTACGAGGACGAAGACCAGGCCGCGGCCAATCTGTGGGGCCACGGTCTCGGACTTGCCCAATACGATCCCCCCGTCATCTCACGCATCTGGTCGCTCGATCATCCGGTAGAGATCCAAGAAGGCATGACCTTCGCGCTCGAGACGCAGCACGGAAAGAAATTCCATTACGGCGTGCGGATCGAGGAAATGCTGATCGTGCACAAGGACGAAATCGAGATCGTGTCGAACTTCCCGGTCAAGCAGATCACCGTCGTCGATCCGCTGCCGGGTTATGGCGATCACGTGAAGTGAAATTTGCCTCCCCCCTGTAAGGGGGAGGTGGCGAAGCGGAGCGAAGCCGGTGGGGGTTAGCTTTGGCTGAAAGCGAATTTGGCCATGACCCCCACCCTACCCTGCCCCTTTCAGGGGGAGGGTAACCGCGAGCGTGTACCAAAGAATACGCTGACGATTGAGATCGATGACTTCGTGCTCTTTTGTTTTGGCATTGAGTAATCCTGCCGCCACTGACGCCTCGCTCGTCGGACCGAAAGCGGCGAACCTTGCGGCGCTGGCGCGAGCCGGCCTGCCGACCCCCGGTGGTTTTTGTATTTCGGCAGCCGCCTATTGGCGGCAGATCGAGCATCTCGGTCTCGCCGGCCTGGTGAGCGAATACGACCGCGTCGACCCGCCGGCGCAACGGCGCCTGGCGGTTGAGATCCGCCTAAAGCTTTATCAGAGCGACCTTGCGCCCGATGTGCTCTCGGAAGTGCTCACCGCTTGGTGGGGGGAGCAAAAACCGGCCGCGGTGCGATCCTCGGCGCTGATCGAAGATCGCGCGGGCGCGAATTTTGCCGGCCAATTCGAAAGCTTTCTCGGCCTCGTGGACGATGCGGAATTCGTCACCGCGTTACGGGCCTGCTGGGCGGCTTTATGGACCACCAATGCGCGCCGATCGATGGCGCAGCACGCGCAGAGCCCGGCCGGCACGGCCATGGCGGTGCTCGTTCAACCGCTCGTCGCCGCGCGCGTCTCCGGCGGCGGCTTGAGCGAGACCGCGGACGGCCAGATGCTGCTCAGCGCGACGTGGGGATTGGGCTCGGCCATTGCGCAGGGCGAAGTGGTGCCGGACCGGATCGTGCTCAGCCGCCATGGTTTCGTTCGGTCGAATGAAGCGGGGCGAAAGCATCATCGCGAAACTTGCGGTCACTTCGCTGGAAACGGCGCGGGGACCGCGCCGCAAGCCGTGCCCGACGCGCTCGTTCGCGCGCCCTGCCTTGAAGCCGGACAAGCAACCGCGCTCGGGCGCCTGATGCGCAAGGCCGAAACCGTGCTGGGCATGCCGGTCGAAATCGAGTGGGCGCTCGACGACACCGGCTTCAAATTGTTGCAGGCGCGCCCGCTCTACATCCAGCCGGCGCAGGTGCCCGACGACATCTGGCTCAAACATCCCGGCCTCAACGGCCATCCCGCCGGGATCGGCTGGGGCTCGGGCCGCGCGGTGGTGGTGAACTGCGAATGCGAGCTCGCGCGCGTTGCGCCGGGCGATATTCTGGTGACGCGCGTCGCGGGCCCGGCGCTCAGCCATATCCTGCCGCGCGTCGGCGGAGTGGTCGCCGAGCTCGGCGGCTCGACGTCGCATCTCGCGTCGCTGGCGCGCGAGCGCGGCATTCCGATGGTGCTCGGCGTATTGGACGCGACGCGCCGGATTCCCGATGGCGCGCAGGTCGCAGTCGACGGGGTCGCCGGGGTCGTGCGATGGCTCGCCTGATGCCGACGAAATCACGCCGCTCGCGGATTTTCGTCACCCAGCCGATCTCCGCGCATGCGCTCCAGCGCTTGCGCACCGCGGCGCAGGTCAAGGTCTTTCCCGATGCAAGCCGCATCATTCCCAAGCGCGCTTTGATCGCGGCCATGCGCGAAGCCGACATTCTGTTTTGTCTTCTTCACGACGCGATCGACCGCGATGTGATCACGGCCAATCCCGCATTGCGCATGATCGCCGCGCAGTCGATCACCCCGTCCAATATCGAGGTCGCGGCGGCAACGGCGCGGCGCATTCCGGTGACCGTGACCGCGCCGATCACCACGGAAGCGACCGCGGACCTCAATTTCGGACTGATGCTGGCGGTGGCGCGGCGCCTCTTCGAGGGCGACCGCATGGTGCGCGCCGGCCAGTTTCCGGGCGGCCAATCGGCCCATCTGATGGGCTCCTATGTCTGGGGCAAGACCCTCGGTCTCGTCGGCGGCGGCGGCTTGATCGGCAAGGCGGTGGCACGCCGGGCTCATGGATTCTCCATGCGGGTTCTTTATTGGACGCCGCGGCGCAAACCGGACCATGAGGAGCGCGAGGCCGGCCTCACCTATGTGCCGTTCGAGCGATTGCTGCGCGAGTCCGATTTCGTCTCGCTGCATTCGCCGCTGAATGCAAACACGCGGCATCAGATCGGCGGGCGCGAACTCCGCCTGATGAAGAGGTCTGCATTCCTTATCAATACGGCGCGGGGCGCGATCGTCGACGAGGCGGCGCTGGTGCGCGCATTACAGAAAAAGCAGATCGCCGGCGCCGGGCTCGACGTTTTCGAATACGAACCGAAGGTCGGCAAAACGCTTCGGAAACTGTCCAACGTGGTGCTCACACCGCATCTGGGCAGCGCGACGCCGGAAGTGCGCGAGGAGATGGCGAATATCGTAGTCGACAATATTCTTGCCTTCCTGGAAGGCCGGAAATTGCCGAATTGCGTCAACCCGCAGGTTTTTGCTTTGTGAGTATCATGCCCCGAACCATCATCGCGATCACCGACAGTCCGTTTCATTCGCTCGACCCGGCTAAGGCCGCGCTGGCGCGGCTCGACCCGGAATACCGGATGGCGAAAAGCCCGTCCGCCGACGATATTCTCGCGGTGGCGCGCGATGCCGACGCCATCCTCGTCACTTACGCAAAACTTCCTGGCGAATTGTTGCGGCAATTGACGCGCTGCAGGGCGATCGGCCGCTTCGGGCTCGGCGTCGACAATATCGACCTGCCGGCGGCAAAGGCGTTCGGCATCGCCGTCAATTATGTGCCGGATTATTGCCTGCGCGAGGTCTCCGACCATGCCATGGCGCTCCTTCTCGCGCTTGCGCGCAAAGTGACCTTCGCCAACAATCTCGTGCAGTCCGGCCGTTGGGAATTGCCGCCGATCGTGCCGTTGAGGCGGCTCGAAGGGCAGGTGTTGGGACTCGTCGGCTTCGGCAACATTCCGCGCGCCTTGGCGCCCAAAGCCAAAGCGTTCGGGCTTAAGGTCCTCGCGCACGATCCTTACGTAGCAAGGGACGCTTTAGCCGCCGCCGGCGTGGAAGGCGTCAGTTTCGACAACCTTCTCGCGCGCTCCGATTTTATTTCCGTGCACGCGCCGCTTTCGCCGGCGACGCGCGGAATGATGAATGCCGGCGCCTTCGGCAAGATGAAAAAAGGCGCGTTTCTCATCAATACTGCCCGCGGCCCTTTGATCGACGAAGCCGGGCTGATCGCGGCACTCGATTCAGGCCATCTCGGCGGTGCCGCACTCGACGTCGTGACGGAGGAACCGCTCGCCAAAGACTCAGGCCTCCTCGGCCGCGACAACGTGATCCTTACCCCGCACACCGCCTTCTATTCGGTCGAGGCGCTGGAGGAATTGCAGACCAAATGCGCGAGCGACGTCGCGCGCGTTCTTTCCAGCGAGAAGGCGATTTATCCTATCAGCTCGTAAATCCGCAGGCAGGCGCTGATTTCGCTCGCTCACTCCGCGGTCCAGCCGCCGTCGAGCACGAGCGCCGCGCCGGTCATCAGCGATGATGCGTCGGAAGCGAGAAAGACGATGGCGCCGGTAATCTCATCGAGTTGTCCAAGGCGCCCGAGCTTGATCTTCGACAGCACTTCGTCGCGAAATGCCTTGTTCTCGAAAAAAGGTCGCGTCATCGGCGTTTCCAGAAACGTCGGGCCGAGGCTGTTGACGCGGATATTGTGCGGCGCGAGCTCGATCGCCATCGCCTTGGTGAAGCCCTCGACGGCATGTTTCGACGCGCAATAGACTGTGCGGCGCGCGGCGCCGACATGCCCCATCTGCGAGGAAATATTGATGATCGAACCAGGAAGCTTTGCCGCGACAAGCCGCAGCGCCACCGCCTGCGCAATGAAGAAGGCCGCGCGAACATTGAGCGCGAAAACCGCGTCGAAGTCCTCGACTTTCACATCCGGCAGATAGGCCGGACGGTTCATGCCGGCATTGTTGACGAGAATCTGAAACGGCTCCGCTTTGGCAATGGCGTCTCGCACCGCTTCGACATCCGTCACATCGAGGACCAGTGCATCGGCCGGCTCGCCCCTGGCACGGATCGCGGCCGCCGCCGCCTCGATCTCGCTTTGCGTGCGCGCCGCTAGCGTCACATGCGCGCCGGCCGAGGCG
>JBAPZR010001095.1:0-2515 GCA_049285335.1 Xanthobacteraceae bacterium | reverse complement strand
TTGGGGAGCTGCCATCGGAGACGTACGAACGAAGGCATCGCACAACCCTCGCCAGCTTCAAATGACCAATCTATTCGGTGTTTCTAATTAAGCGGTGCCCGCTACCGGATTTTTGGCATCCGTGGGGCCAACGCGACGGGGACCCAGGCGCGGCTTCCACATTTGCGGGAATTTGATGTGGCCGACCCGGCGGGCGGATTAGCCTCGCGGGCGGAATTTTGGCCAATGTCGGCACTTCGCACAATGACGGCGTGGTGCGGCGTTGCATTACCAGAAAGAGGAGAACGTCATGAGCACCGAGCACGATAGCGCTCACGCCGGCGTGCTGAGCCGTCGCAATATGCTGGTGGCCACCACCACGCTCGCCGCCGCTTCGGCGATGGGCACGACGGCGGCCGTGCAGGAGGCCGTCGCGCAAGCGCAGCAGGCGGCACCGGCCGGAAGCAAGCCGAATATCCTCGTCATCATGGCCGACGATGTCGGCTGGTTCAACATCGGCGCGTATCATCGGGGCATCATGTCCGGCAAGACCCCAAACCTCGACAAACTGGCAGGCCAGGGCGTGTTGTTTACTGACTATTACGCCGAAGCAAGTTGCACTGCAGGCAGGGCAAACTTCATCACCGGTCAACTGCCGGTACGGACCGGCCTGACGACTGTGGGCCTGGCCGGAGCCGACGTCGGCATGCCGGATCAAAGCATGACACTTGCCACGGTTCTGAAATCCCAAGGCTATGCGACCGGGCAATTCGGTAAGAACCATCTCGGTGATCTGAACAAATATTTGCCGACGCTGCACGGGTTCGACGAGTTTTTCGGTTATCTGTATCACCTCGACGCAATGTCCGATCCGTATTCGTCAGACTATCCGCAAGATGAGATCGACAATTTCGGCCCGCGTAACGTTCTCCACTGCTGGGCGACCGATGTGGATGATCCCACAGTGATGCCGCGCTGGGGCAAGGTCGGCAAACAGCGGATTGTTGACGAAGGTCCGCTGGCGCCCTTCCCCGACATGACCGGCCGGCAGACTTTTCAACAAGGCCGCAAAGCAAAATACGATATGTGGACCTTTGATGAAGTGCTGGTTGATCGCAGCAAAGACTTCATGGATCAGGCTAAAAAAGACAACAAGCCTTTCTTTATCTGGCACAACACGACGCGGATGCACGCCTACACGTACCTCTCGCTGAAGTATCAGGCGATGATGAACCCTCAAAGCAACTACGGCGTGGAAGAAGGCGGCATGGCGCAACTCGATGACGACGTCGGTGCGCTGTTGAAGCATCTGGACGAAATCGGCGTCACCGACAATACCATTGTCATCTTCACCACTGACAACGGCGCGGAAGTGTTCACCTGGCCTGACGGCGGCATGACACCGTTCAGGGCTACAAAGGGCACCATCTACGAAGGTGGCTTCCGGGTGCCGTGCATTGCCCGCTGGCCAGGAAAGATCAAGCCGGGGACGGTCGAAAACGGTATCTTCTCCGGTCTTGACTGGCTGCCGACGCTTGCCGCTGCTGCAGGAAATCCGAATATCACACAGCAGCTTCTACAAGGCGTCACCCTGGGTGGGAAAAACTACAAAAACCATCTGGATGGCTACAATCAGATGGACTTGTTAATGGGTAAAGGACCATCGGCGCGGCATGAAATCTTCTACTTCAGCGGGCCCAAGCTCGGCGCAATCCGTCTTGACGACTTCAAGTTCCAATTCATCCAGCAACCGAACGGTTGGCCGGGAGAAAAGGTATCGACGGACATGCCGACGCCGGTGAACATTCGCCAGGACCCCTTCGAGCGAACGCCGTCGTTAAACGGTGCGACCTTCAACGATCTTGGCAGCGGCTACTTCAACGATTTCATGGGACGCCAACTATGGCGCTTCGTTTACGTACAGAAGCGCGTCGCTGAGCTGGCGCAGACGGCCATCGAGTACCCACCGATGCAGGCACCTGCCTCGTTTAACCTCGATGCTGTTAAGGCTCAGATTGAGGAGGCAATTAAGGCTCGTCAAGGGGATTAGCGAAGGCGAGACCTGCGAGCACGCCGTCCCGTGCGCTCGCAGTTTTCAGCATGATGTCTGCTTTCGATACAAGGGGACATGCTGTGGTCCCCCGGCGTTGTGCGGCGCTTGCCGGATAGCCCGAAATGGCCCGTCACCGACTTAAATCCTCGGACTGCCCCTCTCGGCGATTTCAGAAATCGTGGCGGCTGTTCTCAACGGACATCTTTTCGGCAGACATCAAACGGTGTGCAGACGTCTGCACAGTCGCGCTGTCAGGAGGATCAAATCGAGATGTGCCTGGTCTACGCTCACGATGCGTCCGCCTGCGATCTGACCAAACCGCCATCGGCAACGTTTCCTAGAGGGATAGACCGTCGGCAGATGAAGGCGGGTAGACCCCTATCTTGGGCCGGTGTACCGCTGACACCGTGACAGCAGAACCCGGGGAACCGATCAGTGCTCGCCTACATTTTCTGGCATCGCCCTTATCCGCAGATCGAGCAA
>JBAPZR010001094.1:0-3135 GCA_049285335.1 Xanthobacteraceae bacterium | reverse complement strand
CCCAATGGCTGACTATTATTCTCTTATTGCCGGTGCAGTTTATCGTTTGCCTAGCCAAACCGATGAGGCTAGGCATGCACTCTACGAACATGCACGCACAGCACTCCAGGAGAGATTACGCGCACTTCACCCACCAATATCAGCAGCCGAGTTGGGAAACGAGGAGGCTAGGCTCGAAGCAGCCATTTCCAGAGTGGAAAGCGAGTTGCTATTTAGCATTATGCAGCGCTTCGCAAGTGAGGGGCCAATTCGCTCTACCCCGATTTCGAACCTTATCTCATCAACGTTAAAGGAGTTCGTACGCTCGGTAGGGGAGAAGCTCAATGATAATATCACGATTACGCGTGATGGCTTGAGATCGAGTGAGGCAACTAAGGTAGTCTCCACCGGAGCGGACATCACTGCACGCCTGGCGCAATGCCTGGAGTTTGCTCAAAGAACTCAACTGAAAGCGAAGGATGTTGGACGACAGATCCGCAGGGCCTTTCGAGCGCAAGTGTCATGACACGAACGCTTATCGTGCGGTGTGCGCTGTTGACACTAATCTGCCTCTCGTCGGCCCAAGCGGAGGAGCCGACCGTCCTCACACTGTCCTGCGACGGGACCCGCGGGCGGGCGACGCGGGCGTTACTGCTGCGCCCAGTGCCGTTCGCTCTCCCCTGCATGCCACTGGCGACCCTGAAGGCGAACCCCAATCACGGCTGTAACGATCGGATTAGCCGCGGAGCGTGAGGAATTGCGTAACGGCATCGATTCGCTCATTAAAGTCCTTGATAATTTGCGATCAAAACTAGATCGGCGACCAAAAACTCAGCCGCAACGTTTCCCGAACTCCAACCGCTTTTAAAGGGTGGCCGATCAAGCTGCGATTAGTTAAAATAAAATTTGATCCGGGGGAGCGATCACATGTCAGTTTTATTGGATGGTGGTTTGTTGGGCGATATTGGCGCTACAAACGCAAGGCTCTCGCTGTTAGCTAATGGAAACTTAAATGCAATCAGCAGCTTTGAGGTTGCCGAGTTTGGACAATTTACGGATGCACTGGCTATTTTCATAAAGAAACATTGTGAGCAGACGCAAATCCACAAGGCGCTCCTTGCTATTGCGGGTCCTGTAAAAGGCGAGCGTGTCGCTCTGACCAACTCTTCTTGGGTAATCGACATCAGTGAACTGCAAACGGTTTTCGGCTTGGAGGCTCGAATTATCAACGACTTCGAAGCGGTCGCTCTTTCGCTTCCGAGTCTTATCCCCGCCGATTTGGCGGGGATAGGAGGTGGTAAGTCAGAACTCGGAGCGGCGATGGCTGTCCTCGGACCAGGGACTGGACTGGGTGTCGCTTGCCTCGTTGACCGCTCGGGCGGGCGGGTCGTTATTGCAAGTGAAGGAGGGCATGCGACATTGACACCTGCTTGCGAGCAAGAGGATCGCATCGTGAACCAGCTGCGCAAACGGTTTGGCCATGTTTCGGCAGAACGGGTCATTTCCGGCAGCGGCTTAGAACACATTTATCAGACCATTGCCGCGCTTGAAGGATTGGAATGCCCACCACGAAATGCTGCTGAAATTACCAAGAACGCCCTTAGTGGCGAGTGTCAGCTTGCCCGACGATCGCTGCAGGCGTTTTGCGCTTTTTTAGGATCTTTTGCGGGAAATGTAGCGCTGACCTTCGGAGCGCGAGGCGGCGTCTATATTGCCGGCGGTATTTCACCTCGAATTTTGGATTTTCTTATTCGATCGGAATTTCGCGACCCGTTTGAGGCTAAGGGAAGATTCCAGAGTTACCTCCAAACGATCCCCACATATGTGATCACTCATCCGGCAGCTGCGTTGATCGGCCTTAAATCTCTAGTGGAAGCTGGGGACTAGCGACCGTGCCAGGTACCCTCGGAATAGTGTGACAGCTTCGCTAGTTTAGGAAGCAAGCGCGCCGCATGTTTGGAAGTCAGCATGACGGCCCAGAGCTGACAGGAAAGTTTGTATGCCTGGCAAGAATGCGTTCTACGCTCAGTCGGGTGGGCCCACCGCGGTGATCAACGCCTCGGCGTGCGGCGTTTTGCAAACTGCACGCCAACATTCGGGCGAGGTCAACAAGGTCTATGCTGGGCGCAACGGCATCGTCGGCGCCCTGACTGAAGATTTAATCGACACCAGTATTGAAACAGACGCGGCAATTGCCGCCCTCAAACACACCCCCGGTGCGGCGTTCGGGTCCTGTCGTTACAAGCTTGGATCGATATATGAGCACCGTGCGCAGTACGAGCGGTTGGTCGAAGTTTTTCAAGCGCATGACATAGGCTTCTTCTTCTACAACGGTGGCGGGGACTCGCAAGATACAGCCTATAAAGTCAGTCAGATCGGCGCCGTGCTGGGCTACCGGATCGTGTGCATCGGGATTCCCAAGACAATAGACAATGACCTTCCCCTCACTGACTGTTCACCAGGCTTTGGTTCGGCGGCGAAGTACCTCGCCACTTGCATTCGGGAGGTCACGTTCGATCTATCGTCGGTGAGTCGCACCTCGACGAAGGTCTTCGCCTTGGAAGTGATGGGCCGGCACGCAGGCTGGATGACCGCTGCTTGCGCGCTTGCTGAACAAGAGGGCGGCACTCCACACGTTTTGCTGTTGCCGGAAGTCGTATTCGACGAGAGGCGGTTCCTGGCCAAAGTGGAGCAGGCCACGGAGCGGTACGATTACTGCGTTATTATCGCGGTCTCCGAAGGGATCAAGGGACCAGACGGTGAGTTTCTTTCTGCGGGTGTAAAGGACGCGTTCGGCCATGCACAGTTGGGCGGGGTCGCGCCAATAGTAACCAACCTGATTGGTGAGAAGCTCGGCCATAAGTGCCATTGGGCGGTGGCTGACTATCTTCAACGGTCGGCGCGCCACATTGCCTCCGCAACGGATGTCCAGCAGGCTTACGCAGTCGGTCGTGCAGCAGTGGAATTTGCAATCGCGGGGAAGAACGCCGTCATGCCCGCGATCCGACGACTTAGCGACTCGCCCTACCGCTGGGACGTCATCGAGGCGCCACTCTCTGACGTCGCCAACCAGGAGAAGCTCTTGCCTCCCGGGTTCATTAGTGCTGATGGCTTCGGCATCACTGCGGCGGCCCGCCGCTATTTGGCCCCACTCAT
>JBAPZR010001093.1:0-2001 GCA_049285335.1 Xanthobacteraceae bacterium | reverse complement strand
GCATCACCACAGTAAAGGCCAAAGCATAGGCCAAGATGCGGGTGACGTCGAATAACTGGAACGCGGCGCCGATCTCGAAACCGACCCCATTGGGCCGGCCGAGCATTTCGACGATCAATACGATTTTCCAGACAAGCGACAGTCCGGAACGCGCTGTGGCAACGAGATAAGGCGCAAGCTGCGGAAGCGTGACATAAAGCAGACGCGTCCTCCCGCTCATGCGAAAGACCGTCGCCATTTCATCAAGCGTCGGATCGAGCGCGCGCGCGCCTTCGCGTATCGTCACGATGGCGATCGGTAGCTTGTTCAATGCCACCGCGCCAATTGCCGCCGCATCCGTCAATCCCGCCCAGATGTAAGCCAGCACGATAATAACCAGCGCCGGCAGATTGAGGAGCACGATCAGCCACGGGTCCGCGAGCCAGTCAAAGATGAGGTTGCGGCCCATCAGAAGCCCAATGAACGTGCCGAGCACCATCGCGATCGCGAACGCGGCAAAGACACGCAAAAGCGTCACGCCAAGATTGAAAGTGAGCGCCCCCGAGCGTGCTTCGTTCAAGAGCGCCAGTAAGACGGATTTCGGCTCCGGCAACTGGCGCTCGCCGAGCAGGTGCGAAGCGATGATCCAGGTGACAATCAGCAGGACAATCGAGCCGAGATGCAGCATCGATTTCATTCGCTTGGTCCCGCCGTGTAAAACGTGCCGGGAGCGAGCTCCGGCGCCGGGCCGACCAGATCGTGGCCGCCAATGCCGGCCAATACGCGGTAAAGCGCCTTTGCATCGCCGGCCTCGTCGGCCAGGGACCGGCGCGGAATGCCCTCGATATAGCGCCGTCGATAAATAGCGAGCGCGGCAGTATCGCTGGTCCCGATGTGCGAGGTCAGTCGCATCCATTCATCGGGCGAATCGACAAGAATCTTCTTGGCTTCACCAGTCGCGGCAAGGAATCGATCAAGAACGCGGCGGTTGCGCTCGGCCCAGCTCTCATGAAACACGTAGCCGATCATGGCGACTGGACCGGCTGCGCCGAGCCTCTTCATGACTTCGGCCATTTCGACGGCGCGGCGCATGCCTTGAGCCTCAAGGCGAGCGCAAAAATTCCAAAACGTCAGCGTCGCGTCGGTTTCGCCCTGCAACGCCTTTTCATTCAACAGCGGCGGTGCGCCGTAAACGATATCCGACTGTGTTTTCAGATCGACGCCCGATTGACGAGCGAAGGCCCGCAGCAATAGCCAGCTCTTGTCCAGCGGGCCGCCCGCAACGCCGAGCTTTCGACCTTTCAGATCGGCCACGTCTTTGATCGGCGAAGTCATCGGCACCATCACCGCGCCGAGCGTGCTCGAATACGGATAAAAGACGAGATCGTCGCCGAGGGTGCGCTCGCGCGAGACCCATAGCCAGTCCGACAGAATGACATCGACTGAACCGCCCTTCAGTGCGATCTGTCCGGCCTCGGTACTGGCAAGCTCGGTGGTTTCGATGTCCAAATCGGCTTTGCGATCGAGCCCGTGGGCGCGCAGAACGTCGAGCTCCCAGCCGAGCGTGCCCGTGATCTGGGCCGCAATGCGAATACGGTCCGCACTATAGGCCGCCGAATTTGCCAGCCCCAGCAGGGCGGCAAACGCACCGGCGGCAATCGACTTTTTGAATGAAAGCATGATCGAAAGCGTGCCCTTCGGGCGTTGGCCAATTTTGCTTACATTAATGTGTGCGTTTGCGGCTGTGGTAACTGTGGCATAGCGCGGCAGGTCGGCAAAGCCGGGCATATTTCACGCGCTTTGGCCTGCAGCAACGACGTTAACCCGATCGAACCGGACCCTATTGAGCGGGCGGGTTGACCCGATAGGAATACGGCACGTCGCGGCGCTGCGCCGCAAGCGCAGTAACTTCCGCGTGGTGCGGCGACAAATGGCAGACTGGATCAGTGGCGGCTGCATCGCCGGTGAGGATGAAGGCCTGGCACCGGCAGCCGCCGTGGTCGATGTCGCGTCGCGCGCAAC
>JBAPZR010001092.1:0-7002 GCA_049285335.1 Xanthobacteraceae bacterium | reverse complement strand
CTCAAAGGCCGAGTAGCCAGGACGATGCTCGAGCTGGCGGAACATTTCGGGCAAGAAGTCGCGCCGGGCCGGATCGTTATCCGTCAAAAGATCGGGCAGAACGATCTTGCCGCTATGGCCGGCATTGCGCGCGAGAACGTGACTCGAATCCTTAACGACTGGGAGCGCCACAAAATAGTTAGTCGCCTGTCCGGCTATTACTGCCTTGAGAATAAAGCGCAACTCGAGAATCAAATTAAACTTTAACTGCAGCGCCGTGCCTGAGCTTCCGACCGGAGTTGGGCCTCCGGTCCTTCACTTCCCAACTCACACCGAGCACACGCGTTCTGACATCCTTCAAATTCCCTGTATCGAAGCTCCTAACGGCGCACTTGATAGCCCTGGTTGCGCAAGGTGATGTGCTAGCGGCTTCGGGTTGCTATCCTTCGTTTTCGGAATTTCCAGTCCTTTGCTGTCTCCGTAACATCCTACGAACGCCGCACAATCTGCTGTGCTGGCGTGACCGCTGACGCTTGCTTCAGCTAATTTCAAGTAATGGCGGGCTCGCGCTGTGACGCTGCGACCCGCACCGAAAAGGGCTTGCTAAGTTTTTCCCAGTTACTTCGCACCTTAAAGAGTGCAGAAGCGCCCTGGCATGCCTCAAATCACCTACATCAAAGTCCTCTTTAAATTGATCACAAACTGACTGCAATAACGTCAGAGCTTCTCTGTTTCGCCCCTGGCGTTGCCAAAGGCGAGCAAGATCCCGTGACGTGCGCAATTCCCAGAAACGCGCCTGCTGGTGCCGCGCAATTTCTAGACTGTTGAGGAGGATTGCCTCAATTTCGTTGGTCTTAGCCCCGGGCGTTGCTAGTAATAGACAAGCCTTACACCGCAGCACTTCGGCCATAGCCCAGCGCTCGCCGCTGTCTTCACAAATGGCGAGAGCCTGCTCGATCGTCTCCAACGCGGCCTCACCGTGACCTGCTTTGACGTGACCCGCGGCTTCCAAAATCAGGAACATCGGCATCCATAGCCGGGCTCCCCCTTTCTGCCATCCGGCCACAGCTTTCCGCAGCACGTCTGTGCCACTTTCCACGTCGCCCCCACTGATAGCCGGCCAGCCATCCAAAATCCGACCATAATTTCTCCAGTGTGAAAATCCGTTCTCGTTGCAGATCGAAACTAACGACTCGGCGTACGATCGCATGTCTTCGCTGCGCCGCCGGAAGAGGTCCATGAATCCGCGCGCATGGCAAATGGTGTAAACAAGAGTGTGTGGGTGAGCTAGCTTCTCGGCTAGTTTCATCGCCTCCGTCGCAACTTCCGACGCTTGGTCAAAATGTCCGAGGTGCCACAACGCCCAGCTCAGATAACATAATGTAGCGGCACCAATATCCTGACCGTATTGGTGTCGGTAACCAACATGGTGTTGAGAATCGTAAAATGCTCGTGCTTGCTTTAGATGATGCAGGCCGGTGGCAAACTCCCCCATCGTGACGTATGTGGTGCCGACTATGCGGTGCGCAACGCACCGCAGTGCCGAGTCGTCAGTGCGTTCCGCCTCAGCGAGGAAGTCCACGGCTATGACTCGCTGCTTTTCGACTTCGCCCGCGACGTAGTGGCAGGCCCACATCCCGTACAAGATTGCAAATTTTTGTGACAGAGGCGTCGACTTGTCGATGAGCTCTCTCGCCTGCATCAAGCTCTGCCGCGTGTTCGGCGCAGCGTATCCGTGATTGGCGATCATTGCTTGCGCCATCATTACTTGCAGGTCGAGTCTGGTCTGCTTGCGTTCTGCACCATTAGGAAGGCTTTTCAGCAATTCGACCGCCCTAGTCAGATGGCCGACGGCCTCCGCATTGGCTGAACGTTCAATGGAGCGCTGTCCAGCCTTTTGTAAGTAATCGATGGCGCGCTCGGTGGACCCTGCCTGCGCAAGATGATGCGCCAGCAATTCGGGTTGGGCTTCAATCATGTAGGGGAAATTATTCTCGAGAGCGTCGGCGATCCGGTTGTGGAGTTGCTGCCGCCTCTGCCGCGACAGCATCGCATAGGCGGCATCCTGCACGATCGCATGTTTGAATGTGAGGTTTCATTCGGAAGGTTGGTGCTCACAAAGATCAATTCGGAAGCCACAAGTCGCGCGAGTGCGACCTTCAGCGAATCGGCTGATAACGGGACGACAGCGGCCAATAATTGGTATGAAAATTCACGACCGATGACCGCACCGATCTGGGCAACTTCTTTGGCCGAATCGAGACGGTCAAACCGGGCCGTCAGAGATTCGAGCAGTGTCGACGGAACAGCGAGAGCAGGCAGAGGGCCAGCGGCGACGTAATGGTCGCCGACATCTTTCAGCACTTCTGATTCCAACACGGTCTTGGTCAGTTCCTCGACGAACAGAGGAACCCCGTCCGTCTGGTCGAGGATTTGCTCGCGAACCTCTCGGGGTAATTTCTTGCCTCCTGTTACTTCGCAAATGATTGTCCGACTTTGTTCGCGTCCCAGCGGACCGAGCCGCAGAGTGGTCACATGCGGTTCGCTCACCCACTGGGGAATGAATTCCGGCCTGAACTCTATGAGTAAAAAAACTCGAACCGTTTTAATCAATGGAACAATCTTATTGAGTAGCTCGAGTGTACTGGAATCAATCCAGTGTGCGTCCGCGAGCACGATGATCAGTGGCTGTTTGTGCGCAAGGTTAAGAAGATACCTGGACAACGCCGCGATCGTGAGTTCCTTTACCCTTTGCGGCGCTGCACTAGACGACGGCTCGCGGGCAGGCGTCGCGATAGCTAGTAGGGCAGCATACAATGAAATATCGTCTTGAGTCGCTCCGAGGGTCGCGGACAGCGCGGCTTCCAGCTTCTTGAGCTTGATTTCTGGCGCGTCCATCGGCTCAAGGTCAAGCGCATGTTCGAGCTGGCTGATCACAGGATAGAAAGGGCTGTTGAGATGCTGTGGAGAGCATTGATATCTGATGGTTGCGTGCGGCTCCCCCGCAATATGCACCAACAAAGCTTCGCTGAGATGTGACTTGCCGATTCCCGCGTCGCCGCCAACGAGGCCGACTCGGCCTTGACCCTGCTTAGCTCGATCCCAGAGTGCCAACAGCTGCTGTAGTTCCTGGTCGCGACCAACCAGCCGTGTGAGCTTCCCCAAACGCCTCGCCGCAAAGCGGCTCTCGACCGTTCGCTTCCCTGTCACCGAGCTCGCGCTGACCGAAACTCCGTCAAGTTCGTATTGCTCGGGATTGCCACAAACAAAAGCGCCGTTGAGGAGTCTGCGCGTACTGGCAGCGACGAGGACCGAATTGGGAATCGCCAGCTCGCACAACCCTGCAACAATGGCTCGGGGTTCTCCCACCGCGTGGTCTTGACTAGCCAGCGCCAACCCTGTCGCCACGGCCACCTGTGCCCGTAGAGGCTCGCCCAGCGGTGACCGCAGCTGGCCGATTTTTGCTAACGCATTGAGTCCTGCGTTCACGGCCCGTTCGGCATCGTCCTCGTGTGCCACGGGGTATCCGAACAGCGCCAGGATTTGCTCAGGCGCCATGGTGATAATTGTTCCACCCATTCGGGTAATTGCAGTGACAGCCGTATCCTGGAAGTTCTGAGTTACCTGGCTCAGGTCTTCGATATCAAACTTGACGGCGAACCCCATCGCGCCCACGAGGTTGCAAGCTAGCGCGGTGAGCTGCCGTCTTTCGGGTTCGTGCGGCGCAGCTCCGGATGGTCGTCGGTCGGCAGTTTGCGGCCGAACCATGAGTTTGTATCCGCCGCCTGGAACGGTGACCAGAAACTGCGCAGCCTTCGGATCCGGCTCGATCTTGCGCCGGACCCGAGCAACGAGCATGTCAATGCTGCGATCGAAGGGTTCCGCGCCACGACCCGCAACGGCACGGCGCAACTTTTCGCGCGACAGCACCTGGCAAGGACTGCTCGCCAATTCTGTCAATAGACTTGACTCGGCGCGGGTCAGGGCCACCTCCCGGCCGAAGCTATCAACGAAAACGCGGCCCCCGAGATCGAGCCTGCAGTCCTCGATGTATAAAATGCTTGAAACGGGCGAAGCCTCGCTCTCGGCACAGGCCGTCGTCTCGTTAATCCGGGCAATGACGGCGATTTCGTGTGCTGTTTTTAAGAAAAATGCGCCTACGCCGAAAAGCGAGCAACGCCAATGAGCGAGCTCGTCCGGTCCTTCGGCAAGCACGATCATCTCCGGTACCCGGTCGCACAGCTCCTGCATCATTGCCAAACTGGCAAAGCTCGACCCCGGCGCCACGATTGCCACATTAAAATGTTCGACCGCGGCCAGCCTGAGAGCCCTCTTCTCGTCGCACGCGAGCTCAACGGCATAGCCGGCTGACTGAAGCCTGCACGCGAATCTAGCGCGGAGTTCCACTTCGGTCGAAACCAGGAGTACGCGCTTCCGCAATTCGAACCCCATGAAGATTCATGCGGCGTCCCACTTATGAGGCCTTTGGTACTATTCCCGACACAATCCTAACAGTCGAACTTATGGGAAAAGCGTATTTTGGTGATGGCCATCACATAAGGGCGTGTTTTCGAAATGCTGTTTGGCCCGCCTAAACTATTTTTGAGTAGGGCTTTTTGGGTAGGGCCGGTCAATTGCCGGGTCCCCGCTCAGTCGTCGTTGATGGTAAACCACGGCATGCGGCTGCATAATTTCCTCGCACATGCCGTCAGCGTTCCCGGAGGCTGTCCTGTTTGTATCGCACCAGCGGCGACAAGAGGTAAGAGATAATCCGGCGTGAACCAGTCTTGATTTCGACCGTGACGGCCATGCCGGGTGAAAGATCGACCATGTGGTCGTCTACCTCCATCTGTGTTTTGTCGAGCGAGACCCGCGCCGCATAGACAAGTTCCTGTCCGCTTGGCTCGCTGGTGTCATTTTCCGCGCTCGGGCTCTTGTCTTTGCCATTTCTGTTCTGCGGTTTCTCGCGCACAATCGCATCAGGCGAGACGCTCGATACCTTGCCGTGGATAAGCCCGTAGCGGCTAAAATTAAATGTATCGACCTTGATTTGTGCGTCCTGGCCAGGATGGACAAAACCGATATCCCGGTTTTGCACCATCGCCTCGATTTCAAGGTGACTGTCGGCCGGCACGATGACGAGCAAGGCTTGCGCCGGCGTGACAACGCCGCCAATGGTGTGGACCGCCAATTGCTGAACCGTGCCGTCGACGGGCGCGGCTAGTTCCTGCAATTTCATCCGATGCTGGGCAACATCGTCATCCCACGCGCCTTGCGTTCAGCTTCGACAAGTTCGGAAAAGCGCTCCCGCCGGTATTCCTCATCGGTATGAGAGCATTCTTCGACGATCGCCGCTACGGCTGAATTGGCTTCGTTGATTTTGCTCTTTTCTATCTCGAGATTGTGCTGCTCCTCGACAAAGGCCTGCAACAGTTCCAAGTAACTGGCTTTTGAGCCGGTCGAATGGTCATAGAGCGTCTTACGAATATCTAGGCGTTCTTGCATCACGGGAAGCGATGCTTCGAGCTTATCAACCGTTGCGGTAGTTGTTGCCCGCTCGGCCTCCTTCTGCGCCCGCTGGCGATCGAGAACGGCGAGTTTTGCTTGGTGCTCTGCCGTTTGATCGGCGAGGAATTTCCGCTGGGTCGCAACCAAGGCCGGCGGCGCGCCTTCGGGCGGCTGGAAGTTCGCCAGTGCATCGCCATCCGAAAGCGTCGCACGCAGTCGTGCGACGTCAAGCTGGGCGGCGATCAGGTCACTCTCCAAATGCTTCTCTTCTGCGGCGTTTATAGTCGGATCGAGCTCGATAAGGACCTCCCCCTTCCTTAAGTGCTTGGCCATCAGCCTACTTGACATGTCCCTGGTCTGGATTCGCCAGCACGTTGCTTTTCTCTACTGGGTTTGCTGCTTGATTATGGGTAGAGCCGCGACAGCAAAATCCTGCGCATGCTTGCGGTTGTATAGCCACCCCCTACTAACGCATCGCATCAATCTATTGGCCAGGTGCCTAAAAGTTTGGATACCTGTTAGATCGCCGAAGAGCGTCGCTCTGTTGGTTGCCGCGGCGAAGGAGCGGCTCTTCGGCCACGGAAGCTAATGAATATCGATGATCCGATCATCGCTGCGATCCAAGCTCATCGGCGCGCATGTGCGGAGACGCATGCCGCCTACGAGCGTCAAAGCGTCATCGAAGATGAGCTCGGTGCAGGGGCTCGAGTGCCGGCTGGCGAGGCTGAAGATGATCCGCAATGGATTTCTGCTAATGATGCAGCAAGAGAGGCGATGGCCATGCAGGATGAACTTGCGGTGAAGCTGCTAAAAACACAACCAACGACCATCGCCGGCGCGGCCGCACTTCTCACCTATTATGCCGATGTTCTAACAACAGACCAGACAGAAGTGGTTTTTCCCGAACTCGATGTGAATGGCCGGATCGTTGAGACCAAGTCTATCTGTGAGCCGAAAAGGGATTTTGGGTATTTTATTATTCGCAACGTCGCTACTGCACTCAACCGTATTGCTGGTGCGAAGTGAGGTCTTGAACTGCGGGGCTGGCGAGCCGCCGGCCGCCTGGATCAGCTTCCCGAAAATGACCGCCGCTTAACCATCACGGTCCCGCGCGACCAAATGCGCATCTCTTGAACGCACCGGGGAGCGGCGGGATGCAACGTGCTTCTGACGCTGTCCGTCGATGACTCGGCTATATACGTTCGGTGGCAGACTTTAGGAGCCAGGGAAAAACGGCAAGTACAAAACCGTCTGCCGAGCTTGATCCTGTACGATCATCGTCAGAGCCAAATCGATGCAGTCGCTCTTTTTTCGCAGCTCTCGAATCGAGTGCTCGGCGTAAGAAAGTGCTGCCGCAACGTCCGACAAGTACCTGCCCTCGGGATCATCCCCGACCAGATCCCGTCCGCGTATTGTGAAGAAATATCGCTGCATGAAACGCCCCATCTCAGGGGCCGCCCTTGCGCGCATTCTAGTAGAAATACTCCGCCAACGCGGTAACTGGTTTGTAACAAA
>JBAPZR010001091.1:0-6332 GCA_049285335.1 Xanthobacteraceae bacterium | reverse complement strand
CCTTACCCCTTCATGCCGTCACCAACTTCTGCGCATAACTCCGAGGCAATTGGCGAGAACGATGGAGGCTATATTCATCGCCAGACGGTGAATGGTATCATGTCGTCTGCGGCGATCCATTTGGAATAAAAAAGTTGAATGCCGAAGCCATGCGCGGGCCATTGACGTTCTCGACGAAGCGCGCGCGAATGCTCGGGGACGGATTTGACCGCGACCGCGGGGTTAACCTCCAGCACTTCGGCCGAACGAGTAAGGCCGGCGACCGGGCCCGTACGCGCCGGCGTAATTCCTGGATCGCCTCGGCCAAGTCGCGAACATGAATGCCTCTGGGGGCATTTTCGGCGCGATCGTGGGCGCTACGTCCTTCGAATCGACGGGCGATTAAATTCGACGCACCGGCGCTTTGTGGATGCGGTCAGAGCACGTTTACAACTCAAAGATCAGTTTCCGCATCACGACATCAAAGTGAGCGTTGCCCAAACCAGAACCTCAACTGAAGAAAAAGCAGCACGCTGCTTTGCATTGACGTGAACCATCGGATCAGCGGTCGCCGCCGGTGGTGTTGCCGCGCTCAATTGGCTTGTTGGCTACGATCAATGTGATGCTCCGTTTCCCGGATCTTCCGGCGATCATCACAGGGTGCAACCGGTGTATTGCTCGTTAGTAACGCAAGCGCCGTAGCCTTTTCATGAATGGTGGGATCTCGGCTGCTTGATGAAACACCATTAGCCAACGACCATTGCGATGCACAAAGACATTGGTTCCGTAATTATGACCACTGGTCGCTTCGCCAGATTTTGTCCGTCGTTTCGAAGTCTCAATGCCATGCACCCAAGCGACCGGTCCGCTGATATTCACCTTCTTGACGCGCATTGAAACGACGTATTGATCAAAGTTAGGCCAATAAGTTTCCCAGTTTTTCTTAATTGCCGCCCAACCGACCCAAACGTGCGGATTGGAGGGTGGTGCAATTAAGATATTGTCTGATGCGCAGGTCCAAACCCTTTGCATCGCACGTATATCGCGCGCTGACAGAGCCTTGTAATACGCATCGTTACTAGCTTTGATGTTATTAATTTCAATCGACTTTTTGTTCGAGCGGGGTTTTGCCATTTCGCTGCCTGCCGCTACCCTTCGTCTATCGACGGATTTTGCCACAGAAAGCACACGCCCGGAATTGGGTTCCTGACAGCAAAAAAATGAATACGACAGGCGTGACGTTTAACGATCGTATACCTAAAGCGACCGGTCCCCAACGATCGAACTGGGACTATTGCCGACCAGCCGCTTACGGCCCCACGTTATGAATGACCGCAACTTTGAGCCAGGGCAGCATTGCGCGAGGTTCTGCCAAATGGTGCGTAGGCGACGACCATTGCGCCCATGCCGTCGTCGGAAGCGCGAAGCCACAGCCGCAAACAACTAGCCAACAACAAAACTTACTCCCGTATCCGACCGATCAGGGCCTCAAGGATAGGCTTGGTCTTGCTCCGCATTATGGCTGACGAGATGGCGGGAGGTTGGGGGTATCAGCTCTCGCGACAGGACATAAAAGATTCGCGGTTGGGCCGCCGGTTTGCCCTTTTTCACGCACCATGTGATGTGGAGGGCGCGTCAAATGATTCGCGCACCCTGTGACGGGCAGAGAGCGCTGCACATGACAGCCGACGAGAGACTTCGTAAGGCGGTTTTCCAGGTGGGCGACGGCCGGGGCTTCAAGGTTGGCCACTTTGTCATCACGGCGGCGCACTGCATTCCAAATCTGCCACCGCGCGGGCAAAAAACCTGCACCGGCAAGCGGACCTATAAATTGCTTGGCCCCCTTGGCGTTAAAGACACTATATGGGTTGAACTGTTGTTTGCTGATCAGATTGGCAATCTCGCAATCCTTGGTCAGCCTGCTAATCAAGAATTGACCAAAGAGGCCGAGTCTTATGACCGGCTTCTGGAAGGCACTCCAGGCTTTGCGATCGCCAATGTCAGACCAAATAAACAGATTAGCGCGAAGGTGCTCTCTCTGAGTGGCCAATGGATTTCGTGCAGCGTCAACCATTACGGCGGCACGCTGCGGTTGGAGGGCGCGGCTATCGAAGGCGGTATGTCTGGCTCGCCTATTATCAGCCGCACTGGTAAAGCCGTCGGCGTCGTGTGCGGCAATTCAGAAACCGATGGCGTCCAAATAACCTCAATCAACATCCGCCTCATGCGCGGCCTGCCGCGATGGTTCCCACTGCGACCTCACCGCTTTCGGACATCCAATTCATTAGGCGAGGTTTTGCGAATTTGAGCCAAAAACAGAAGACCATCGCCTACTGCATCACGCGGTGGGCATCACAGTCCGAGCTTCCGTACGTGAATGAAGGCTGAAGGAGACGATAGAGCCTTTACCGGCGATATCGCTTCGCCTTGTTCCCTCACTCAACAGTCCCGCGGAGGCGATGTTTTAGGGCTGCAGACTTGCATGCCCGGTAGCAAGCTCGCACCAGCGGTCTGCCCCCGCGTCGCCACCTCGGAACAGAGCGCGTGACGTACTTGGCACTACCGATTAACGTTAACCATGTATAGTTCTTTCCAATCCTGTACCTCGCCACCATTGCGCGCCTTCCGTTGGCTAAAGCTGTTTGTTGCAAGTTGGGTGGGTTTGTAGTCGTCATCGACTAAACTTTGAAATCTGCCATTGATTCGCGGAGAAGCTTAAGAGGGGACGGGGTGAAGAGGCTGCGGCGACTTGCTGTATTAGCGGCATTGTACGGAACGGTCGCTCTCGCCAGTTGGGTCGCGGCTGGGCTCGCTGGCCTCGGTTCGTTGGGCATCGAGGGCGGCGGAGCACCGATCGAGACTGTTGGTCGGGCAAAATCTGCGACCGCCCGCGCCCAACACATCGACGCACCCCGAGCAACAGCACTGGGCGAGCATGGTGTCTCCGTTGCCGTTGTCGTGAGCGGCAGCGATGCTTCGTCCGATCCGGAACGAAACGAAGCCAAGGAGGCAGCTGGCGCGGTCAAAGTCGCCGATACGGGGAGCGGAAGCGCCGCATTGTCCGACCCTCCTCCGATGCCGCAGCCAGCCACGCCACCCGCCCTGTTCGCGGCGGCGAGTCCGACTCTTCCTGTGCAGAACGCTGCCAGGCCGGCCGTAAGTTCGGAAGTCCTCGATGCATGCCCCGAGCCGGACGTCTGCATCGACCAGTACCTCTGGTCGCTGTACGAGCGGACGCCAAAGGTCGACACCATCAAGGTAGACGAGCAGATCAAGGTGAAGGTCAAGAACAAGAAGGGCAAGACGCGGACCGTCGTCAAAACTCAGACGAAGTACATTACCGAGGACTTCGGCTGGAAGGATCCGAAAGCCGCGCAGAAAGCTGGCATGTCGTTGAAGGACTACGTGATCGGAGGCATGGATCGGGACTTCAGAGGGAAACTGTATAAGGCGCTTCACGCAATGGACGACGCTGGGCTTTCGCCTGGCATAACCAGCGGATTCCGCGACGATTACCGGCAAGAGCTCGCAAGCGGCGACAAGGCTGCTTCCGACAGCTCATACCATGGCGGGAGCCGCCGCGGTGGCTATGGCCATGGGCTTGCGGCCGATGTCGTGAGCGTGAAGGGCGACACGCGTGCGGAGAGATGCGCGTGGAGTGAAACCTTGTGGAAGTGGATCGACGCGCACGAAAACGAACTTGGGATCGGGCGACCATATCTCAACAAGGATCCACCGCATGTCGGGCCGATCGATGGCAAAGAATATGTCGATAAACGCAGCGCGGCGAAGGCGCAACTCGCCGGATTGAAAAAGCCATCGCCCTCATCAAGACCAAAGTGAAGCCGAGTTGTAAGCGTTGGATGTCTGCAGTAATTAAACTGGGAGCGGTCAAAGTCGGCGATCAACAAGGCTACATAACATCAAAATCTTCTTGCTTTTCTTGTTAACCATCTGCCGCATTTCACCGCGACATACACTCCCGATCCACTAGAATTTGCGACAGGGCTCAAGACCGATTCACGTCGGGGGGCGCATTCATGTCTGCAAGCGCGCGGCGCGACAAGCAACTGTTTCGGTGGAATCGCCGCTGCGCCGGCAACGACGGGTACGCGATCGCACTTATCGCAAGCTTGGCCGTAACTACGGCCGCATCGCCGGCAGCAGCCGCTTACTGGTACGGTGGCGGCCACAAACATCACACTGGACATAAAACCCACGAGGCAACGGCCGCCGATCGCGTCGACAAGGAACCGTTCGGCCAAATTCAAAAAGGGCCGCTGCAGATTTTCATTTCAATCAATCAGCAGAAGCTGCACCTTTATAGCGACGGCGGGCATGTTGCGGATACGTCAATCGCGACTGGAGTGCCGAGCCTGCCGACGCCGCTGGGCGTCTTCAGCGTCTTTGAAAAAGAAGTCTTCCACCGCTCGAACATCTACAGCGGTGCGCCGATGCCATACATGCAGCGTATCACCTGGTCCGGCGTCGCCATGCACGAAGGCGAAAGTATCGGCCATAGAGCGTCGCATGGCTGCATCCGCATGCCGCATGATTTCGCCGTGCGGCTGTACCGTTTCACCAAGCTCAACACGCGCGTCATCATTGCGAACTCAGAACTCAAGCCCACCGAGTTCGCCGATTCGCATCTGTTCGTGCACAAGGAAATACCACCCGAAGTCGCGTCGCCGATCGGTCCGGCCGATAATGGCGTCAAACCCGTTGTCACCAAGTCGGCCGAGCTCGCCGCGCGTGATAACACGGTCACGCCGCTGGTGCAGTCGGATGTCGACACGTCGCAAGCCGCCCCACCTGCCATGAAACCCGATCAGAAGACGGAAACCGCCGCGCCCGGCGCGCACGCGTCCGGGGTTGCTGCGCCGCCGACGTCACCCACACTGACCGACCTGGCGAAAGCCGTGGCGGCGAAGCAGACGCCTATCTCGATCTTCATCAGCCGCAAGCGGCAGCGGCTTTACATCCGGCAGGATTTTGCGCCGCTGTTCGATACCGCGGTTACAATCGCGCAGCCGGACGCGCCGCTCGGCACCCATGTCTTCACAGCGTTGGAATTCACCGGACCCGAGCACACCATCTTGCGCTGGAATGTCGTGTCCTTACCCGGCGAACCGCCGAAGCATGTCCGCTATGTCGAAGAGCGCCGCGACCGCCACGGCCGCGTGCGACGGCGGGAGGTCGAGGAGGAGCGGGCGGGCGACACGCCACCGCCGCAAGATCCGGCGCAGGTGTTGGCCCGCATGGAGATTCCGCCCGAGGTGCGCGATGCGATTGCGCAGATGATCATTCCCGGCTCCTCGCTCATCATTTCGGATCAAGGTCTGGGCGACGAGACCGGCGAGGGCACTGACTTCATCGTCGTGGCCCGATGAGCCGGTGCTGGCAACTGGATAGCCGAGATACGCGCTGTGAGTGACGAACGCACGATTACGAGAGCAGTTGGCCTGTTGCTGACCTTTGTATTTGTTGTCATTTTGATATTGGGCGCGATTTCCTATTGAGGGAACGATGATTTGCGGCGCAACAATGTCTGGTGCCGAATGTCCGCTTTGGGTCATAAGCGGACATGACAACAGTTGCGCGGCATGTCCGCTCTACCCCCGAGAGCGGACATTCGGCGACCCAAGTGAGCTCGCGCTTTTCCTTCGAACGTGGAAACCCGCTAGATCAATTGGAGCAATCTTTCACAAAAAGCTTGCTATAGATCGCGAGTGAGATAGCCTGTGACCACTCGGAAGAGACTTTTGCCGTGCTGCGAGTAGGTCTGTTCGTTTTTGCAGCAATACTCTTTAAAGCGAGCTCCGCTTTGGCTGCGGATCCGATGGCGCCAATTGACATTCAGGCAACTTTTTTCACTGGCCAATCCTTCACGGCCACTACGCCTTCCGGTACCAAATTCAAAATGACCTTTACGCCGGATGGAAAGATGACCCGTGAACCTCTTGCGCAACGCGGCAACAAGAGCACCGGCACATGGAAGCTCAACGCGAAAGGCTTTTGCACAGACTGGAATCATTCGAAATCGAATTGCTTCACCATTGTTCCCAGCGCGGAAAATAAATGGTCGGTTCAAAGTATCGCGACCACCATCGCAACTACAGTTGCCGTCTGGTCGAAATAAGCGTTCGGGCCATTCGATATCGCAGGCGAGCTAGGTAACTCGTTTTAGTAAAACCCCAAAGGAGCAGGGGCCGCGACAGTAACAGCTGCCCGGCAACTTGCCCTCGACGACTTTCTCGCCGGCGAGGATGCGAGCATCAAGCTCGCCCATCGATACTTCGACGTTCGAACCGAGTCGATCCTTAAGGGTGTCGAGCGAGCCAACATGGTCGAGA
>JBAPZR010001090.1:0-1942 GCA_049285335.1 Xanthobacteraceae bacterium | reverse complement strand
ACCGCGGTCTGACAGGTTAGTTTGTGCCACGGTGGAGGGCGCACTTCAGTAATGGCTGACTTCGCGAGGTTTCATGTTCCATCAACGCCCATCGGATTTCGGCCCAAGTGTAACCGCGATCCAGCAGCACCTCGGCGCCGTTGAAAAGGAGCTCAAAAAGGTCGGGCGCGTCGCGGGCCGCCGAACGTCTGTTGCTGCCGCGGGCGCGACCGAGCAGATCGGCGACGCGATTTCCACGATCCTCGGCGATATGATGGATCGTTTCCGACAAGGCCGCCAAATGGCCGGCGACCAAGGCGGGCGCCTCGGCAATCAAGCGCTCGATCTCGGGGCTAAATACAGTAACGAAGCGTTGCGGCGGATCACCGATGAAATCGAGGACCGTCCGCTCATCACGATCGGCGTTGCGCTCGGCATCGGCATTTTGATCGGCGCGGCGGTTCTAGGCAGCGCCAGCGCTCGGCGTCGGTAAGGCCTTTGCCCCGAAAAGAAAAGAATCCTCAAGCCGGGGAGCTATCGCGGTGAAGAGGAATTCGTGAAGTCACTTTGGCAGGCACGGCACCTGCTCGAGCTGTAGAACGATCCGCAAGGCAATCGCGACATCGTTGATGTCACCGCCGCGGGCGGCTCGTCGAGCGCACCGGCGACGTAGCGCCAGGTTTCCCGCTCGCGACATTCAGCCGGCAAATGGCGCTCAACCGAGACTCGCGAACGTCCCGTGAAGTTGCCGCGCAGGTATCGGAGAATGAGGGTCCTTCAGAACGTCGGCCCATCGTGATCATCGCGCGAACGGAACTTTGTCTCCTCGAATGCCGTTGACGTTGGCAGGCGATTTCAAACCGGGGAGTGGTGAATGGTCTATAATCCAGGAGGCCAGTTGGGCAAAAGCGTACAGGGCGGCGGACAACGCCCAGCAAAGCAGTCGGGCGGACCTTTTTTAGGGAAAGGCGCAAAGAGCGGAAAATCCAGAACGCCGGCCGGAAAAGGAAAGCAAGACAACACCAAGAATCAAAAGCGATAACGCAACAAGCCGCCGATGTGAGGCACGAACGGTGCAGGTTTTCGTCCGTGACAACAATGTCGACCAAGCTCTCAAGGCTCTAAAGAGGAAGATGCAACGGGAAGGCCGCTTTCGCGAGATGAGGCTACGCGGTCATTACGAAAAACCCTCGGAGAGGAGAGTCCGAGAGAAGGCGGAAGCCATTCGCCGCGCCCGCAAGCTTGCCCGCAAAAAATTGCAGCGTGAGGGCCTGTTGCCGATGAAGCCGCGGACGATCCCCGCCGAGAAATCACCTGAAGCGAATGATGTGTTCTCACAGCGCAAGCGGCCGGAGTTCGGCCGTTACTTGCTCCAGGTCGACCGCCAAACCAAGGGATCCTACCCGACATCGAATGCCGCTCAAGCAGCGGCTTTAGCGATCAAGACGGGTCATCCGGTCGCTCAGGTGTCGGTGTACGATGCTGTCGACCATACCTACAAGATCGTGGAAGCGCCGGCCGCGCCGGCAGCATGATGCGCGTCCTCGTGACGGTTCGGCTGCTCACACGGGTTGGTGCGCTGCCGATTTGCGCGCGTCATGTCGCCTAATGGCCCAAAGAACACCGATTACCTTCGATAATATTCCATTATCGTGACCAATTTTCATTCGCATCTCCAGCAGAGTCAGTCGCCAATGGTCTCCATGCGGGGAAGTGGATTTCTTTGCTGCAGAGGTAAAGCGCTTGTAGAAACAACCAACTTCGCGGCGGTTCGCGCAAAAATCCATAAGCGGCACGTTGCTCAAGCTCAGGGCTAGCGGCTGATAATCGTTTGGTTGGAAGTTCGAGTCCTCTGAGCCCCACCACGCAGTCCCACACAAACAGAGATTTCCCGGTGTCCTGCAAATTGCCCGAAGAGGCACATGCCGGCTGGGTGAGCCGCGTGCCGGGAACTGCCATCGAG
>JBAPZR010001089.1:0-18587 GCA_049285335.1 Xanthobacteraceae bacterium | reverse complement strand
TTGAAGACCTTGCCGCCAAGATGTTTCGCGCATAGCTGCGCGCCGAGACAGATGCCGAGAAATGGCTTGTTCTCCCGAAGCGGCACGCCAATCCAGTCGATCTCGCGTCGAATGAAGTCTTCCCCATCGTTGGCGCTCATCGGTCCGCCGAAAATGATCGCGGCTGCGTGCTCGGCCATGGTCGGCGGCAGCGCATCGCCAAAACGCGGCCGACGCACATCGAGCGGGTAGCCCAGCTTCTGCAGAGCATTACCGACGCGGCCGGGCGTCGAGTGCTCCTGGTGCAGAACGATGAGGATGGGATTTTGCATAATGTCGGCGGGTTGGTGGACTTCCTAATGCCTTCACCGATGAAATCAAAGCTCGTGTCGGGATAGCGATCATTCGCCGCGCGCAAGGCTCGTGCGCTGATCGACCATCCGCAGCAGCAGCGTGTTCGGCACAAAGCGCAGGAAAGAAACCGCTATTTTGTTGCCAATTCCGGCTATCACGACGCGCTTGCCGCGCATCAAACCGTCGTAGCCAATCTGCGCCACACGGTTCGGTGGAAGCTCGAGGCTACGCGCGGCGGAATTGAGCTGCATTTGCGAACGCGCCTGGAATTCGGTCGGGACCGGCCCGGGACATAGTGCGGTAACACGCACACCGCGACTCGCCAATTCACGGTGCAAGGCCTCGGTGAACGACAAGACATACGCCTTGGTGGCGTAATATACGGCCATGCCGGGCCCAGGCAGAAACGCGGCAATGGACGCGACGTTGAGAATGCCGCCGCGGTGATGCGCCAGGCTGTCGACAAACATCAGCGACAGTTCAGTAAGCGCGCGAACATTCAAATCGATCATGCCGAGCTGCTCATCGCGGCTGAGCGCCGCGGCCGCGCCGCTGAGACCAAATCCGGCATTATTGACGACGAAAGCCGGCTCGAGGGAGCGAGTTGCAAGCTCGGCCGCGATTTTCGCGGCCCCTTCGCGCCGTTCGAGATCGGCTGTGAGCACGGTCGGTCGTGACCGACCGGTCGCGGCGATTTCGGCGGCAAGCTCTTCGAGGCGATCCTGGCGCCGCGCCACCAAGACCAGCTCGTGGCCGTGAGCGGCAAAGACGCGCGCCAATTCCAGCCCAATGCCCGACGAGGCTCCGGTGATCAGCGCAACGGGTTTCATGGTTCCTCACCACCAATTCGCCGGCGCAATTCGATCCGCTCGCGCGCTGACACGCCGAGCAGATCGGCGGCGCGCCACAGCAAATTATCCTCGAGCTCGTCACGTTGTCCGTCGGCGTATACGATCTCCCACATCATCTCGATGATCCGGGCGCGCCCGGGCTCGTTGAGCGTGCGGTTGAGCAAGTGCGTGAAATGATAGAGATCGACCGATTCCTGTTCGGCAGCAGTCGCTTTCTCGATCAACTCGTCGGTCGTCTTATCGTTCAGTTCGAAGCGCTGCTTGATGACGGCGTGAAGCTTGTCGCGCTCGCTCGGCAGCATTTCGCCATCGATCGCCGCGGCGCGGACGAGGAGCGCGGCGGCTGCAAGCCGATAGTCGTCCTCGGCGAACTGGCTCGGATGTTTCTCGCCTTCGACAAAATCCGAGATAAAGCTCTTGAACGTTTCAAACATTGATAACCTTCGTGCTTTGCGACCAGTGTCCTTTCGATTCCGAAGTTCGCCAATAGCGTGCCCCAAGGTGTGGCGAACTTCGGGATCGGGACACTCGGCGTTGTTGTCGCCGGAGCGCCTCAGCGGGAATAGAGAGGACCTGAAATACTTGCCCAGATACCTGTTCAGAATGGCCTAAGACCGGCAGACCCTCGATTACCCGTGAGATCAGACACCAAGACAAGCCGCCCCAGGTTCATATCGCGACAGGGCGCGCCCAATGCAAGCCCGCTCGAAAGCTAGCAACAAAACAAGCCCGTCATAGGCGCGGCCGGGGCCTTGGCATCTAGGTGTGAAATCCGCCGAAACCGCACGCGCGTGCGGCGTTCGCCGCGCTTTCGCTCAGGTCTACTGCGCCGTCTTCTACGCGGTCTTCGCCCCGGTTTTGGGATCGAGAACCTCCAAAGATTGCCGCGCCGGCTCTACGCCCCAGAAATACACCGCGACGATCTGCACGACCAGAAGTCCAATCATCAGCCAGATCACGCCCGGCAATCCATAATTCACCATCAGAAAGCCGACCACGAATGGCGAGATCACCGTGGCGCCGCGGCCCAGCGTGTTGCAGATGCCGTTGGCCCGCAACCTGATCTCGGTCGGGAACAGTTCCGGCGTGTAGACCCCGAACAGGATCGCGGTCTGGATATAGATCGCGATCAACAGAAGGGCGCCGATGCTCAACACGATCGCCGGATCGGACGCAGCATTCGAATGCGCATAAAACCAGCCGGCGACGATCGTGAGCAGCGAAGCGCCGATTATGCTCGGCCGGCGGCCGATGGAATCGGAGAGCGCAGCGCCGATGGCGCAGCCGACCAGCGAAGCGGCGGCCAGTACGACGGTATAGCCGAGCGAGTTGGTGATCGTGAGGCCCTGCCGCAGGAAAAATTGTGGCAGGAAGATCACGAAGCCGAAAATCAGCGTGTTGATGGTGATCAGGACCCAGCTGCCGACGAGAAGACGTTGCAGAATAGGCGGGTGAAACATCGCCGTGGCGTTCAGAGGCGGCGTCGAAGGGGCGGCCGCGGGCGGCGGCAGCGCGGCGGTTTTCGCAACCTCCTTCTCGATATTTTGCATCAGCGCTTCGGCTTCTGCGTCTCGGCCCTGGGCTTCCAGCCAGCGTGGCGATTCCGGAAGATTCTTGCGCAGATACCAAACGATCAAGGAGCCGATGCCGGCGATGATAAACATCGGCCGCCAACCCCAGGTCGGAATGATCAGATAACTGAGGATCGCGGTGACGGGAAAACCACAGACGGTGAGGAACGCCATGAACGACAGCCAGCGGCCGCGCGTCGCCGGCGGGACGAATTCCGTCAGCGTCGAATAGCCGACGACGATCTCGGCGCCGAGCCCAAGACCTTGGATGAGCCGGCAGACGATGAGCTGCGTCATATCCTGCGCGAATGCCGCGGCAAGCGACGCGAGGCCGAAAATCAGCAAATTGATCTGATAGGTGAAGCGGCGTCCCATGCGGTCGCCGACGAAACCGGTGATCAACGAGCCCACCGTCATGCCGACGAAAGTCATTGACAGAAACTGCAGATTTTGCGGCAGGGTCGAGAATTTGGTCTGCAGCGTCGAGGCCAACACGCCGCCGGCGACGTAAAGGTCATAGCCGTCGAAAAACATGCCGGCGCCAACCAACCAAAAAATGCGGTAGTGGAATGACGAGATCGGCAGCCGATCAAGGCGCGCACCGGCGTTAACGGCGGCAGCGGGCGCGGCAGAAGACGTGGCGGCAGCGGTGGCCATGAGACGATTTCCCCCCGATCAATTTTGGATCCGGCATTTGCCGCCGGACTGCGCCGCACACTAGTCGAGGCGCACCGGAAGCGCCATGGCTTAGTGGTCGGATTAGGCGATGTTGAAGCGACGCAAGGGGTCATCGTCGCTTTGATCTCAGAGCACCACCGACAGCAAGGCTCGCGATCATGCGCGGGCGAAGCCACGAGGAATGGCGTGGAGCGACTCGATACCGCTGTCGCTAATCAGGACCAGTTCCCCGGTTTGCACGCCGGCTTTGCCATCCAGCGTGGCGACATTGGGCTGGATGACGACGGTCATCCCGGCGCGAAATGGCACGGCGGGAACATGCGCGCTAGGCCGGCTGCGCGTGCCCAGCACGGGCGGCAGATAGCCGCCGCCATAGCCGTGCAGCAAATCATCGATGACGGTGAAACCTGCCTGTTCGATCACGCTCGCGGCGTCGATGACCTGCTGCGGCATGACGCCGGGCTTCAGCATGGACGCGATGGCGTCGAATGCCGCATCGGCAGCCGCGTGCAATGCACGGTACAGATCGGTCGGCTCCACATCGACCGCAAAACTGCGCAGAACCTGGCCCGGATAGTCCCAGAGCGCGGCGCTGATCTCGGCGACGACGACGTCACCGCGCTCGATCCGGCGGTTAAGGGAAAATTGCGCCGGCACACCGAGCCGTGGGTCGGCCATGGCGGTGACGCCGAAATAATGAATGACATTGACGCCGCCGAGCGCGACGTAAGCGCGTTCGACGAGATCGGCGAGATCGCGCTCGGTGACACCCGGACGCAGGCCGTCACGCAGCGCGGCCATGCCGCGATCGGTCAAGGCGGCGCCGATGCGCATCCAGTCGATTTCCTCCGTCGACTTGATTTGGCGCAGCTGCACGTAGCGCCGATTGAGGTTAGCGGGTGCGCCAAACCGCGCTGCGAGTTTTGCATGCTGCTCGAAGGTCATCGGGCCAATCACTCCGACGCGGCCCGATTGCGCGCCGCGGCGGTCCAGCGCGACAATGGCGGCCTCGATCGAGGAGCCGCCGCCCCAGGTGACCTCTGCCCGTTCGGCGAGCCGCCGCGCCAGCGGTACGTGATTGACGTGCTGAATGAACAGAGCGTCCGGCAGCGCCGCCGTAAAAACGCCAACCGCCTCTGCCGTTACCGGCCATCCGGTCAGCCACTGGACCGCGGAGCCGAAGCGGTTGGCGCCGCAGAACACGAGGTGATCGAGACCGAATTCACCCAACAGGCTCGCGATCGCCGCGCGCCGTTGCGCCATTTCGGTATCGCTGAAACGCGGATAGTCCGCTTCGTGGATGGCCCGCAGATGCGCCGGCAGCATAAAGGCGGTCGAATCGCGTCCGTCCATCGCGGCGGTCCCTCTTATGGCGGCAAACACGAAGGGGATGGGCTTGGCAAACCGGTTTTGTTAGACGGTTTTAACGAGCGGGGTCGCGTGACGTCCATCCCCTAGTGTCCCGATTCCGAAGTTCGCCACGACCGCCGCGTTTGCGGCACTGATTTACGGCAAGAGCCCGGCGACCCCCGGCTAAGACGACTACGGGAGAATAATGCACATGCCTTCGTCACTGATCGATTCCGCGGTGTTCCGCGACATTTTCTCGACCGCTGCCATGCGGCAGGTCTTTTCCGACGAAAACCGCGTGCAGAAGTATCTCGATTTCGAGGCGGCACTGGCGCGCGCGCAAGCGCGGCTCGACATCATCCCGAAAGAGGCCGCCGAGGAGATCTGCCGGCATTGCGACGTCGCCGAAATCGATTTCGGCAAGCTCAAAACCCAGACGGAGCGGATCGGCTATCCGGTCCTGCCTGTGGTGCAACAGCTCGTCGGCTTGTGCCGCGACGGCCTCGGCGAGTGGTGCCACTGGGGCGCCACGACCCAGGACATCACCGACAGCGCAACGGTGATGCAGATCCGCGAAGCGCTGGTTTTGATCGAGCGCCATCTCGAGGCTATCGCCGACGCGCTCGCTGCGCTCGCCCGCAAATACCGCGACACGCCGATGGCCGGCCGCAGCAATTTGCAACAGGCGGTGCCGATCACCTTCGGCTACAAGATGGCGACACTGCTCGCCGCCTTCGAACGCCACAAGCAACGCTTGAACGAACTGCGCAGTCGCGTGCTGGTCGGCGAGTTCGGCGGCGCGGCCGGCACGTTGTCTTCGCTCGGCGGGCGCGGACTTGCCGCCCAAGCCGAGCTGATGAAGGAGCTCAAGCTCGGGACGCCGGCAATCGCCTGGCACACCGTCCGCGACACCATTGCCGAAACCGGCTGTTTCCTTGGCCTCGTCACCGGGACCTGCGGCAAGATCGCCTTTGACGTGAAGCTGATGATGCAGACCGAGGTCGAAGAGCTTTACGAGCCGTTTCATGAGGGCCGCGGCTCGTCATCGACCATGCCGCAGAAGCGCAATCCGATTTCCTCGGTCTACATCACCGCATTGACGTCGGTGGTGCGCCAGCAGACCGCGGCCTTGCTCGACGCCATGGTGGAGGATCACGAACGCGCGACCGGACCATGGGAGATCGAGTGGATCGTGCTGCCCGAAATCTTCTGCCTCGCTGCCGGTGCGCTGGCGCAGACCGAGTTCGTGCTTGCCGGACTTCAGGTCGATGAGAGAAAGATGCGCGCCAATCTCGATCTCACCAAGGGTCTCATCGTGTCGGAAGCGGTGATGATGGGGCTTGGCCCCTATCTCGGCCGACAAGTCGCCCACGATCTCGTCTACGACATTTGCCGCAAAGTGGTCGCCACCGGCCGGCCGCTGGTCGAGCTGCTCGCGGAAAACGCCGAGATCACCAAGCATCTCGACCGCGCGGCGCTGGCGAAATTATGCGATCCGGCGAATTATCTCGGCGAAGCAGGCGCGATGGTCGATCGCGTTTTGGCGATGCGGGCAAAGGATCGCTGACGACGCTCCGACCGCGGCACCGATGGCACGCGTGGTTCGTTAGTGCTCGCCGTCGTGACGCGACTGCATTGCGAGCAGGCTAACCAGCTCCGCCTGACGATGCACGCCCGTCTTGGCGAAGACCGCCTTGAGCGCCAGCGCGGACGGAATCTTGCTTGACGGTTTGCGTTTTTCGCAATTTCAGCGGCGACCAAGCCGACGTCAAATGGAAGCTGCGTTAGCAGTCCAATAGAGAACGTGGCCTCGCGGCAAATCACTCCGCCGCTGCGGCTTTCTCCGCCGCCTGTTCGCGGATGAATTTATCGATGGCTAACTGATCGACCTTGCCGGAACCGAGCATCGGCAACTTGTCGAGCACGACCACCTCGGCGGGCATCATCAGCTCGGAAGCGTGCTTGCCGCGCGCATAGGTCGTGAACTCGCTGCGCGTCGCGCCGTGCTTGTCGGTGACCATGATCAGCCGCTCGCCCTTGCGCGGATCGGGAATCGCGGACACGGCGGTGACGTTGTTCGGCCACAGCTCAGCCGCCAGCATTTCGACCGCCGCCAGCGAGATCATCTCACCACCCACCTTGGCGAAGCGCTTGGCGCGGCCTTTGATGGTGACGAAATCTTGATCGTCCATGGTGACGATGTCACCGGTATCGTGCCAGCCCTCCGGCGGCGCTTCGAGAACGCCCGGCTTGTCCGCGCGCAAGTAACCGAGCATTACGTTGGGGCCTTTGACGAAGAGCCGGCCGCCGTCTTCGACGCCTTCCACCTTTTCGAGTTTGGCCTCCATGCCTGGCAGGAGACGCCCGACGCTGCCGAATTTGTTGAACATCGGCGTGTTGAGCGCCATGACGGGAGAGCATTCGGTGACGCCATAGCCTTCGAGAATGCGCAGGCCGAACTTTTCCAGATAGATTTGGCGGGTCGCCTCCTTCACCGGTTCGGCGCCGGCAAGCACGTAGCGCAGCGAGCGGAAATCGTAAGGATTGGCGACGCGCGCATAGCCGTTAAGGAACGTGTCGGTGCCGAACAAAGCCGTGGCGCAGATGCCGTAAACGAGCTCCGGCACGGTGCGGTAATGCAGCGGCGACGGGTAGAGATAGGTCGGCACGCCGGAGACGAGCGGCAGCACCGTTCCCGCGGTAAGACCGAAGGAGTGGAAGACTGGTAGCACGTTGAACAGCTTGTCTTCGCGGCCAAAATCGATGCGCGCCGCCGCCTGCGCGACATTCGCCAGCATATTGCGATGCGACAGCACGACGCCCTTCGGCGATCCTTCCGATCCCGAGGTGAATAGCACCACCGCCCAATCGTCGGGCTTGCGCGCCACCAGCGGCTTCTTCCAGCCGAACAAGCCGCCGAGCTTGTCCATCGCGCCAATGGTTTTACGGATATCTTCCAGATAGACGATCCGCACCTGCGATTGCATCTGCGCGACCAGGGTCTCCAACCGGCCCTTCACGACAAACTCGCGCGAGGTCAGAACGGTGTCGATCTGCGCGGCGCGGCAAGCGGCAAGCACATTGGCCGCACCCGCCGTAAAGTTAATCATGGCCGGGACGCGCCCCGCCGACATCACGGCGAAAAAGGTGACGACCGCGGCATTCGAGGTCGGCAGCATGACGCCGAGCACCTGACCTTCGAGCGCTAGCGGCATCAGCTTGCGGCCGAGAATCGCGACGGCCTGTAACAAGCGGCGATAGGTCATCTGGCCCCTGACCGGATCCTCGATCGCTAGCCAGCCCGCGCCGTGAATCTTGGCCGCATCGATCAGCGCTTCGAGCACCGTTCGATCCGTCGACGTGGTGCGGAACATCAGATCGGACATGATCGTGTAGAGGGCCGCGCCGGCGGCCTGCCGGCGCCTGCGGCCCTTGAGCTCGGGATCGAGCTTGAGCCGCACCGGCTCGAGAATGGTGACGGTGATCTTCGGAAACCACCGGCGGCGCACTTGCGCGTTGGAAAGCCGGCTGAAGATGGTCGCCTCCGGCCCCTCGATCCGGACCGGGACCACCATCGCTTCGGATTTGTCGGCGATCAAAGCCGCGCCGTCATAGACCTTCATCAGGCTGCCGGTGACGGTGATCCGGCCTTCGGGAAAAATGACCAGCGTGTCGCCGCCGCGCACTGCATTGATGATGCTGCGCAACGAGAACGGCTTGAGCGGATCGAGCGCCATGGTGCGCGCGAATTTGAGGAATGGTTGGATCCACCATCGCTGCGACATGCCGACATCGATGGCGAAGACCGGTCGCTTCGGCAGGATCGCCATCGCCAGCGGGGGATCTAGAAAGCTCACATGATTGAGCGCGATGATGGCGTTGGGGCCGGCCTTGGCGACGTTGTCGATGCCTTTGACTTCCAAACGGAAGAAGGCGCGGAAGACGATCGAAAGAAAATCGTTGACCCAGCTCGCCGGCATGGTCAGGCCGATGAAGACGGCAACCGCGAGATTGGCAATTCCGATCAGCGCGAACAGGAAGGGTGTGCCGTAGCCGACCTTCTGCAGCATGGCCAGAATGATCGCGCCGCAAACCATGAAAGCCGCGTTGAGAACGTTGACGGCGGCTACGACGCGAGCGCGGCTGTCGGCGCCGGCCCAGACCTGCACCGCGGTGAAAACCGGCACAATGAACAAGCCGCCGGCGATCGCGAGCCCAGCGAGATCGATCGCAATGTGGAGGCTATAGCGCGTGGCGAAGAACGCGCCGATCGACAGCGGGTGCGCCGCCGGCGCGAAGGCTGAAGCGGTCCAGCCGAGATCGAGCGAGAACAGGCCGAGCAGAACGGCGGCGACGAGCGTCGGCAGAAGCACGATCCGGCCGGCGGCGAGCCATGCCGCGAGACCCGAACCGACAGCGACCGCGATCGAAAAGATCGTGAGAAACAATGTGACGACTGGCTCGCCGCCGCCGATGGTGGTGGAAACGAGCGGCGGCAACAGCGCCAGCACCAGCGCGCCAATGAGCCAGAACCAGCTGGCGACGATGGCGCCCCACCACAGGCGCGGATCGACGCGGATTTGTTTGATCAGCGAAGCGGTGGACGCGAACACATTGCGATTGATCTTCAGGTTTGGCGCGCCCTCGCCGCTTTTCGGGATCAAGAGGCTCGCGAGCCAGCTCGCGAGCGCCGTCAGAATCATCAGCCAGGCGAAATGGATCGGACTGCTGTTGCCGTTGGCGGCGATGCCGGCGACGATCGTGCCGAGCAGAATGGCGAGGAAGGTGCCGCCTTCAATCAGCGCATTGCCCGACGGCAGTTCTCGACGCGCAAGTAGATCGGGCAATATGCCGTATTTGACCGGACCGAACAGCGACGCCAGTGTTCCGAACATCAGCACCGCGGCAAAAAGCAAAATGAGCGAATGAAAGGCAAAGCCCGCGACCGCGATCACCGCTGCGCCGATTTCGACAAGCTTGACGCGCTGCGCGACGAAAGCCTTGTCATAGCGGTCGGCGAGCTCGCCGCCGAGGCCGGAAAGCAAAAAGAACGGAGCAATCAGCGTCGCGCCCGCAAGTGTGATCAAGGCGGCCGAATTGGCGCCGGCGACTTCGTACAAAATCACGAAGACAAGTGCGGTCTTGAGAAAATTGTCACCGAACGCCGCGAAAAACTGGCACCAAAACAAAGGCGCGAAACGGCGCGTCGTCATCAGTGACATGGACATAGTCGGCCTCGCCGTCCGCTCGTTGCTATTCGCATACCATGCTGTCGCCGCTCCCCGCGGCTAATCTAGACGACAGCCCCCGGCTTGGCGATGGCGCCAGGGCGCCCATCTAGATCGTTGCAACGCCTATTAAAATGCCGACCCAGGGCAGCCGGCGGTCAATATCCCGGCGCGCGCTCGACCTGATCGTACCAATCGAAACCCATGTCTTTGACGATGCGATTGCTCATGACGATGATGCGGCATTCTTCGCCGGCATTGGCAATATGCTGATGCAGCGTGAATGGCGGGATGTAGACATAATCGCCTCGCGTCCATTCGAATTTCTTCGGCGCCTCCGCCCATTGCCATTCGAACGCTTCCAGGCAGTCCCATTTCAGATCCCAATGCAGGTCATAGCCGGAACCTTCGACCACGAAAAACAGCTCTTCCCACATATGGCGATGCTTGCCGGAGCGTTCACCGTCCTTGAGGAACTGCATATAGGCTTCGATGCAGCATTCGCGCGTATGCATCTTCTTGTGGACGAGGTGCTTGATCAGCCCATCGGGCGAACGCTCCCACGGCATGTCCTCGGCCTTGATGACGTTCGGCAGGGTCGCATATTCGGCGCGGAACTTTTCTGAAGCGACCAGATCATCGGCAAGGAAGGTACTGGTGGCGGAGCCGGACAGCGCGGCTTGTTTGTCTTCGAACGGCATGGGTTCGTCCTCCGCTCAAATGTCGGTCGGCGGCTTGAAGTCCTCATGGCCGGGCGGCAGCTTGTCCGTCGGCCATTCCACCATTTTCTGAAACAGAAGGTGCATGAAGAGGAACAGCGGCTTCGCTTTGAACACCAACAAAATGCAATCCTCGTTCTCGTCGTCGTTGAAATGCTGATGTACGCAGCCGTTCTCGACCAGCATCACGTCGCCGGCTTTCCACGTCATGGAACGGCCGTCGTGGACGTCATGGCCGCGCCCCTTGAGGACGTAAAACACCGCGCTGTTGAGGTGGCCGTGCTTCTGCCCGGCATTGAGCGGCGCGTAGCATTCAATGTGCGACTCGATCGACTGAACGATATTTACCGCCTGCGGCGAGATGACGTGCTTGCCGTACATTGCCGGTCCGCCCTTCCACGGATGATCCTTCGAGGAATAGACACGCGGCTCTTCAAGAAGCTTCTTATAAAGATGGCTGTAGGTTCCCTCGAGCGCGCGAACGAAGGTGCGCTTTTTGGCCCAACGCTCCCACTTGCCGTGCTTGATCTCGTCGACGTCTTCTTCCGACGGCTTGTTGTGTCCAAGCCCGGGCAATTCATGTTCCAGCATTCCGGTCATGTCGCATTCCTTCCAAGTCCTGTGCGCCGAAGCCCTGTGCGCCGAAGTCCTGTGCGCCGAAGTCCTGCGCGCCGACCTCTTTATGTGTCGAACTTTTTGTGCCGCGAAGTCTTGTGCTCCGAAGCTTTGTTCGCCAAAGTCTTGTTCGCGTCTTCGGCCTCGCGTGCGGCAGGCTTGTCGAAATAACGCATAGCCTCGGCGTTTTGCGGTGGTCCTTAAGGGATTTCGCCCGTGCATGCAATGTCGCGGCGGCAACTCTGCAACATTTATCGGATGTGCTGAACGCACTGCGATGTTCGGGCGCTCTCTGTCGGGGGAAGAGGTGCGATGAAATCGGTCAGAGACGGCATTGTCGGCTTCATCCTGTGCGCCGTCGGCTTGATGGTCGTACTCTGCTCAATGCCGGCCGCAAGGGCGCAAAGCGTCGCCGAATTCTACAAAGGCAAGTCACTCGACTTCGACATCGGCTATAGCGTCGGCGGCGGCTACGACCTTTATGCCCGGTTGATCGCGCCCCGGCTCGGCGGGCACATTCCGGGAAATCCAAATGTCGTGCCGAAAAACATGGAAGGCGCCGGCAGCCTGCGGTTGGCGAATTTTCTTTATTCGGCGGCGCCGAGGGACGGCACCGTGATCGGAGCTATTAGCCGCGGTGCAGCGTTCGACCCGCTCTTTAACGAGAGCGGCGCCAACTTCGACGCTTCGAAATTTTCCTGGATCGGCAGCGCCAATAACGAAGTGAGCGTTTGTGTCGCTTTGACTTCGTCAGGCATCACGCAGTTCGACGATCTCTACACCCAGCCGCTGACCATCGGTTCGACCGGCGCTGGCGACGACACCTACCAGTTTCCGGCTTTGCTCAATGCCGTGCTCGGCACCAAGTTCAAGATCGTTACCGGATACCCTGGCGGCAACGATGTGACGCTGGCGCTCGAGCGCGGCGAGGTGCAAGGCCGCTGCGGCTGGTCGTGGTCGAGCCTCAAGGCGACGCGATTGAATTGGGTGCTGCGCAAAAGAATCGTTGTTCTGGTGCAATTGTCGCTCTCGAAGCATCCCGATCTGCCTAACGTGCCCTTGATCATGGACTTGGCAAAGACCGACGAGCAACGCGCAATCTTCAGGATGATCTTTGCGCGCCAGACCATGGGCCGGCCCTACGCGGCGCCCCCCGGCCTGCCCGAGGATCGGCTACAGGCGTTGCGCAAAGCGTTCATGGATACGATGACGGACAAGGAGTTTCTCTACGACGCCGACCAGAACAAATTCGAGATCAATCCGGTGGACGGCGATCAACTGGAGGCCCTGGTCAAGGAAATCTATCGGACGCCGTCCGACGTGGTGCGCAAAGTGGCGAGGATGCTGCAGTAGTCAAATCAGCCGCGTCGCGGCGCGCAATGCGGGAAAAAGATCGCCAAGAAGCGACGGCGGCCAGGCGACGGCGAGCGCCCAATGAAACACCACGTAGCAGACGAGCGTCGTTGCGACGCTAAAGCCGAGCGCGGTCGTCCAAGGCTCGCCGAAACCAAAGCGCATATAGGCGAACACGAAAAGCGCGATCGCCGGAACAAATCCAATCAGGAAAACAAGCGCGATGAACGCGGCCATCCAGACAAAGAAAATCGTGGCGCGGCGGCGTACCACCTCGTCGGGCAGGCCGAGATCGGGAACGTGCGCGCCCCCTTTTAATGCGGGATCTCCCGGCGAAGCGACTTTGTCCTCGGGACCGAACAATTCGTTGACGAGATTAAGCACGGCGGCGACCAGCGCCATGCTGCAGGCGGTGAGCGGCACGAGCTTGGCGTCGTGCGGCCAATCCGAGGACGACAGGATGGCGGCGACGATCAATACGATGACGGCAAGCGAAAAGGCCGGTGCGGCGCCGAAGCGCTGCCGGCGGCCGCCGACGGCGCGGAATTGTTCGACGAGCGTCACGGCGATCTGCGACAACGGCCGGTACAGCGCCCACATGACGCAGGCGAGGATCGCCAGGACCGCCGGCCGCAACAGCCAACCCCAGCCATAGAGTTGCGTGGAGATAAAGAGGTACCGCTCGAAAATGCCGCCGACCACGATGCCGAGCACCATCGGCGGCCGCGGCCAGCCGAGGCGCTTCATGATCCAGCCGACAATGCCGAAGAACACCAGCGAGTAGAGATCGCCCCAATCATGCTCGCCCTCGAAGGCGGCGACAAAGACGAGCGCAATGATGACCGGCAGGAGGATTTCCGGCCGGATGCGCGACACCTGGGCGAGCCAACGGCTGCAGGCGAGGCAGATCGCCGCGCCGATGACATGCGCCAACGTCAGGCTCCAAACGATCAAATAGGTCAAATCGAGATGCTTGGTCAGCATGTCCGGGCCCGGCGTAAGCCCGTGCATGAGGAAGGCGCCGAGCAGGATCGCCATCGAGGCGCCGGCGGGAACGCCGAAAGCGATCGTCGGCACGAGATGACCGCCTTCTTTGGCGTTGTTCGAGCTTTCCGGCGCGATCACGCCGCGCACGTCGCCCGAGCCGAACGTTTCGGCATTCTTCTCGGTGCGCTGCGCGTAACCGTAGGCGATCCAGTCGATGACGGCGGAGCCGATGCCCGGAATGGCGCCGAGACCGGTGCCGAGCACGCCACAACGCAATACCAGCCACCAGTTCCGCGCCACGTCGCGCACGCCTTCCCACTGGCTCGAGAGACTGATCTTGGGCGCGTTGTCGCCGGCAATGCGCTTTCGCGAAACGGCAAGCTCGGCGAGTTCCGGAAGCGCGAAAATTCCGAGCGTCGCCGGAATGAGCGGCATGCCGTCCCAAAGGTAGAGCCAACCGAAAGTCCAGCGCAGCGTGCCGCTCTGCGCGCGCGAACCGATCATGGCGATCATCAGGCCGAGGCCTGCGGCGGTGAGACCCTTGAGCGGGGCGCGCCCCGACAAGGTTGCCACCATCGACATGCCGAACAGCGTGAAAGCGAGCAATTCCGGCGAGCCTATCGACAGCATGATCGGGCGCAGCACGGGGATGCTCACCGCCAGCACGAGGGCGCCGACAATGCCGCCCGCGAGCGACGAAGCAAACCCAGCGCCGAAGGCGCGGCCCGCCTCGCCCTTGCGCGCCATTTCATGCCCATCAATCACGGTCGCCGCGGCCCCGACATGGCCCGGCACGCCGAACAGCACGGCCGTGATGAAATCGGACGAGGTGATCACCGCGGCCATGCCGAGCAGCAGCGCGAAGGCGGTGTATTCGTCGAGATTGTAGGTGAAAGGGATCAGCATCGCCAAGCCGACGATGCCGTTGAGCCCTGGAAGCACGCCGATCGCCAAGCCGATCAATACGCCCAGAAACAGGATCATCAGGCGCGCCGGCTCGAGCAACAGATGCAGCGCATGTACGGCGCTGGCGATCATGTCCGGCTGCATTGACGGCCGCTCCCCGAGGCGTTTCGCTTGAGCGCGGCATCGCGCCTGAAACCTGCACAGCCGTCAAGCCCGTGTTAGGGTGCAATTAGGGTGCGTTGGTTAGCCAGGTATCCATAGGTCGGCAGTCGGGGTCCCGAAAGCAGCATGAACAATCGAGGCGGTAAAACCGGCGTGGCCAAGTTTTGGCCGACGGCGGCGGCGATCGCATCCGTAGGCATTGCCGCCGTAAGCTCAGGCGTATTCGCGCAGGGCGTGGAGGATTTCTACAAAGGACGGAACGTCGATTTGTACATCGGCTACAGTGTCGGCGGCGCCTACGATCTCTATGCACGGGTGATCGGTCGTCACCTCGGAACCCACATCGAGGGCGATCCGACTCTGGTCCCGAAGAATTTCGAGGGAGCGGGCAGTCTGCGGCTTGCCAATTTCCTCTATCGCGTAGCGCCGCAGGACGGTTCCGCGATCGGCACCATCGGCCGCGGCATTGCTTTCGATCCGCTCTTGATCGGCCAGGGCGCCGCTTTCGACGCGCAGAAATTCAGCTGGATCGGCAGCGCCAACAACGAGGTTAGCGTCTGCGTGGCGCGAAGTGATTCCGGCATTACCAAATTCGAGGACTTGTTCACCAAGGAGCTTACCGTCGGCGGAACCGGCACCAGCGCGGACACCGATCAATTTCCGCGCGTGCTCAATCACGTGCTCGGCACCCATTTCAAGATCGTCGAAGGCTATCCCGGCGGCAACGACGTGATGCTGGCGATGGAGCGAGGCGAGGTGCAAGGCCGTTGCGGCTGGTCGTGGTCGAGCGTGAAATCGACGCACAAATCCTGGATCGACGACAAGCGCATGGTGGTTCTCATCCAGCTTTCGCTCAGCAAGCATCCCGAGCTTCCCGACCTGCCGCTGGTGATGGACTTCGCCAAAACCGACAAGCAGCGTCAGATCCTGAAAATGGTATTTGCCCGCAACGTGATGGGCCGGCCCTATCTCGCGCCGCCCAACCTTCCCGCGAACCGGCTGGCGGCCTTGCGCGCCGCCTTCATGGCGACCATGGCGGATAAGAATTTTTTGGCCGAAGCAGACAAGACGCAGCTCGAGATCAATCCCGTTTCGGGGGCGGACGTCGAGGCGCTGGTCAAGGACGTCTACGCCACGCCGGCGGATGTCGCGGCGGAGGCCAAAGCGGCCGCCAAGTAAAGCGGCATTTGGCCTTTTGCACACGCGGAATGTGTGCCCGCTAAAGGTCGAGCATTCCGCGCATCATCGGCACGCAACGGCCGCCGATCGAAAGGGCGACCACTTTGCCGTTGCGCTTTTCCGCGACGGCTTCGAGCGCGCTCGGCCGGCCCATATCGAAGCCCTGGCCGATGCTAAGCTCAAGCTTCAGATCGGCCTCAGGCCGAAGGCTCGCGAGCAATCCGGCCAGAGTGACGTTGGCGCTCCCGGTGGCCGGATCTTCGGCCACGCCGTAAAGCGGCGCGAACATACGGGCCTGAAGATCGAAACCTTCGCTTTGGTCCTTGACGTAAACCAAAAATCCTGTGGCGCGATCGGCGGTGATGTGCTCGGAGAATATTTCGGCGCGCGGCCGCGCCGCCGCCAGTGCCGCGCGCGTCTTCAGCTCGGCGAAAGCCAACGGAAGCCCGCACGAAGCGAAGCACGGCCGGTGATGGGCCGTCTCGATGTCGCCGCTCGCAAGCGAAACGGCGGCCGCGGCAATGTCCACGGCAAAATCGTCGCCGCGCACCACCGGTTGCGGCGGCGCGAGCCGCGCGCCGACCACGGCCGGTCCTTGTTTGATCGGATCGAGCCGCACCAAGCCGGCTTGCTCCTCGAAGACGATCGGATCGGACACCTTGCGTCCGTGACTGACACCTTTGTTGGCAAGGATGAAGGCAGTCCCGATATTCGGATGCCCGGCAAAGGGCAGCTCGGCGCGCGGCGTGAAGATGCGGACTTGTGCGGTGTGCGCATCATCCTGTGGCGGCAAAACGAATGTCGTTTCCGCCAGATTGAACTCCGCCGCGATGGTCTGCATCTGCTCGGCGGTGAGACCGCGCGCATCGGGCACGACCGCCAAGGGATTGCCGCCGAATTTTCGATCGGTGAAAACGTCGACAGTGACAAATTCAATGCGCATTCGACGCCGAGCCTTTGGATGCGGCGCCTTTCGTCCGTCCGATCCGGCGCGGTCCATGATCGGTGACGCCAAGATGGGTTTCGAGCGCCGCGCGGTCGGCGGCAAGCGCGCCGCTGTCGGCGGTGTGAACCACCGCGCCCCTTTCGATGATGATGGCGTGATCGGTGACGCCGAGGATTTTCTTGGCGTTCTGCTCGACCAGTATAGCCGATACGCCTTCTTCCCGGATGATCCGGCGCAGCGCAGCAAGCAGTTCATCGACGATAATCGGCGCGAGGCCTTCGAGTGGTTCGTCGAGCAGCATGACGCGCGGGTTGAGCACCAGCGCCCGGCCGACCGCGAGCATTTGCTGTTCGCCGCCCGAAAGCTGGTTGCCGAGATTTCCGCGCCGCTCTTGCAGCCGCGGGAACAGCGCATAGACCTTCTCGGCGGTCCAGCGGCCGGGCTGGGCGACCGCGGTGAGGTTTTCGTGAACGGTCAGCGATTTGAAAATGTTGCGCTCCTGGGGCACCCAACCGACGCCGGCATGGGCGCGTTGCTCGGGCCGCATCGCGGTGATGTCGACGCCGTCAAGCGCGATGCTGCCGCCGAAACGGCGGGTCACGCCGACGATCGTATTGATCAGCGTGGTTTTGCCCATGCCGTTGCGGCCAAGGAGCGCCAGCGCCTTGCCCTCGACCAGCGACAGCGAAACGTTGGACACCACGACGGCCTCGCCGTAGCCGGCCGACAACCGCTCGATGGTCAGAAGGTCAGGCATCGAGCTCCTCGCCGAGATACACCGCTTTGACGCGCGGGTCGCGCGCGACGTCCTCCGGCGCGCCGTCGACGAAGAGCGCGCCGTTGACCAATACTGAAATGCGGTCGGCAAAGGAGAATACAAGATCCATATCGTGCTCGATCAACAGCACTGTGACATCCTTGGGCAGTTCCTCGATGGTCGCGAGCAGCTCATGGCGTTCAGCCTCGGGCACGCCGGCGGCCGGCTCGTCGAGAAGAAGCACGCGCGGGCGGCAGGCAAAGGCAAGCGCGATTTCCAAAAGCCGCTGCTTGCCGTAGGGCAAAATGGCGGTGCGCTCGTGCATCACGTCGCCGAGCCGGAAACGCTCCGCGATCTCGACGATTTCATCAATCACCGTGGACTTGCTGCCGACCAGCCGCCACCAATCGGCGCCGGCGCCAAGCCGTTCGGACACCACGAGGCCGATCGATTCCAGCGGGGTGAGGTCGAGGAACAATTGGTTGATCTGGAAAGTGCGCGCCATGCCAAGTCGCACCCGCTGGTGCGGCGCGAGACCGGTGATGTCCCGGCCCGCGAGCATGATGCGGCCGGCGGTCGGCCGCAGCACCCCGCTGAGAAGATTGATGACGGTGGTTTTGCCGGCGCCGTTGGGCCCGATCAGCGCGTGGCGCGCGCCCTGCTCGACGACGAGATTAACGTCCTGGGACGCCAGTATGCCGCCGAAGCGCTTTTCAAGTCCGATGGTTTCGAGAATCGGCATGCTCACCGCCCGTCCGGAGCGGCGCCACCAAGCGCCGCCGCGCCTGGCAGCAGCCGCGCGCCGAGCCGGACGATCGTGCCGCGCGCGACGCGAATCCACCCCACCATCCGTTCGCGGCCGACCAGCACGATGACGACGAGCACGAGCCCGATCCAAAACTGCCAGTATTGCGGCGTCAGATTGGCGATCCAGTCCTGCAGGAATTTGTAG
>JBAPZR010001088.1:0-1947 GCA_049285335.1 Xanthobacteraceae bacterium | reverse complement strand
CCGATCCGGTGCGGAAACCAAGGTGCGCACGATCCGCTCCACTTCCGGTTCCTGGTCCAAAACTGCGGCGAGCGCAGATGTGTCAATGATCATCGCGGCAGACCGTTCTTGTCATAGCCAAGAATTTGGTCGGGGCGACGCGGGTCAAGCAGCGGCAGCGGTACAGTGCTTCTCGCTCGAGGCGTTCGCGCAGCGCGTTAATGACCGCCTCGGTTAACGTCTCGCCGGTGCGCTGCGCCAGTGCTCGCGCCAGTAATTACGATTTATAATTTCGCTGCTTCGATCAATGAAATTGCTCTGTCGCGAAGTATATGGTGTCGGTGCTGATGGAGCTTGCGCAGAAATTGTTCATCTGCTGTAACAAACAGGCATTTTTTCTCAGCAGCCAGGACAAGATACAAGCAATCATAAGCGGGATGGTCAATCTCGATCGACACTCGCGTCGCAACTTCAAATAAAGATCTCGTGGCAAGCAGTTCGATTTCGGCGCCCTGAAGCAGACGGGCGGCGAGAAGCGCTTCCGCCTTCGAAAGCTCACTCCTTCGGACTTTTTTCCAAAGGATGTTCGCGCACTCAGCGACCAGCAAATCGGGCGCGATCAACTTGGCTTTTTGGCGAAGCGTCAACGCTGCCGGCGTACCGTCCTCCTCGACCATCCATTTGATGGCGATGCTGGCATCAATGACGAGCGTGTTCACCGCCCCTTACGTCCTTCACGAAGCAGAACTTCCGAGGGTGTCTGTTTTCGCCTCTTCGTTAGCTTCCGCAGGTCGGCGGCTAACGTGTCAAACGAAGGCTCAACGTCGGCGATAAGAGCCTGGCGGAGGATTTCCCGATGCTCGGCTTCCGTGGAGCGACCGTGCCGTGCCGCACGACGCTTCAATCGAGCGATCAGATCGTCGTCCAAATTACGCACATGCAGGTTCCCAGCCATCCGGCGCTCCATGAGATCACTGATCTCAATGATCTCACCTTGCACGGTCCCGGTCAAGATCTAGGTTCCAGCCAAGCCGCGGGTTGAACCGCCCGGGTCGTCGATATGAGCGCCTCGAACTCCTGGGCGGAATTTGCCGGGATCTTTCGCAACACCGACACCATTTGAGATTTGGGCAATCATCGGCACTTGGACGCAGGGTTAGCCGGTTGCTCTGTGCCGCGGACATCACCGTGAGCTGCATCGCTGCGGCGACGAAGCCGCGACGCACGCCAGCTGCGCCAGAAACCAAATAGACAGTCTAACGGGCAATAAAAAAGACCGCCTCAAACGGCGGCCAAGGGCAGTCAGTTTTCGGCGGTCGCCCCGGGTAGACGGGCTCAATTCCCTCCTGTCCAAAGGCCCGACGCGCGGTCCAAGTGGTGGATGTCCGCTTCTGACCGCCTGCAATCAGCGGACGCTCACATTTATCGTGTCTGTGCGGAGGCCCAGGGGTTAATTATCGATATTTTGAGATCTGCAAAATGCCGTACGTTTCGCGTTGCCAGAGTGGCGTGCCGCGCCACCGCAATGCCCGCGATTTGAGTGTCACGCATGTCTACAGGTTGCCCCATTTTCTGACGTGCCGCGGCCAGCAATGCTGCTGCATTCGCCGCTACGCTGTCGAAATCCAATACACGGTTTTCCAGATCTTCGTTCAGCATCCGGTCAAAGGCCAATTCAAGCGCTTGTCGCCTGCGGCCTGACGGCAGCAACGCCAGACCAAAGCGGGTTTCGAACAGAGTGATGCTCGTGATCCAGATCGATTCGGCAGGCTGCTGGTCCAGCCATGCCACCACTGCTGGGTCCGGTCCCAGGTGCATTAACGCGCTCAGTACGTTGGTGTCGAGAATAATCACCGCTTAGCGAATTTCGCCGGTTCGGGGGCCTGAACCCGTAATTCCGGAAGCTCTGCAGTCAGACCCACGTTGGCAAAACGTTCCGCAATGCGTGACCCTAACTTTGCGATGGGA
>JBAPZR010001087.1:0-3906 GCA_049285335.1 Xanthobacteraceae bacterium | reverse complement strand
ACGTGGCGCTGGCGCGGCCCTCGCAGATCGCGAGCATAGTGATCTACGAGCCTTCGGCATTCCACTCGCTGCGACAGTTGGGCGACTCTGGGGCCAAGGCGTTCTCTGAGATCGCTGGTGTTGCGCGGCGCATCGCCGATGGAGTGCTCACTGGTGATTATCGCCGGGCTGTTGCCGGGTTCGTCGATTATTGGAATGACGCCGGTACCTGGGAGACGATGCGTCCGGCCGCGCAAGGCGCTTTGATGCGCTGGGCGCCCAAGGGGCCACTCGAGTTTCGTGCCCTGATCGAAAATCCGACACGCGCGAGGGACTATCGAACCCTCAAGTGTCCCGTGCTCATCATGTGCGGCGAGCACGCACTGAGACCGTCGCGCATCATTGCTGACCGCTTAGCGGAGCTGCTGCCCGATAGCCGGCTGCTCGTCATCGACGGCGCCGGGCACATGGGTCCCTTCACCCATGCATCGAAGGTTGCGGCGCTGATCGCGCGCCACATCACCACCATCGATGCGCAGTCGCGGCAAGCCAAGAGCCGTGCTGCCCCAGCGCCGATGGGGGCCATGGCATGACCTACGCCATTGCTCGCTATCCTGTGCATCTGATCGACATCGTAAGGGTCGCTAACGGCAGACGGGTGACCATTCGTCCGACGTTGCCTCAGGACCTAGAGCTGCAGCAGGAGTTCTTCCGTTCGCTTTCCGCGGAGGGTCGCTACCGCCGCTTCATGACCCCAGTCAACGAGCTGCCAGAAGCGGTGGCGCAACGCTTCGTCAGTGTCGACTATCGCAACCATCTCGCCCTGTTGGCCGAGGTCTTCGAGGACAGTCGCGAGATCATGATCGGTGAGGCGAGATACGTCATTGAACAGCGCGATCCTGCCACCTGCGAGTTCGCCATTGCTGTCGCCGACGATTGGCACGCCAACGGCATCGGCCGCGCCCTGCTCGCGCGACTCGAGCGTGAGGCGATCACATCGGGTATCCAGCGCATATTCGCCGATACGCTGTACGACAACAAAGCCATGCTCGGGCTGGCGGCGCGGAGCGGTTATGCGATCAGAATGAATCCTGGAGATGCCAGGCTCGTCAGGTTGGAGAAAAAGTTGAGCGTTTCAACCGCGTCGCCAACGGTCCGCCCATTGGCCGCTTGAACCAAGTGAGTCGCACAATTCATGAGCCACCAACGCGATGGAGAAGAAAGATGAATGTGAAGAGCGACAAGCCCCAGACCTTGGTCCTGCATGCCGGCCCGCGCAGCGATGTCGCTACAGGCGCTGTTGCGGTGCCGATCTTCCAGACCACGTCATATCAGTTCCGCGACACGGAGCATGCAGCGAACCTGTTCGCGCTCAAGGAGTTCGGCAACATCTATTCGCGCATCATGAACCCGACCTGCGATGCGCTCGAGCAGAGGATGGCCGCACTCGAAGGCGGCGTGGCTGCGCTCGCCGTCAGCTCAGGACAGGCCGCCTCCGCGATGGCGATTCAGAACTTGTGCCGGCCCGGTGACAACGTGGTGAGCTCCACGGACCTATATGGCGGTACCTGGAACCTGTTCGCCAACACGCTCTCCTCTATGGGCATAACCGTGCGTTTCGCCGATCCCGCAGACCCGGAATCGTTCCGTCGGGCGACAGACGACCGCACTCGTGCCTACTACGCCGAAACCGTGCCTAACCCGAAGCTCACCGTGTTTCCGATCGGAGAGGTTGCGGCAATCGGGCGTGGACTCGGTGTGCCGCTGATTATGGACAACACGGCGGCTCCGGTGATCTGCCGGCCGCTTGAGCATGGCGCGGCCATCGTCGTGCATTCGATCACGAAGTATATCGGTGGGCACGGCACGTCGATCGGCGGTGTCATCGTCGACGGTGGCAACTTCGACTGGGTCGCGCAGCCAGAGCGCTTCCCCACGCTGAACGAACCCGATCCGAGCTATCATGGAGCCGTCTGGACCGAAGCGGTGAAGCCGCTTGGTCCGATCGCTTACATTATCCGGGCCAGAGTCGTGCTGCTGCGCGACATCGGCTCGTGCATGAGCCCCTTTAATGCTTTCCAGTTTATCCAAGGGCTGGAGACCCTCCCCATCAGGATGCGCGAACACTGCCGCAACGCGGCAGAGGTCGCACTTTATCTGCAACGCCATCCAGCAGTCGCCCGCGTGATCTATCCAGGTCTGCACGAAGATGTCGAACAGCGCCGCCGCGCCAACGTCTACCTCAGAGGCTTTGGTGGCCTCGTCGGTTTCGAGCTCAAACAAGGCCACGCGGCAGGCGCTCGATTTATTGATGCGCTGAAACTCTTTTATCACGTGGCCAACATCGGTGATGCGCGTTCGTTGGCAATTCATCCGGCCAGCACGACGCACTCGCAATTAAGCCCGGCGGATCAGTTAGCGAGCGGCGTGACCCCCGGCTATGTGCGCCTCTCGGTCGGTATCGAGCATATCGACGATATCACTGCCGATCTCGACCAAGCTTTGGCGGCGGCGACGACCCAACCAGCGGAGGCGTGTGCCGCGTAGCGGTGCATTTAGATGCCATCACAATCCCTATCGTCCTTCCAAAGAAACTGCCAACGACGGCATCGAACTCCGGCATCGGTCGGCGCCAAACAGCTCGACATTACATCTCTGGGCGTTATGTCACACTTGGTGATCGGCTGAATGTGCTAGCCACGAAGTCTTGGGCCGCAGGAGGCGTCGCTTCGACGCGACAAGACGGGCAAGATCGGGGGCAATCCGGATGAATCCGAACAAGGCACTTTGGGAGAAAGGTGACTTCACACGCATTGCAGCGAGCATGCGCGAAAGTGGTGAGGCGCTTGTTAACACATTTGGAATCAAGAAAGGATTGAAGGTCCTAGATCTCGGATGCGGCGATGGCACGACCGCGCTGCCGGAGGCAAGGCTTGGCGCCGACGTTTTGGGCGTGGATATCGCACAGAACCTTGTAGAGGCGGGCAACCAACGCGCCGACGCTGAGGGGCTCACGAATCTCCGCTTCCAGGAAGGCGATGCGAGTAATCTGGTGGGCCTGCAAGATAAGACATTCGACCTTGTCGTCAGCATCTTCGGCGCCATGTTTGCGCCGAAGCCATTCGATGTAGCCAAGGAGATGGTGCGCCTGAGCCGCCCCGGCGGGCGGATCATCATGGGGAACTGGATTCCTAATGATCCGACCTTGGTCGCACAGATCCTGAAAATCAGTGCCACCTATACGCCGCCACCGCCGGAAGGCTTTATCAGCCCGATGACATGGGGGATCGAGACTAATGTCATCGAGCGATTTGCGAGCGCCGGAGTTCCTGAGGGCAATGTGTCGTTCGCCCGAGATACCTACACGTTCAACTTTCCCGGCGCGCCGTCCGACTTCGTAGATGCGTTCACACACTACTACGGTCCCACGATGAATGCCTTTGAAGCGGCGGAAAAGAACGGCCGAGCTGACGATCTGAGCAAGGAATTGAATGCTCTCTTCGAGAGCAAGAATACTACCCCACGCAAGAATGCCACTTCGATTCCGGCGACCTTCTTGCGCGTGACGGTTACGGTGAACTAGGCAGACAATATCATCGAATGAGGTTAGCACGCGATGTCCGCTTTCGCAGGAATAGCGGACATCGTTAACTGCTATTACGCCCGCCAGAAATCCTTGAACCGCATTGGCGAAAGTTCAGTCTACCGCACCGGTATCCTAGCCGTGTGCTCGCTTCGCCTTTTGTTGTTTGATGGGGCAAGAGTGCTCCCGTTTGGGTCGCTAATTACTTCCAGAACTCTTTAAACGGCTTCGAGCTCAGCTCGCTGTAATAGGCCGTGTGCTTGATATCTACGTGGCCGAGCCATAGCTGCAGGCGCCGCGTGTCGTGTCCGGCATCGGCCAGGAGATGCCCGCAGGTGTGGCGC
>JBAPZR010001086.1:0-8928 GCA_049285335.1 Xanthobacteraceae bacterium | reverse complement strand
CGTGCACCCGGTCAATAACGTGGGTCCACGCAAGGACGCATAACCGTAGTGATCGATGGATTTTCCGAACGCTTTCGTGAGTTTTGACCCTAGCTTTGCCGCCCCCGCAGCGCGTCGAGGCTGTAGGCGCCTGCGCCGAACGCCACAACGCAGAGCATGCCGCCGATAATCGAAAGATGGCCGAAGAAGCTCGCATGCTGCACGCGCGCCTCCGCGGCCGGCGCCAGCCAATAGGCGTGGAAAAGCAGCGCCAAGACGAGCGCGTAAATCGCTAAAGCCAGCGCCGCGCAGCGTGCAAATAGGCCGGTCATCAGCAACAGCCCGCCACCGAGCTCGAGCACGACCGCGCCCCATACCAGGACATTCGATAACGGAATGCCGTGGCTCGTCATGTTCGCAACCGTCGCATCGATCGCGCTCAGCTTGCCGATGCCGGCCTGAACGAAAATAAACGCCAAAAGAACGCGCCCGACCAGCGCGGTGAAATTCCTCAACGGGATCATGAAAAGTCCTTTCAATTGTCGATCGTGAATCTATGCAAGCCGAGCGTGAGCCGATAGGAGCGCGACGAGGCGTTCATGCGTCGCTCTTGGACCCGCAGCGCGCCGCCGCCTGGCATGGACGCCGCACGTTCGCCATGTCGTCATGGCCTTTCGCATGAATATATTGCCAAGATAGGAAGCTCATCGCGGAGAAAGCCCAATGGTATTGGATACAGTGCATGCGATCGGATGGCGCGCGAAAGATTTTGCCCTCAAAGGTACTGATGGCAGGACCTATTCGCTTGCCGATGTTCGCGGGCGCAAAGGCACGCTCGTCGTGTTCACCTGCAATCACTGTCCCTACGTGAAAGCCTCCATCGGCCGCATCGTGGCCGAGTCTAACGCGCTGCGCGAGATTGGCATTGGCACGATCGCAATCATGCCAAACGACGCTGAAGCCTATCCTGAGGACTCCTTCGACAATATGAAGGCGTTCGCAGCGCGCCATGGGTTCACCTTTCCTTATGCGATTGATGCCAGCCAGGACGTGGCACGGGCCTACGGCGCCCAGTGCACGCCAGATTTTTTCGGCCTCAACGCGAAGGACGAGTTGCAATATCGGGGGCGCCTCGATGCGTCGCGCATGACGCCGATTGCAAATGCGCGCCGCGATTTATACGAGGCCATGAAGGAGATTGCCGAGACAGGTCACGGGCCGAAAGAGCAGCTTCCGTCCATGGGCTGTTCGATCAAATGGCGGCACTGAGGCCGCCACCGGCCCGGTCGCCGACCTACCCCTTTCCCACCAGCGAAATATCGCTGCCATCGCGATAGGCGGGATGCCGCCAGCCATTCTCGTCGTAATCGGCCATGCATTGCTCGGCGAGCGCTTCCATGGCTTTAAGCGCGCCATTGCCTTGCGCCTGCTGCAGCTGGAAGACGCGAATAAGCTCGTGACTGCCGGAATAGTTCATCTCGTAAAGCTCGTGCCGCGCGCCGAATTCGGTGCCGATGGCGTCCCACAAAAGCTTCATGATCTTTATGCGTTCCTTGTAGTCGATGCCGTTCGAGCCGCGCACGTATTTGGCCAGATATTTGTCGACATCCGGATTTTTGAAATCGCGGGCATGCGAGGGCAGATAGATCAGCCCCGAAGCGATGATCTTTTCGACGATGTTGCGCACTGCCGGATAGGCCTCGGTCATGAACAGACGGTAGGTGGCGGAGCCGCGCGCGTTCGGCAGCACGGCGCCGTCGACCCACGGCACTGGGTTGCAGGCCATTGCGTCGGTCAGCGACCAGAACAGGTTGCGCCAACCGATCACTTCGCCGATCTGCGCCTGCACGCCGCGGAAGCCCTCGACGCCGGTCGCGCGCGCCGCCTTCCACAATAGCCCGATGATGAAATCCAGCTTCACGGCAAGCCGGGTGCAGCCCTGCAACGTGAAGCCATTGAAGAAGCCCGATTGTGGATAAAAGTTCTTCAGCCGCTCCATGTCTCGATGGACCAGAACGTTCTCCCAGGGAATGAAGGCGTTGTCGAAGATGAAAATGGCGTCGTTTTCGTCGAAGCGCGAGGTCAGCGGATAGTCCCACGGTGAGCCGGTGGCCGCCGCGGCGAATTCGTAGGATGGCCGGCAGATCAGCTTGATGCCGGGCGTGTTCATTGGCGCGATGAACATCACCACCATGGACGGATCGGTGATCTCCTGGCCCATATTCTGGCCGAGGAAATTGTATTGCGTCAGCGCCGAGTTGGTGGCGACCACCTTGGCGCCGGAGACATAGATGCCGGCGTCGGTCTCTTTTTGGATGGTGATGTAGACGTCCTTGACCTCTTCGACCGGCTTGCTGCGGTCGATTGGCGGATTGACCAGCGCGTGATTGAGATAGAGCACCGCTTCCTGCGCGCGCTTGTGCCAGGCGCGGGCATTGTTGGCGAACTTGCCGTAGAACGCGGCATTGGCGCCGAGCGTGTTGAGGAACGCGGCCTTGTAGTCGGGGCTGCGGCCCATCCAGCCATAGGACAGGCGCGCCCAGGCGGCGATGGCGTCGCGCTGCGCGATCACATCCTCGCGCGAATGCGCGACTTTGAAGAATTTATGGGTATAGCCCTCGGAGCCGGTATCGGTCGGCGCGGTGAGCACGTCCTTATGGGCTTTATCGTGGAGCGCGTCATAGAGCAGCGCGACCGAGGCCGCCGAATTGCGGAACGCCGGATGCGTTGTGACGTCGTCGACGCGTTCGCCGTAGATGTAGACTTCCCGGCCGTCGCGCAGCGATTCCAAGAATTCCGCTCCGGTGAACGGACGCTTCTTTCCGGCGACGATCGCCTCGGGATGATCGGGCATCTTGTCCTCCACTAAGCCTCGCAATGACGGCGCTGTTGTGCACTTGCATTTCATCAGTATACTGACGATTATTGTTGCTCAGTGTACTGACGATAGGGCGCGGCGGTCAATGCGGCCGTCGATTTTGCCTGATTTGATTTGTCAGGCGGAGCAGGGAATTGCCTTATGCGGAAGCTCGAGGGCGATCGACGCTTGCTCGAAATGCCCGGGCATCTCATCCGCCGGCTGCACCAGATTTCCTTTGCGCTGTTTCTCGAGCAGGCCAAGGCTTTCGACATCACGCCGGTGCAATATGCGGCGCTGGTCGCGATTGGCAGTCATCCGGGGATCGATCAGACGGCGCTGTGCAACATTATTGCCTTCGACCGAACCACAATCGGCGGCGTAGTCGGCCGGCTGGAGAAGAAGAAGCTTATCCGCCGCCTTCACGGCGCGCATGACCGGCGCACCAAATCACTGTCCATTACGCCGGCGGGCTGCAGGCTCATTCGGCAGATCGAGCCCGCGGTGCAGTCGACGCAGCAACTGATTCTCGCGCCGCTCAAAACAAGCGAACGCAACGCCTTCATGGGGATGCTCAAGCACCTCGTCCATCTCAACAACAAGCACAGCCGCGCGCCGGTGCGGCAGAGGGGAGCGGGGCGCTAACTCCGCTCATTCCCGCGCAGGCGGGAATCCAGACGGACTTGTCACGAAAGACTGGGTCCCCGCTTTCGCGGGGAGAAGCGGATTTAAGTGCGTTCTTGCCGCACCGCCGCCCAGAGCGCCATCGCGGCGACGATAACGACCGCGACGAGCGCGCCGCGCAATCCGGCCGTGGCGAAAGCGAATGCGCCCGACGCGGCGCCCGCCATGAATCCGAGCGCGATCGACAGCACCGTCAGCAGCCGCTCGCGGACTTTTTCGAATTCGGCGACCGCCGCAACGTCGTGACGGCTTCGGGCGAAACGCCGCCACGCCACGATGATCTCGGTGATCGCAATGCCAAGCTGGGTCATGTTTCCGGTCATCACGTTGGTCTGGGGAATGTCTTTCATCAAAAGCCTCACCAGCACGCTTTGTGCGCCCATCGCCATGGCCGCGAACAAGCCGGCGGCGATGCCATGCCAGTCGCGCGCATCCTCGATCGGCGGGCCGAACACCACGATCGCCGCGAACACCGCGAGCAGCAGCGCTTCCAGGCCGAGCATCCAAGGCAGCGTCGCACGCCCGGCATTTCGGGTAAGCGCGATCAGCGCCGCGGTCGCCGCCGCTGCTAGCACGAACGCGACGATGGCCAAGAGCTTGCCGGCGATGCCGAAATCATGCGTCACGAACTCGGCGCCGGCGATGACAAAACTGCCTGTAACCTGCGCGACGAACAATCCGAACAGGCCGAGATAGGTGTAACTGTCGACATAGCCGGCGACGAAACTCAGAAGCACAGGCATCGAGTGCGGCAAGGGCCCGTCATCGCGCCGCGCGATTGTTTCGGTCATGGGAAGGCTCCGCTGCACGCACCCAGAATGATCATGACTAAGGTCAAAACGCATAAAAGCGTTCGGGAAAAGCCGTCAATCGCAACGTCTACACCGGAAAAATTCTGGCCGTTGCGATCGACGGCTTGCCCCGATCATGTCTGATGACGGTGCCTCGGCCTCGGTCGTCTTAACCCGCCGCCCGGCGGCACGCCTCCCAGAGCCGCGGCGCCGTGGCGGGCATGTCGAGATGCGCGCCGGCTCCGTTCGGGATGGCGTCGGCGACGGCGTTCATCACCGCGGCGATCGCCGCCGTGGTGCCGGCTTCTCCGACGCCCTTGACGCCAAGCGGATTGGTTGTCGCCGGCACATTGTGCATCGCGTCGCGCAGCGGCGGCATGTCGTTCGCGCGCGGCATGGCGTAGTCCATGAACGATCCGGTGACGAGCTGACCGCTGTCGGTATCGTAAACCGTGCTTTCCATCAGCGCCTGGCCCAGCCCGGACGCGATGGCGCCGTGCAATTGGCCCTCCACGATCATCGTATCGAGCGCCCGGCCGCAATCGTCGACCGCCGCATAACCGACGACCGCCATGGCGCCGGTCGCCGGATCGATCTCGACCTCGGCGATATGCACGCCGTTGGGAAAGGTCTGCGGCGTCTCGGTGACGGCCTTGGTGTCGAGATCCTCGGCGATCTCGCCGCGCTTCTTGCGCGCGGCGGCATGCGCAGCGACGTCGAAGAGGGAAATGCGCCGGTCGGTGCCGACGACTTCGAACGCACCGTTCTTGAACGCGATGTCGGCCTCGCCGGCTTCCAGCATGGCGGCGGCGATCGGCTTGCCCTTGGCCAGCATCTGCTCAACTGCCTTGACCAGCGAATGGCTCACCGTCATGCCCGAGCGCGAGCCGACCGAAGCATAACCCGGCAGCTCGTTCGACGAATCGCCGTGACCGTGCGGGATTTTTTCCGGCGTGATACCGAGCTCAGCGCCGATCAGCCGCGAAAACACCGTGGCGTGACCCTGGCCGGTATTCTGCACGTTGAGCCGGAATTGCAGCGTGCCGTCGCCGGGGAAAGCCAAGGCCGCGCTCTCGGTCGGCGAGCCGCCGGAATGTTCGAGCATGCAGCAGAGGCCGATGCCGCGATATTTGCCGCGCTTTTGCGTTTGCCGGCGGCGGGTCTTGAAATTGGCGTAGTCGGCAAGCTCCAGCGCCTTGTCGAGGATCGCCGCGAAGTCGCCGCTGTCTATCGTGGTGCCGACGGCGGTCTTGTATGGCATGGCCGATTTTTTGACGAGGTTGCGCCGCCGCAGCTTGATCGGATCGATGCCGGTCAAGCGCGCGGCCTCGTCGACGACGCGCTCCAAGGCGTAGCTCGATTCCGGCCGCCCGGCGCCGCGATAGGGCGCGGTCGGCAGCGTATTGGTGTAGACGCATTTCACGCTGATATCGATCGGCTTGATGTCGTACATGCCTGGCAGGCAGCGCGTGAAGCTGATGGTCGGGATATTGGCGCCGATGGCGCCGAGATAAGCGCCCATATTGCCGACGCTGCGAATGCGCAGCGCCAAGAATTTTCCCTTCTCGTCAAGCGCTAGCTCCATGTCCGAGTAAATGTCGCGCGCCTGATTGTCGCTGAGAAAGGCCTCCGAGCGGCCGGACATCCAATGCACCGGGCGTCCGATCTTCTTCGTGGCGACGAGCAGCGCGATATATTCCGGGTAGGCGGAGGTTTTCAGGCCGAAAGCGCCGCCCACGTCCTCGGTGATGACGCGCAGCCGCTCCTTCGGCCAATTCATGATGGCGAGCACGTTATCGCGCATGGTGCCGGCGCTTTGCGAGCAGGTGCGCAGCGTATAGGCGTCCTGCGCGGCGTCGTAGCTTGCGGTGGCGCCGCGCGGCTCCATCGACGCCACGCACAGGCGCTGGTTCATCTCCGCAACGCGCGCGACATATTTGGCGGAAGCGAAGATGCGCTCCGCCTCGGCCGCATTGGCATCGGGATCGGCGGCGGGCCCCGGCCAGTCGACCGCGAGATTGCCCGGCGCTTCCGGCCACAGCTGCGGCGCGCCCGGCGCAAGCGCGGCGCGGGCGTCGGTTATCGGCGTTAGCGGCTCGTATTCGACATTGATCGATTCGGCGGCGTCTTGCGCCGCCATCGCGCGCTCGGCGACCACCATCGCGACCGCTCCGCCGACGTGCATCACGCGGTCGCGGGCCAGCGGAGGACGGTGCGAAACGACGAGCTTGGCGCCGGCGCGGCCCGCAAGCGGCGGGTGCCGCGAAACATTGCCGACCTCTTCCATGTCCTTGGCCGTGAGCACGGCAATGACGCCCGGCGCATTTTCCGCCGCCGCGGCATCGATGCGCACGATGCGGGCGAAAGCATGCGGCGACCGCAAAAAATGGGCATAGGCCTGGTTCGGCAACGGCGCGTCGGCGACATAACGGCCATGACCGCGGACGAGCACGTCGTCTTCGGTGCGGACGTGGCGCGCTTCCTGCGCGATTGTGGATGGCGAATTTGCTTGAGCGTCCATGCTGATACGACAAAGGCTCCGGGGAATTTTCGGCCGCTCTTTATAGCCGAAACCGCCGCTTAAAAAGGCCTTTTGTGGGAGCACTTCAGACAAGGCTCATGCCTCATGTTGCATGGCTTGTTGCATGGCTTGTTGCATGGCTTTGTCGCATCGCTTGGTTGCACGGTTTGGCGAGATATGCGCACAACATGCGCGCTGCGCGCTTAAGGACATCCAATGACGAAAACCATTGACACCCATACGCATGTGCTCGCCGACACGACGATCAAGCTCCTGCAAAGCGAGATCCCGCGTCTTGGCCTCAAACTCACGCCGATCGACGGTGACAATTCCGTGCTTGAAGTCGCCGGCGTGCCGTACCGGCCGTTCCCGCGCGGCGGCCATGACGTTGCCCGCCGGTTCGAAGACATGGCGGCGGCCGAAGTCGATATGCACGTTCTCTCGGCTTCGCCGCAGACCTGGCTCTATGGCCAGGAAGCCGCGGTCGGCGCCGCGGCAGCCGCGATCCAGAACGATGAAATCGCGCGGCTGACCAGGGAGCATCCCGAGCGTTTCGCCGGCATCGCGACGCTGCCGATGCAGGCGCCGGAAAAGGCCGCCGATGAATTGCGCCGCGCCATGACCAAGCTCGGGCTCTCCGGCGCGATGATCGGCTCCAATGTTGGCGGCAAGAATCTCGACGATCCGAGTTTCGAGCCGCTATGGGCCGCGGCTGCCGAGCTCGACGCGTTCATGGCCGTCCATCCTGGCAATGTCGCCGGCGCCGATCGGCTGCGGTCCTATTATCTCGGCAACTTGATCGGCAATCCGCTCGACACCACAATCGCCGCGGCGTGTCTGATTTTCGGCGGCGTCTTGGCGCGGCATCCCAAGCTCAACTTCGTGATGGTGCATGGCGGCGGCTTTATTCCGTATCAGGGTGGACGCTGGGTGCACGGCTGGGAGGTGCGGCCGGAGCCGAAAGTGCATCTCGATCATTCGCCAGAAAAATATCTCGACCGCTTCCTCTACGACACCATCCTGCATTCCAAAACGTCGTTGGAGTTTTTGATCGCCTCGGTCGGAGCCGATCGCGTTTTCCTCGGCAGCGACTACCCTTACGACATGGGCATGCTCGATTGCGTCCGGCATGTCCGCGCGCTCGGCATTGCGCCAGCCGATCGCGATAAGATTCTCGGCGGCCATGCGGCGGGGCTTTTCAATACGCAGCGCCGGCCGGTGGCGGCGGCATAGCCATGAGCAGCGCCGAAGCCAAGAGTGCCGATATTGCGCGCGCGCCCGCGCGCGCTACGTCTTCGCTGATCGCAGGGGCCTTTGTCGCCGCAGGCTTACCCGACGCCGACGCCGCGCGCTGCGCCGAACTGATGACGCAAGCCGATCTGACCGGCGCCGACGGTCACGGTATTTTCCGCCTGCCGCAATATGTGCGCCGCCTCAAAGCCGGCGGCTTCAACAAGCGGCCGAATATCACGGTGGCTCGCCTGGCGCCGGCGACCGCTTTGGTCGACGGCGACAACGGCATGGGGCATCTCGTCATGTCGCGCGCCGCCGATGAAGCGATCGCGATGACGCGCGAAAACGGCGTGGCCTGGGTCGGCGTGCGGCGTTCCAATCACGCCGGCCCCGCCGGGCTCTACGCGGAAATGCCCGCGGCGCACGGCATGGTCGGACTTTACGCGGCTGTCGCCAATGCCAATCACATGGCGACCTGGGGCGGCGCCGATCTTTTGCTCGGCACCAATCCGCTCGCGATCGGCGTGCCGACCGGCGATCGGCCGCTGGTGTTCGACATGGCGACTTCGATCGTCGCCTATGGCACGGTCAAAAAATACGCGCTGCGCGGGTGGACGATGCCGGAAGGCTGGTTCGTCGATGCCAACAGCGGCGCGCCGATCACCGATCCGAACAAATCGGCCGCCGGGCTTCTCCTGCCCATGGGGGAATACAAGGGAAGCGGACTGGCGCTGATGATCGGGCTCATCGCCGGCGTGCTCAACGGCGCCGCCTTCGGCCGGGACGTCGTCGATTTCAACGCCGACGATGAGAGCGCGACCAATACCGGCCACTGCATCGCCGCCATCGACATCGCGCGCTTT
>JBAPZR010001085.1:0-1736 GCA_049285335.1 Xanthobacteraceae bacterium | reverse complement strand
GGTCTGCGCTGCGGCCGCGACTTCACGCTCGGCTATTCGCCGGAGCGCATCAATCCCGGCGATAGAGAACATCGCTTCGAGACCATCACTAAAGTCGTTGCCGGACAAGATGAACCAACCCTGCAGATCGTCGCGGATGTCTACGGGTCGGTCGTCAGGGCCGGCATCCATCGCGCGCCATCGATCAAGGTGGCGGAGGCGGCAAAAGTCATCGAAAACACCCAGCGCGATCTCAACATCGCTTTCATGAACGAGCTTTCGGCCCTGTTCGGGCATCTCGGCATCGATACCGGCGACGTGCTGGCCGCGGCCGGCACCAAGTGGAATTTTCAGAAATTCACGCCGGGCCTCGTCGGCGGTCACTGCATTGGCGTCGATCCCTATTATTTGACTTTCCGCGCGGAGAAGTCCGGTTACGAGCCACAGGTGATTTTGGCCGGCCGCAGGATCAACGACTGCGTCGGTCAGCGCATCGCGCACGAATGCATCCGCCATTTGCTCAAGCGGAAAAGCGCGGCCGCGACGGTCACGATTTTGGGCATGACGTTTAAGGAAAATGTGCCGGATACCCGCAATTCCAAGGTTGCCGATATTGTCGGAGAGCTGCGATCTTTCGGACTGCCGGTCCAAGTGCACGACCCGCTCGCCGACCCGCGCGAAGTCAAACGCGACTATGGCATCGAGCTTATGGCGATGGATGCGCTGGCGCCGGCGGATGCCGTGATATTCGCCGTGGCTCACGAACCTTTCGTTCGCGGCGGGTGGGGGCTGTTGACGCGGCTTTTGAAGGGAGGCGCCGGCATCGTATTCGACGTGAAATCGCAACTCGACCGCGCCCAGCGGCCGAACTGTATTGATCTGTGGCGGCTATGACGTGACGACGGCAAACCGACACGAGAAAAAGCGCGGGCAGCGCCGATGTCGCAAGATCCGGTCTTAGTTACCGGCGCCGCGGGCTTCATCGGCTTTGCATTGGCGCGTCGCCTCCTCAGACGAGGCCGCGCGGTCGTGGGCATCGACAGCGTCAACGATTACTACGATCCCAAGCTGAAGAACGCGCGAGTGGCCTTGCTAAGCCAATTCAGCAACTTCGCCTTCCACAAGATCGATCTTGCCGATCGCAAGTCGGTGGAGACTGTTTTCCGCGACGGCGCGTTCGGACCCGTCGTGCATCTCGCCGCGCAGGCCGGCGTCCGATACTCGCTGGAAAACCCGCACGCCTATCTCGACGCGAATCTTGCCGGTTTCCTCAATGTTCTGGAAGGATGTCGGCATCGCAAAACCGGCCATCTCGTTTTTGCTTCCTCCAGTTCCGTCTATGGCGCCAATACGCATCTGCCGTTTTCGGTGCACGACAATGTCGATCATCCGATCAGCCTCTATGCGGCGACGAAAAAGGCCAATGAGCTTATGGCGCACGCCTACAGCCATCTCTACGAATTGCCGGCCACCGGGCTTCGCTTCTTCACGGTCTATGGTCCGTGGGGGCGTCCCGACATGGCGATGTACATTTTCGCCAAAGCGATCGACGAAGGCCAGCCGATCCGGTTATTCAATCGAGGGAACATGCGTCGCGATTTCACCTATATCGACGATGTCGTCGAAGCGGTGGAACGTTTGATTGCAAGAGTGCCCGCCAAAACCGCTGTGCCACCGCATGGCGCGTTGGATCCGTCAACCAGCGTCGCGCCCTGGCGAATTTACAATATCGGCAACAACCGTACCGTCGAAGTTCC